>WHTR01000025.1:3119-36134 GCA_009377635.1 Chloroflexota bacterium
TCGGGGAGCGTCTGCGGAATCTGAAGATATGGTGACCGCACCCAGGAGGGGTAGATCGTAGCGGCCTGCCGGAGCTCCGACGTGGAGGCCGAGGAGATCGAGGCGAGGACGTTGTACCGCTGGTGCTCCCGGATCGGTGTCGCAGGTCGCAGCAGGAGGAAGTCTTCTCGCGCGTCCCGGTGCTCGTAGACGCTCGGGACGTTCACCGTCATGGGCGAGTCGGGCGCGTAGAGGATCGAGCTGGTGGGGGCGAGCATCGTGAAGGTCAGCTCCACGAATCGGCGCCCTTCGTCCGTCTCCATCGTTCCGTCGATCGGCTGACCGCGGTCGAGACGCTCCGTGTTCGTCGTGGAGTTCGTCATCAGCCGCCCGGTGTAGGTGTCGTAGGTGCCGGCGCGCCAGTAGGCCGGCTCGCGACCTGCCACGCGCATCACCGGATTCTCGCCCAGCTCGAAGGCGCCCCGTGGCGCCATCGCCTGCGATAGGGTCAGTCCCCGGCCGGAGAGCGGCGACGGGTTCAGCGAAGCGAAGAGCCGGTCGAAGTTCACCTGCAGGGTCTGCCACGGGCCCGCGACTGCCTCCCAGGCGTCGGCAACGTTGCGGTGAACCTCCCCGACGGGCATCCGCCACGCGATGAAGAGAATTGCTAACCCGGCGGCCAGGCTGGTCACGGAGAATCCCGTGGTCTGATGGGGCGCGAACTCTACGGAATCCGTCCGCCACCGCGCGGTGCGCCCGATGGCGTTCAGGTGGATGAGGAGCAGAAAGCTCACGATCAGGTGCACGATGATCAGCGGGAGCAGGTCCGGCTGCGCATACGAGAGATTCAGGAGCAGTGCGGAGCCGGCGAGCAGGATAATCCACCAGGGATTGAGCTGGCGAAAGGCGAACCACGCCCCGACGAACCCAATGAGCCATGCGAGCAGGGCCATGGTGTAGGCGAAGAGCAGGTTGTCGGAACTGGCCGCACCGGAGAAGGCGGCACCCAGCCAGTCCGCGAGCCGCTGGAAGAAGACGCCGATGCGGGCGAGGATGAAGCCATCGGAGCCGAGCCACGCATACTGGACGCTCATGAGGAGTGCTCCGCTGAGGAGTCCGGCCAGGTGGCTCTGTGCACGACTGAGCCCGCGTCGGGCGACGATCAGGCCCGCCGCCACGCCAGCGACGGACGCCCAGGGCACCGGCTCCAGGTAAGGCGACCAGCCGGCCGCCTGAACAGATGCCGCGGGTATGACCGCGAGGATCGCGACCAGCAGCACGGCAAACCACAGCTCGTTCGCCCTGAGGTGTTGGGTCATCGCCTGTCTCCCGCGAGAGCAAATCCCGGTGTCCCCATTAGTCCAGCCAGATTCGGGCGCGCCAGGATCTCCTCGAGGGGGTCTCCCCGCTTCACGAGATACGTGGGGACGTTCGCGGAAGCGAGAGAGCCGACGACGTCGATCGACGAGGTGCTGCTCCCGAACGTCGAGGCCTCCACCAGCACGGCGAGTATGGATGCGCCGCGGTGTTTGAGGTCCTGGCACACCGTCACCCACTCGCCTTCAACCGAGGGCGTGACGACGAAGACGGTCGCCAGCCGGTTGAGTCTCATGCTCTCGGCGGCCAGCGTCCCACCGAGCTTCTCCCATCGGTCCGCTCGAACGACTGCCAGCAGCTCCAGCACCCTCGTGAGCTGGCGCATCCCCCGGTCCGGGTGGAGGATCTCACGCTGGGTAAGCATTCCGACCGCGCGATTCTGCATCAGAAAGTGACGGGCCAGGGAGGCGGCGACCGTGACGCTATACTCCTCCGTCGACTCCGAGCCGTGTCCGACGTGGGCGTAGCGGTACAGATCCAGCATGATCCAGACATCAGCGAACGGGTCGAGCTCGAAGTCCTTCACCATGAGCCGGCCGGTCCGGGCCGTGCTCGGCCAATGGATGCGATTAAAGGGGTCTGCTGGCTGATAGTCGCGCACGCCGGCGGCGGTGGGTGTGACGAACGGGATGTTGCCGCGCTGCTGTGAGCCGCCGGGGAGCTGCCCCGGAACGTAGCCAGGGGTGGAGAAGGCGACGGTGCGCGGGTACACGATGAGTGTCGTCTCAGAACCGCACCGGACCTGCCTCTGAAAGAGGCCGAAGGGGTCGCCGGAGGTGACGACGATGTCGCCCACCGTGAACTTGCCGCGGGTTGTGCACTCTGTCCGAAGCGTCCAGCTCCGACGCGCCTTCGGTGCGAGCACGAATCCATGGCGAACCGCGTGCTCCGACAGCGTCGAATCGGAGTGGATCTCTACCCACGGCAGTGGGAGGTACCAGATATTGTCAACGGCAACCCACTCCTCGAAGTACCCGCCCACCTGTGCGCGCTGCGATCGGCTGCGACGCTCGACGGTGATGGTCTTGGCGCCCACATACGTCCATCCCCATGCGATCACGCCGAGGAGCAGGACCACGTACGAGACGTGGTACATGAGGCTCCAGCCCCCCACGAGCGCGATGACGAGCGTCGCCAGCCACAGGATGACCAGGCCGAGGATGCTCATGCCGGCCTACACAGGAACGCGCGCGCCGGGGACTGGCACGGACCGAAGCACCTCTTGGACCACAGCAGTTGACTGGACGTTCCGGACCCGCGCTGCCGGATTCATGATCACCCGATGGCTGAGGACGGATTCCGCCAGGGCCTTGACGTCATCGGGAATGACGTAATCCTTCCCGCTAACCAACGCGGACGCCTGCGCGGTGCGGAAGAGCGACAGGGATCCACGCGGACTTGCGCCCAGATAGGCCTCGGGATGGCTCCGGGTCGCCGCGACGATCTCGACGATGTATCGCCGAATGAACGGGTCAACTCGGACCTGGCGCACCAGCCGATGGATCTCGATGAGGTCCTGACCATCGACGACCTGCTCAATCGCGTCGATGGGGTGCGACAACACCTGGGAGTCGAGGACGGCGACCTCCTCGCTCTGGGAGGGATAGCCCAGTCGGATGCGCATGATGAAGCGGTCGAGCTGCGCCTCCGGCAGCGGGAACGTGCCCTCGTACTCGATGGGGTTTTGGGTCGCCATGACCATGAACGGCTCCGGCAGCCAGTGGGTGACCCCGTCCACCGTGAGGTGGCGCTCCTCCATGGATTCCAGGAGCGCCGACTGCGTCTTCGGCGTTGCGCGGTTGATCTCGTCGGCGAGCACGATCTGCGCCACGATGGGGCCGGGACGGAACTCGAACTCTTCCGTCTTCTGGTTGTAGATCGAGACTCCGGTCACGTCACTCGGGAGCAGATCCGGTGTGAACTGAATCCGGCGGAACGTGCATCCGATGGACTTGGCAAGCGACTTGGCCAGCATGGTCTTGCCCACACCGGGTACGTCTTCGACCAAGATGTGCCCCTCGCTGGCCAGCGCCACGACCGCGAGCTCCACCTCCCGCCGCTTTCCGATCAGCACCCGCGAGACGTTGTCGATGATCATCCGCATCTTGGCGTTGCCGTCTACCATTCCGTCTCCACCCATGGACTGGCGGCGCGCCGCTGGTGACTTACCCACGTCGACAGCACCCGGGTGCTCCGTCCTGCCGCTGGGCCGCGAGCGGCGTGACGGGCTCAGCGGCCGCAGCAGTACTTATATTTTCGGCCACTCCCGCAGTGACAGGGGTCGTTTCGCCCGATCTTCCGTCCGGCCCGGGCCGGCTGCCCGGACGCAGCCGCGCGGTTGGTCGCGGCCCGCTGCTGCCGGGGTGGTTGTGGGGTCGCGCCGATTGAGACGTGGAAGATCGTGTGCGTGACGTCGTGCTGAATCTCGCGGAGCAACTCGTCGAACATGTTGGCGGCTTCCACCTTGTATTCGACGAGCGGGTCTCGCTGACCGTATGCGCGTAGGACGATGCCCTGGCGTAGGTCGTCGAGCGCCGTGAGGTGCCGCACCCACAGGGAGTTGATGATGCGGAGCACAACGATGCGCTCGGCCTGACGCATCAGCTCGGGTCCCAGCTCGCGCTCTTTCTCGTCGTATGCCTGCTCGGCCACATCTTTTAGATGCTCGGCGATCTGCTCTGCCGGGAGATCGGCGACATCCTCGACGGTCGTCCCGTTGTTCGGGATAAGCCCGTTGAAAGCGTCGAGGAGTGCCTGGTGGTCAACCTCGTCACGCCGTCCGGCGCAATGAGCCCCGACGAGATCGTCGATCTCCCGCTCGACCCACCCGAGGAGCAGGTCGCGCAGGGTATCTTCGCCCAGGACCGCTTGACGATCGGCGTAGATGATCTCGCGGTGCTTGTTCATCACATCGTCGTACTCGACGACGTGCTTCCGGAGATCGAAGTTGTATGCCTCGACCTTCTGCTGCGCGTTCTCGATGGATTTGGACACGAGGCTGTGTTCCAGCGGCACGTCGTCGTCCAGGCCCAGCTTGTTCATCAAACTGGAGATCGTCGGGCCACCGAACCGACGCATGAGGTCGTCGCCCAGGGACAGATAGAAGCGCGTTGAGCCCGGATCTCCCTGGCGCCCGGAGCGCCCACGGAGCTGATTGTCGATACGCCGCGCCTCGTGCCGCTCCGTTCCGACGATATGAAGGCCGCCAAGCTCGACGACCCGCGTGTGGTCGCGTTCGCAGATGGCCTCTGCCTCTCGCCGGATCGCGTCGACCTCCTCCGCGGGAGTTTGATCGCGGCTCCGGTACTTCTTTCGGATCATCGTCTCGGCGAGACCGGCCGGGTTTCCACCGAGCAGGATGTCCACTCCGCGGCCCGCCATGTTGGTGGCGATGGTTACGGCGTCGGGGCGGCCAGCCTGAGCGATGATCGCCGCCTCTCGCTCGTGGTGCTTTGCGTTCAGCACCTCGTGGGGGATGCCGGCCCGCTCGAGCAGGAGGCTCAGCTGCTCGGATTTCTCGATCGAGATCGTGCCCACCAGGACCGGTTGCCCGCATTGGTGGTGCTCGACGATCTCCTCCATCACTGCGTGGAACTTAGCTTCCTCGGTCTTGTAGATGAGGTCCGGAAGGTCGTCGCGGATCATGGCCCGGTTTGTTGGAATCGGTAGGACGTCGAGGTCGTAGATCTTGCGGAACTCCTCCGCCTCCGTGGCGGCGGTGCCCGTCATGCCGGCGAGCTTTCCGTACATGCGAAAGTAGTTCTGGAACGTAATCGTCGCCATGGTCACATTCTCGCGCTGGACGCGGACACCCTCTTTCGCCTCGATTCCCTGGTGAAGCCCCTCGCCGTAGCGTCGGCCGGGCATCAGACGACCGGTAAATTCGTCGACGATGACAACCTCGCCGTCCTTGACCATGTAGTCCCGGTCTCGTCGGTAGAGAAATTGAGCCTTCATGGCCTGCTCGAGGTAGTGGGCGAGCTCGTAGTTCTCGGGCTCGTACAGGTTGTTCACGCCGATCGCCCGCTCCACCTTGGCGATGCCGTCCTCGGTGATGGAGATCGCTCGGCGCTTCTCGTCGATGGTGAAGTCCGTCTCGTGGCGGAGGCGGGGTACGATGCGTGCGAATGTGACGTAGTAGTCCGTCGATTCCTCAGCCTGCCCGGAGATGATGAGCGGCGTGCGGGCTTCGTCGATGAGGATGTTGTCGATCTCGTCGACGATCGCGTAGTTCAATGTGCGCTGCACCATCTCTCCGACATTCCAGACCATGTTGTCCCGGAGATAGTCGAACCCCAGCTCGTTGTTGGTCCCATACGTGACGTCTGCGGAGTAGGACTCGCGGCGCGCGCGATAGTCCATGTCGTGCTGGATAACGCCCACGCGTAGGCCGAGAAACGTGTAGATCGGCCCCATCCACTCACAGTCGCGCCGCGCCAGGTAGTCGTTCACGGTGACGATGTGGACCCCGTCCCCCGTGAGCGCATTGAGGTACGCGGGCAGCGTCGCGACGAGGGTTTTGCCCTCGCCCGTCTTCATCTCGGCGATCTTGCCCTCGTGGAGAGCGATCCCGCCCATGAGCTGCACGTCGAAGTGGCGCTGACCGATCGCGCGCGATGCCGCCTCCCGTACGACGGCGAACGCCTCTGGGAGCAGCTCGTCGAGCGGCTCGCCGGCGAGGTACCGGCCCCGGAACTCGGTGGTCTTATCGCGAATCTCCTCGTCCGCGAGTCCCTGAATTCCACGTTCGAGCGCGTTGATGCGCCCGACGACGGGCTGGAGACGCTTCAGCTCTTTCTCCGAAGCATCGCTGAGCAGGCGGGAGAAAAATCCAAACACGGTTACTGGTCCCTCGTGGGTCGACAGCTGAGCGCGCCGGAGGCCTTCACTGGAAAAAACGTCGGAAACAGTGCCCCGGATCGCATCTCACATGATACCCGTTTTGGAGTCGCCCGGCGGCAGATCGTGGATGGCTATGACTGCCGCGAGCACCTCGGCTGCGCGCGCCGGTTCGGGGGCAGGGGGTGCCGGCCCCAATGTGTCGGCTGGCAGCGGTTGGTCTGAGAGCAGGCACCCGACGGTGAGGGTCCCGTCGTGCAGCACACGCAGGTCGTACCCTCCCTCGAGGACGACGACGAGTCGTCCTCGACAGACCTCTTCGGCCAGTGCCCGGATCTGTTGAAGGATCTCGGCGTACCCTGCAAGGGTGAGCCGCATCTGCGCGAGCGGGTCGGCCCAGTGGGCGTCGAAGCCGAGGGACACCAGTATCACGTCCGGCCGGAAGCGGCTGACCGCCGGCACGAGCACGCGCTCCGTCGCCGCGAGAAACGTCACGTCGCCGGAGCCCGCGGGCAGAGGGACGTTCACCGTCGTTCCGACGCCCTCGCCCGTCCCTGTGTCCTCGACCCGGCCGGTCCCCGGGTAGTAGGGGTACTGGTGGGTGGAGTAGTACAGGATGTCCGGCCGGTCCAGGAAGATTTCCTGGGTCCCGTTACCGTGGTGCACATCGAGGTCGAGGATCGCCACGTGTTGGGCGTGCCCATGCGTGATCGCCCACGCGGCCGCGACGGCCACGTTGTTGAACAGACAGAAACCCATGGCGCGGCGCTTGGTGGCATGGTGGCCCGGGGGCCGGATGAGCACGAACGCATTGGCGTCGCGGCCGGCCACGACGTCGTGCGCGGCCTGCAGCGCGGCGCCCGACGCAGCGAGTGCAGCGCGGTAGGACGCCGGCGTCACGTAGGTGTCCGGGTCCACGTGGCCGCCGCCGCGTGCGGCGAGGTCAGCGATGTAAGCGACGTGACTGCTTGAGTGGACAGCCTCGATGGATGTTCGCTCGGCTGGTCGCACGTCCGGCCACGCAAAGGCGGCGCCTTCTGGCGCGTTCCGCAGCGCAGCGACAGCGACGCGCAGTCGCTCTGGGGACTCGGGGTGCCCGGGGGTGGCATGGTCGAGGCACGTCGCGTCGGTGTAGATCGCCGTCACGTCGCACCTCTACGCAGGTGGGCTCAGTGCTCCGGCGCGGTATGCCGCCTGGCTGCGGCGAGCGCCTCGCGTTGCCGACGGGGCACTACAGGATGCTCGAGCCGGGAGCGAATCGCGGGCGCGGCTTGGCCACCGGCCGCTCGGTCCGCTCGGCGGGTGCCGCGGGCGGAGCCGGCGGGACCGGGACCGGCACTGATGGGTCCTCAGTGGGCAAACCTTGGAACACCCGCTCGAGCGCCTCGCCTTCCAATGTCTCGCGCTTGATCAGCTCGGTGGCCAGCAGCTCGAGGATGTGTCGGTGCTGCGTCAGGAGCGCCACCGCGCGATCATGGCCCTGCTCGATCAGGCGCCGGATCTCCTGGTCGATCACCTCGGCCATCTTCTCGCTGTAGTTCTTCTGCTCCCCAATGTCGCGGCCGAGGAAGATCATCTCCTCCTTGTGCCCGAAGGTCCGTGGTCCGAGTACGTCGCTCATCCCGTACTCGGTGACCATCTTGCGTGCCAGGTTGGTCGCCTGCTCCAGGTCGTTCTGGGCGCCGGTGCTCATCTCGCCGAACACGAGCTTCTCGGCAACGTGCCCGCCCAGCGTGGCCGCCAATCGATCCTCGAAATCTGAACGCGTCCAGAGGTGCCGGTCCTCCGTGGGAAGGAACCGTGTGTAGCCGCCCATCATGCCGTGGGCGATGATCGTGATCTTGTGCACTGGATCATGGTGCTCCAGGAACCGTCCAACGACGGCGTGGCCGCCCTCGTGGACCGCCGTCCGCTCCTTTTCCGCGTCCGAGATGATGCGGCTCTTTCGAGCTGGTCCGGCGATGACGCGGTCGATCGCCTCTTCCAGATCGTTCATGCCGACGGTCAGCTTGTTGCGTCGCGCGGCGATGATCGCCCCCTCGTTGAGGAGGTTGGCGAGATCGGCGCCCGAGAAACCGGGTGTCTGCTTTGCGAGGACGCCTAGGTCCACGGTGGGCTCGAGCGGCTTGCCCCGGGCGTGGACGTCGAGCACCGCCTTGCGGCCCATCACGTCCGGCGCGGGCAGAACCACGTGTCGGTCGAACCGGCCGGGGCGCAGCAGCGCCGGGTCCAGTACGTCGGGACGGTTCGTCGCCGCGATGACGATCACGCTCGTATTGTTGTCGAACCCGTCCATCTCCACCAGGATCTGATTCAGCGTCTGCTCCCGCTCGTCATGGCTCCCGCCGAGGCCGGCGCCCCGCTGGCGGCCGACGGCGTCGATCTCGTCCACGAAGACGATGCACGGCGCGTTGCGCTTCGCCTGCTCGAACAGGTCGCGCACGCGTGAGGCACCGACGCCGACGAACATCTCGACGAACTCCGAGCCGCTGATGCTGAAGAAGGGAGCGCCCGCTTCGCCAGCGACGGCTCGGGAGAGCAGCGTCTTGCCGGTGCCCGGCGGGCCCACGAGCAGTACGCCTTTCGGGATCCGGGCTCCGAGCCCGGCGAACTTCTCTGGGAACTTCAGGAAGTCGACGACCTCGTGGAGTTCCTGCTTCGCCTCGTCCACGCCGGCCACGTCGGCGAAGGTTACCGTTGGCTTGTTCGCCATGAACATCCGGGCGCGGCTCTTGCCAAACGAAAGCGCCTGGTTGTTTGACCCCTGGGCCTGGCGCATCATGAAGAGCAGAATGCCCCCGAAGATGACGAGCGGCAGCAGGTTGATGAGGATGCCGAACACGTCGCGGAACTGCGGTGGATCGCTGTAGACGATGCTTGCGGCCTCGAGCTGCTCGGCCGACACCCCATAGTAGAATAACTGCTGCTCGATGCTCTCATTTGGGTCCTTTCGCGAGGTCGCCTTCTGGGGTTTGTTGTGGTACTCGATCTGGAGGTCGTTTTCGTTCACGGTGATGCGCTTAACGCTTCCTTCCTTCACATCACCAGCGACCGCGCTCAAGGTGATCTGCTCGTTCTGGCTGTCGCCGGATTGCGGAAACACCGTGATGAAGAGCGCTACCAAGGCCACCAGCAGGATCAAATACACGAAGCTGTTCCGCAACCATTTGCTGTCCATTATCTGCTCCCGCCCAGCTACACGGAGCCCCCAGGCGAACGTTGGGGGAGACTCCACCCGACCCGATTATAACAAACGCCTTTCGGGCCTCCGGTCAGCGCTGGTCCGGGATGTCGACGAACAATCGGAGCCAGCTGGACCAATTCGGCTCCTGGCCCGACAAGGCCGAAGGATCGACGTTCCCCGCTCCGTCGCGGCCCCCAGACGGCCACTCGATCACGATCGGGTGGTCGCCGGGTTTGACCAAGCCGAGGTCGCTTCGAGCAACGCGCTCAACGCCCCCGTCCGCGCGGCTGGCCGCAAGCTCGGCCTCGAGCACGCGGTTCCGTTCCTGGAGCGCCGCGATCTCCTGGCGGACAGACTCCACCTCCTGGTTTATGCGGTACGCGTCCAGGGCGCGCTCTCCCGTCAGGAGCACCAGGTAGAGCGCTGCCAGAGCAACACTCGTGGTAATGACCCGTCGATGCAGGAACCGCCGATCTCGCTCCATCGCTCACCTCTACGGAAGCCACGACAGTCCCGAGGTCGCGTCCGCGCCGAACCGGCTCGTTAACTGCGCGGGCGGGCCAGCGGAAAGCTGCCCGGTGCTGTCGATTGAGACATTCAGGACGAACAACTCGAACTCTCGGCCGACGAGCGCCAGATATGCCACCTGGCCGCCGTAGGGCGACCAGGTGGGGCTCCGCGCCGTGTCGGCATCCCCCAATGTGGTTGCCTGGCCGCTGGTCATGTCGATAACCCGAATCCGCGTTCGCGCTCCCTCGCGAGCGGCAAAGGCGACGTACTGTCCATCGGGAGACCAGGTGGGATCGAAGGCACCGCCGGGCTCGTCGGTTATCTGCATGGACAGGCCCGGTTGTGCCACGTCGATGATATCGATCTGGCTCAGGGAGCCCTCGGACCGAGTGGCGGCGATCTGCGTGCCGTCGGGCGACCAGGCGAAGGAGTCGATGGCGTCCTGCGCCGACCGAGCGGGGGTGAGCTGCGTCTTATTGGAGCCGTCGCTCCGCATCACCCAGAGCACGGGATGCGGCGACGAGCGGTCCGTGACGAAGGCGATCGACTCCCCGTCGGGGGACCACTGGGGGTGGAAGGCCCAGTCGTTGTTCGCAATGCGTGGTTGCTCGCTCAGCGTCAGCTGGCCAAAGGTCGATGACGCGAGATCCAGCACGAAGATGTCCGTCGAGCTCTGTCCCCAACCCACGAGGGCGACCTCCGACCCGTTCGGCGAGCCGTCCGGTTGTCCCCAGTGCCGTCCCCCCTGCGTCAGCTGCTGGAGGCCGTTGCCCTGGGCCGCCCAGACATCTCCCGCGTGACCGAACAGGATCTGTCCGGTGAGACTCGCGCCGGCGATGCGCAGGATCTGCTCGGCGGGCCTCTCGCCTCGTTCGAGGACCGGCGCTGAGGAGAGCGCCAGGACAAGCGCGGCTACGGAGGCGATGGCAAGGGTGAGCACTGGGGCCACAAGACGCATCGCAGCCCCCCGCTACCGATCGCGCCCGGAGTGGGCGAGACCGCGAAGCTCATGGACGGATGCGCGTCCCCGCGCACAGACCGCGTCGGGAAGCTGGTCGATGATGTCGAGGGCGGTGCGCGGCTCTGCGAATGTCGCCGTGCCCACCTGGACCGCTGTCGCACCGGCGAGGATGAACTCCAGGACGTCCTCGATCGATGCGATGCCCCCCATCCCGACGACCGGGATGCCGACGACCTGGCTGACGGCATAGACGAGCCACACGGCAACGGGACGAATGGCCGGCCCGGACAGGCCACCCGTGACGTTTGCCAGGACAGGTCGGCCCGTGCGCGTGTCGATCTTCATGCCGACCAACGTGTTGATGAGAGAGACGGCGTCCGCGCCGGCCTCCTCGGCGGCGCGTGCTACCCCACAGATGTCGGCCACCTCGGGCGAGAGCTTGACCAACACCGGAAGTCCCGTCCGCGCGCGCACGGCTTCGGTGATGGCGGCCGTCGTGGCGGCGTCCTCGCCGATCACGCGTCCACCTTCCCACACATTCGGGCACGAGATATTGAGCTCGATGCCAGCGACGCCGGGCACGCCGTCAAGCTGCCCGGCCATTGAGGCAAACTCGTCAACGGTATCTCCCGCGATGTTGACGATGACGGGCACGTCCCACTGGACCCAGAGCGGCGCTTTCTCGTCAACGAGGCGACGTATGCCGACGTTCTGGAGCCCAATCGCGTTTAGCATGCCCCCCGGCGTCTCGACGATTCGCGGTCCCCGGTTGCCCCGGCGCGGCCGAACCGTGATGCCCTTGCAGACGATCGCGCCGAGCCGTTGGATGTCGATCAGCCGGGCATACTCAGTGCCGTACCCGAATGTACCCGACGCCACCATGACCGGGTTCCGCAGGGTGAGGGGTACCTTGGCGTTGACGCCGATCTCGACCTGCAGATCGACGTACATTCCCTATCCCCCAGTCCCCAGCGCCGCCGGCTCATCGCGCCAGACGATCTGGCGGATGTCGAACACCGGCCCCTCCGTACATACCCGCAACGGGCCCCGGGTCGTCTCAATGACGCACCCCAGACAGACGCCCATCGCGCAACCCATCCGCTCCTCCATGGCCACCTGCACGCGCTTCCGCGGGGCCGCGTCCCGCACGACGCGGGCCAGAGCGGCCATCATGGGAAGCGGGCCGCACGCATACACAGCGTCGGCCCACGCCAGGCGCTCCCCGACAAGGTCGGTGACGTAGCCGCGGTGCCCCGCCGAACCATCGTCGGTCGCAACCAGGTATTCAACCTCCTCGGGCAGAAGACTCGGGGGGAAGATCAGCTCCGCGCTCGCCGCGCCAACGGCGAGCGTCACGCTCATGCCCTGGTGTACGGCGCGCTCGGCGAGGCCAACGAGCGGCGCGACACCGTATCCTCCGCCCACCATCAGGACGTTCCGTGCGTGGGAGTCGAGGTGGAAGCCGCGACCCAGCGGCCCGAGGCAGTCCAACGGGTCGCCCGAGCGGGCGCGCACGAGCCTGGCAGACCCCGCACCTACGTCGCGAATCATAAGCTGGATCGTATCGCGCTCCGTACGATACACGCTCATCGGTCTCCGGAGGAACGGCGCGCACCCATCGTCGCACCGGATGTGCAGAAACTGGCCGGGCGATGCGCTTCGTGCCACCTGTCCTGCGCGGAGCGTGAGGACGTTCGTCGCTCGCATGATCTCTTCGTTGTCAAGGACGAAGGCGGTGAACAGCTTCATACGCGCTCAGCGCGAGGGCCGGCGGTCGGCGGCTGGGTGCCGGCGAGGGAGTTCCCGTCAGACGTACGATCACGAGCCCCGAACGCCTCGTCTCTGCCTGCTGGGTGATGCGTCCAGTACTCGGGAACGGTCCGGACCTCGTATGTACTTGCACCCGATTGGAGGCAGTCGGCGACGACTCGGCTCGTGTCCAGCGACGTGAAGCAGGGGATCCGTCGTTCGGCCGCTGCACGTCGGATCTCGAAGCCGTCGCGGAGCTGGTCCCGCCGTGCCGATGGGCCCTGGAGGGTGTTCACGACACCGTTGACCGAGCCGTCCAGGATCACGTCCAGCACGTTCGGATGCCCCTCGTCGAGCTTCTTGGTTGTCATAACCACCGGCAGGCTGAGGGCGGCGATCATCGCCGCCGTGCCTTCGGTCGCGTAGAAGCGGTAGCCGGCTGCCGCGAACGCGCGGATGAGCGGGATCGCCTCCGGCTTGTCCCGGTCCGCGATGGAGAGCAGCAGCGCACCCGTGGGCGGAAGCATCATGCCGCCCGCGACGAGCGCCTTGGTCATCGCGCCCCGGTAGGTGTGGTCGATCCCCATCACCTCGCCGGTCGACTTCATCTCCGGCCCCAGATACGTGTCCACGCGGGTGAGCTTGGCCATCGAGAAGACCGGCGCCTTCACCGCGAAGAGGTGCTGTTTCGGCCACAAGCCGCCTGCGTAGCCCTGCTGCCCGAGTGACTCACCGAGGATGACGCGTGTCGCCAACGTGACGATCGGCACGCCCGTCACCTTGCTGAGAAAGGGGACCGTTCGGCTCGCTCGTGGGTTCACCTCGAGGACGTAGAGGCTGCCCTCGAAGAGCACGTACTGGACGTTGAAGACGCCCCGCACGCCCAGTCCGAGGCCGATGCGAGTCGTGTGGGCCACGACGTGGTCGACCTCGTCGCGCGAGAGTCCGACCGCCGGATACACCGCCATGGAGTCGCCCGAATGGACTCCGGCCCGCTCGACGTGCTCCATGAGCCCCGGGACGAGCACTGTCTGGCCGTCGCAGATGGCGTCAACCTCGAGCTCTTTTCCCTCCAGGTACTTGTCTATGAGCACGGGGTGCGTTGGCGATAGCTGAGTCGCCGCGTTCACGTAGCGGATCAGGTCCGTGGCGTTGTGGACGATCTCCATCGCCCGTCCGCCCAACACGTAGGAGGGGCGGACCAGCACCGGGTAGCCGATGGTCTCGGCGGTGTTCAGCGCTTCCTCGACGGTTCGCACCGTCGCGCCGGGCGGTTGTGGCACTCCCAGGCGATTGAGCAGATCCTCGAATCGCTCGCGGTCCTCCGCAATGTCGATCGTCTCCACGCTGCTGCCGAGGATGCGGGCGCCGCCGTGATACAGCCCCTCCGCCAGGTTGATCGCTGTCTGTCCACCGAACTGTACGATGACGGGCGGCATCTGGGCAACGGAGCCGCCGCCCTCCTCGCCGGCCTCGTTCTCCAGCACGTCCCGCACGCTTTCGTCGTCCAGCGGCTCGAAGTACAGTCGGTCCGAGGCGTCGAAGTCGGTGCTTACCGTCTCGGGATTGCTGTTGATCATGACGCTGGCAACTCCGGCCTCCCGGAGCGCCCAGGCGGACCGCACACTACAGTAGTCGAACTCGATGCCTTGGCCAATGCGAATGGGCCCGGACCCGACGACCAGGGCCGAAGGTCCGGGGAGGGGCTCTGCCTCGTTCTCGGTCTCGTAGGTGCTGTAGAAGTATGGCGTCCGGGCCGCGAACTCCGCAGCGCAGGTGTCGACCATCTTGTAGACGGGCCGGATGTTCCAGGATTGCCTGAGGCGCCGTACTTGTTCCGGGAGCAGGTCCGCCAGGGTGCCGATCTGCGCGTCGGAGAAGCCCATCCGCTTGGCCGCATACATGAGCGTGGGGGTGAGGGCCTTCCCCAGCAGCGCGCGCTCCATCCGGACGATGGCCGCGAGCTTGGCCAGGAAGAAGGGGTCGATGCCTGAGAGATCCGCGATCTCATCGACGCCCACGTCCCGCCGCAGCGCGGCGACAATCACCCACAGACGCAAGTCGTTCGGCCGGCGAATGAGGTCCATGAGCCCCTCAGTTGGCCTTCCGGCCGCATTGCTCCAGGCGCGTTCCTCCCAGAGGAGCGAGCGCCCGCCGACCTCCAGGGATCGAACGGCCTTCTGAAGCGCTGCTTCGAAGGAGCGATCAATCGCCATGACCTCACCCGTCGATTTCATCTGCGTGCTGATGGTCCGATCGCCGGACGCAAACTTGTCGAACGGCCATCGAGGGATCTTGACGACGATATAGTCCAGGGCGGGCTCGAAGGCGGCGGTCGTGCGGCCCGTCACACCGTCAGGAATCTCGTCGAGGCGGCGGCCGACGGCGATCTTCGCAGCCACTCGGGCGATTGGGTAGCCCGTTGCTTTCGAGGCGAGGGCCGACGAGCGGCTCACCCGTGGGTTGACCTCGATGACGTGGTACGCGTGGGAGCGCGGGTCCAGTGCAAACTGGATATTGCATCCGCCCTCAACTCCCAGCGCGCGGATAATCTTGATCGACGCGGTACGCAACATCTGGTACTCGTAGTCGGAGAGCGTCTGGCTCGGGGCGACGACGATCGAGTCGCCCGTATGAACGCCCATCGGGTCGATATTCTCCATGTTGCAGACGGTGATGCAGTTATCCGCCCCGTCCCGCATCACCTCGTACTCGATCTCCTTCCATCCGATGAGCGACCGCTCGATGAGCACCTGACGGATCGGGCTCGTCGACAGTCCGCGGGCGACAACATCGCGGAGCTCCCGCGCGTCGCCGCCGATGCCACCCCCTGTCCCGCCGAGCGTGAACGCGGGCCGGACGATCAGCGGATACCCGACGCGGTCTGCGAAGGCGACCGCGGTCTCCTCGTCCGACGCGACGACGCTGTCGGGCACGGGCTCGTCGATTGAGACGAGGAGCTGCTTGAACAGCTCACGGTCCTCGGCCATGCGAATCGTCTGGAGTGGCGAGCCGAGCATGCGGACGCCGCACTGGTCGAGAACGCCAGCATCGGCGAGCTCGACCGCGAGGTTGAGCCCGGTCTGCCCGCCGAGCGTCGGCAGAAGTCCATCCGGTCGCTCGCGCTCGATGACGCGCGCCACGATCTCGACCGTTGCCGGCTCGATGTACACCGCATCGGCGATCTCCATGTCCGTCATGATCGTCGCCGGGTTCGAGTTCACGAGAACGGTTGCGATGTCCTCCTCGCGCAGGGACCTGCACGCCTGCGTGCCAGCGTAGTCGAACTCGGCTGCCTGGCCAATGACGATGGGACCAGACCCGATGACCAGAACCCGCTTCGGGGGGAGCGGGCGATGGGTGGCGAGGCTTTCGACCCTCATGTTCCGACACCCCGGAGGCGAGTCCGCCTCACGGGGACCTCCGCCCTGCTCTCGTCCGCTGCGAGCGCGTCTGCGCCCGAGATGGGATGGATCACCATGCGGAGGAACCGTTCGAAGATGTACTGGTTGTCCTGGGGGCCGGGGCATCCCTCGGGATGGTACTGGACGGAGAAGGCTGGAAGCTCTCGATGGGCAAGCCCTTCGACGGACCCATCGTTGAGGTGTGTCATGCTCACGAAGAAGCCAGAGGAGTAGGGGATGGAACCAGCGTCCACCTGGAACTCGTGGTTTTGGGACGTGATGTGGACCCGACCGCTCGTCAGGTCGCGGACAGGATGGTTTCCGCCGTGGTGTCCGAACTTCAGTCGGCTCGTCGTGCCGCCTGCCGCAATACCGAACACCTGGTGGCCCAAGCAGATTCCCAGCGCGGGAACGCCGCCTGCCAGCAGCTCGCGCGCGAGCTGAACGGCGGGGCCCATCTGCTGCGGATCGCCGGGCCCGTTGGAGATCACCACACCGTGCGGATTCATCGCAAGCACGTCCCCCGCTGCCGCTGCCCAGGGCACCGCGATGACCTCGGCTCCTCGGGCGGCCAGCGAACGCGCGATGTTGTGCTTGACACCGCAGTCCACGACGGCGATCCGCGGACGTTCGCCGAGCGTGTGCGTCGAGGTCGGGCGCGGCGTCCTTCGGTCGACTGCCGCTGGGTCGGAGGTCTCTGCCACGAGGTTCTTGTCGGAGAGCGGCGTGACGCGACGGGCCCCATCGGTCAGACGCCGGACCTGCTCGGCCAGGTCGGTGCGTGCATTCAGCTGCCCGAGGATCGCTCGCAGCGCGCCGTGCGTGCGCAGGTGTCGCGTGAGGGCCCGGGTGTCCACTCGCTGGATGCCCGGTACGCCCGCGTCTGTGAGATATGCGTCGAGGCTGCCGGCCGCCAGCCAGTGGCTCGGGGATTCAGCAAGGTCGCGCACGATGAGGGCCGCGATCCACGGCCGCCTCGACTCCGCCGCCTGCCACTGCACCCCGTAGTTGCCCACCTGGGGGTAGGTGAGCACGACCATCTGGCCATGGTACGACGGATCGGTGGCGATCTCCTGGTAGCCGGCCATGCTCGTGTTGAAGACGACCTCCCCCTCAGCGTCCGCTCGCGCGCCGAACGCACGGCCGAGGAAGATCCGCCCGTCCTCGAGCGCCAGGCACGCGTCTGCCTCGAGGTACGGTGGCATTCCGAGGGTCCACGGGTCCGTGGGTGGGGAAGGGAGCGGCGAGCTCAACGGCCTTGCCTCTCGTAGACGACCTTCCCGTCGACGAGCGTCATCACGACCCGGCCACGAAGTGTGTGGCCGTCGAGCGGCGTGTTCTTCCCTTTGGAATGCAGACGTGCCGCTGCGACCTGCCACTGCGCGTTCGGGTCAAAGATCACGATGTCCGCCGGCGCCCCGGGCGCGAGCGTCCCGTATGGGAGCTCGAATGTCCGGCACGGCTCTAACGTGAGCCGCCGGATGACGCTCTGGATCGAGATGGCTCCAGCATCGACGAGGCCGACGAGGCTGCCGAGCGCCGTCTCCAACCCGGAGATCCCGAAGGCCGCCTCCTCGAAGGTGCACTCCTTGTCGATGGATCGGTGCGGCGCGTGGTCGGTGGCGATGACGTCGATGATGCCCTCCGAGAGGGCGGCGACGAGGGCCCGTCGATCTTCGTCCCGTCGCAGCGGTGGATTCACCTTCGCCCGCGTGTCGTAGGTTCGTGGAAGTTGGGTGGACTCCCAATCTCCGAGAATCCAGTCCTCGGTCATCGTTAGATGGTGGGGCGTGACCTCGGCGGTGATCGCCAGCCCGTCGCGCTTGGCCCTTCGCACGAGGTCCGCCGACCTCGCGGTGGAGATGTGGGCGAGATGCAGGCGACCACCCGTGAGGCGCGCCAGCTCGATGTCCCGCGCGACCATGACCTCCTCGGCCGCCGGTGGCTGGCCCCGGAGTCCCAGAAGGTCGGATACGCGTCCCTCGTTCATCACGCCGCCGTCAGCGATCTCCGGGACCTCGCAGTGGTTCACGATCGGCTTCGTGTGGCTGAGGCTCTGGGTCAGCGCGAGTCGCATCATCCGCGCGTCCCACACGGGCTGGCCGTCATCGGAGAAGCCGATCGCCCCGGCCTGCGCCATTTCGGCCATGTCGGAGAGCTCCCGACCCCGTTCCCCACGGGTCACGGTGCCCAGTGGCAGGACTCGCGCCCGGCCGGCCCTGCGGCCAGCGGCGAGGACGAACGCGATGTCGTTCGCCGTGTCCAGCGTCGGGTTCGTGTTGGGCATGCAGCACACGGTCGTGAACCCGCCGGCCACCGCCGCCATCGATCCCGTCGCAACGGTCTCTTTGTCCTCGAACCCGGGCTCCCGGAGGTGGCAGTGCAGGTCGACGAAGCCGGGTGCGACCGTCAGTCTAGTCGCGTCGAATTCCTGATCAAATTCGCCTTCCGCGTCGGGATGCACGTACCCGTCGACGCGGCCGTCGATGATCACGAGGTCGATCACCTCGTCGCGGCGCTGCCCCGGGTCAATCACCCTCCCGTTGTGAATGCGCATTCGCGTCACAGCCGCTCCCTCGCCGGCGTCACCGATCGCCGATCGAGTATCGACGGTGCGTCCGACGCAGCGCCCGGTCGATGATGCCCCGGTCCTTCCGCCTCGCCAGTCTCGGCGCCGTGGTCTCGGGTGCCAGTCGATTCCCCGGCGGCCAGGAGGAGGTAGAGGACCGCCATCCGGGCGGCGACGCCATTGGTCACCTGATCCTCGACCACGGAGCGGTCGCCGTGAGCGACGTCCGGGTCGATCTCGATACCCTCGTTCATCGGGCCGGGATGCATGACGATGGCGTGGGGCGCGGCCAGGGCGATCCGCGCCCGGTTGATCCCGTAGTCGCGGGCGTACTCGCGGAGCGATGCGAGACGGTTGCCGTCTTGTCGCTCGATCTGGACCCGGAGCGGCATCACCACGTCTACCCCCTCGATCGCGCGCTCGAGATCCAGTTCCACGTGTATGGGCCAGGGAAGCTGGCCGGAGCCGCCTCGTCGCGATACAGCGAGCGCCGTGGCGGGCATGAGCGTGGGAGGGCCGCAGAACGTCACCTCGGCGCCGAGGGTCGTGAGTCCCCACGCATTGGATCGCGCCACGCGGCTGTGGGCGATGTCACCGACGATCAGCACCCGCACGCCCTCGACGCGCCCGAATCGCTCGCGAATCGTGTACGCGTCGAGCAGCGCCTGCGTCGGGTGGGCGTGCGCGCCGTCGCCCGCGTTGACGACCGGCAGGTCGGTATGCCGGGCGACGGCGTACGGGGCACCGGCGTCTTTGTGCCGAATGACGAGGAGATCGGTCCCCAACGCGCGCAGGGTTCGGACGGTATCGAGCAGCGTCTCCCCTTTCTCGACGCTGCTCCCCGAGGCGGTCACGTTGACAACGTCTGCGCCCAGGCTCTTGGCCGCCAGCTCGAAGGACACTCGGGTGCGAGTGCTCGGCTCGTAGAAGAGGTTGACGACGGTGCGCCCGCGAAGCGTGGGGACGCGAGGAATCGGACGCGCGAGGATCTCCTTCATGTGGTCGGCGGTCTCGAACGCCCGCTCGATCTCCGCCTGAGTGAAGTCGTCCAGGTCCAGCACCTGCCGGCGGCCGATCCACGGTTCGAAGAAACCCGTGCCGACGGGTGAGGGCGCGGCTTGGCGTTCGGCGCGCGCGATGCCGGGATGCCCGTTCGCCTCGGTCATAGCGTCCCTCTCCCCCCAGGAACGAAGCACGGACCGCCGCCGTCCACGGCCTCGAGCGGCGTCTGGCGCCGATGCCGACTTCGTCTGCTCACTCGTTCGCCCTGTTCGCGATGACGACCTCGTCACACCCGTCGATCTCAACGATATGCACACGGACCGTCTCGTCCTTTGCCGTGGGCACGTTCTTCCCGACGTAGTTGGCGCGGATGGGCAGCTCCCGGTGGCCTCGATCGATGAGGACCGCGAGCTCGATCGCGCTGGGGCGCCCGTGGTCGATGACTGCGTCCAGCGCTGCCCGAACGGTTCGGCCGGTAAACAGGACATCGTCCACGAGGACAACCTTGGCCCCGGTGACGTCGGTCGGGAGCATGGTCCGGCGCAGCTCGTGCATCGGCCCGCCGAACAGGTCGTCTCGATACAGCGTGGCGTCCAGCTCCCCGCACGGGACCGCGGCTCCCTCGAATGTCTCGATGGCCCGCTGGAGGCGCTGGGCGATCGGAACGCCCCGTGTCCGGAGCCCGACCAAGACGAGGCCGTCGACGCCGCTGTTCTGCTCCACGATCTCATGGGCGATCCGGGCGATGGCTCGGCGAATGTCCTCGGCCGCGAGGATCACCCGAGCGGCCATGGAGCCAGCCGATAAAAAGGGCTTCCTGCCGCGTCGTCACGCAGCAAGAAGCCGAAGCGCAGGTCTTTTTGCAGGTGCATGAGCCACCCTTTCCGGTCTCGCAGGGCCGGTTTAAAGGAGGTGCTTCCGGGTATCACCGGCAAGCTGGGGGAAGTATCGCACGCCTGCACCCGCGGTGTCAATCATTCGGTCGCGACTGCCGCGGTGGCGCCGTTCTGACCGGCTCAGTGTTTGACATAATACTCCAATGGCACTGGCTAGTGGGTCAGTTCCTGTGAGCGTGGCCTTTTCGTCCGGTAGGGCGCGGGCTTGTCCCGCGCCGCTTCGCGGCGCCACGGCGGGGCACAAGGTCCCGCCCTACCGACAACCGCTGGCGCTCTTGCGCCGAGGTGTACTAGCGCGCGTCGTAGCCGGTGAGCTCCACGTAGCCCCAGCCGTCGACCGGCTCCCCGGCCACGACACCATTGATCGAGACTGCCCCCTCCCAGTAGGCCATCTCGTCGAAGGCAAGCTCCTGGTCGAGCAGCACCGGGGACAGCGACAGCTCGATCGTGGGGATCCCGTCCTCTGGCTGGCTCGACACCGCGATCCGCCAACCCGACGGGTAGGCGACGCCGGTGTGGGGACTGACCCAGGAGCCGGTGGCCTCGACCGTGGCGACGTCTGGTCCCAGCTCGAGTGCCCGACCATTCGGTTTGACCAGCGTGCCGAACGCACCAGAACGCTGCCCATCCGTCCCGCGCAGCACCGACAGCATGAGGTCGTGGCCGTCGTCGAGCTGCACGCTGTACCAGTCCCATCCGCCAAGAGGCGAGACGATGAAGTTTCCCCACTGGTGGTCAAACCACACCTGTCCCGCCACCTGATGCCACCGGTCACCCACGCGCATGGTGCCGGTTGCGGCCATCCGCGTCCGCGAGTAGTAGTACGAGTCGCCGGCTGGGCCGTACGAGATCAGGCCCCCGTGGTGGAGCGTGGCCGGCTTCTCGGGGATCAGCGACAGGTCGAGCGCGTAGTCGTTCATCGCCGCTGATATCCGGTCGTGCCCGCCCTCGCCGGCGAGCGTCCACTCGCCGACCGCGATGTCCAAGGTCGGTGGGACCTCCGGTCGCTGGTCGCTGCGAGCGGCGTAGTGGAACCGATCGCGCTGTGGGTCTGTCACCGCAAAATGCGCCAGGTAGCCGATCGGGTTCTCTCCGCGGATCAACTGAAAGACGACGAACTCGAAGCCGTACTGCACGCCGTCCGTCGTGAGCAGATGTCCCGTGTAGTACCACCACTCCGTCAGTGCGTCGTGCGGGGCGTCGTCCTCGGGGAGCCGGACGTCGGCTTGCGGAGAAGGCGTCGCCGAGATTCCGGCGCCCGTCATGGTCGAGGGAACGCCTCTTTCCTGCTCCGACCCGTTCCCGGCGTCCTGCAGTCCTACCGTCTCAGCGGCGCCGGGCGGGCCGCAACTCGACAGCGCGAGGATCACCGCGAGCAGCGCTGGCGCCAGCCACGATGGTCGCATCACTTGCCCCCCCAATGAGGAAGCGCGCGTCGCAAGGCGGTCGGCGCCCACCAGTTCCAATCCCCCAGCAGCCGCATGGTGGCGGGAACCAGGAGACCGCGGACGAGCGTCGCATCCAGGAGCACCGAGATGGCTGCCCCAAGCCCGATCGCCTTGATCAGGACGACGTCTGCGGTCACGAAGGATCCAGCGACCAGGACGATGATGGCGGCGGCCCCCGTGATCACGCCTCCGCTCCGTTGGAGGCCCTCGGCAACGCTCCGGCGGTTATCTCCGGTCTCATCGTAGGCTTCTTTGACGCGGCTCAACAAGAAGACCTCGTAGTCCATCGAGACGCCGAACAGGAGGCAGAAGAGGACGATCGGTATTGACGCCTCGACGAACCCCATGGGGGTGAAGCCAAGCACGTCGGCGAGCAGACCATCCTGAAAGACGACGACGAGCGCCCCGAAGCTGGCTGTGATGCTCAGCAGATCCATGAGAATCGCCTTGAGGGGGAGCCCCACGGAGCCGAATAGCAGGAGGAGGACGAGGTAGGTCGCGCCGACAAGAAGCCCAATCGCTCGCGGGAAGTCGCGAAATAGACCGTCGCTGTAGTCGATCGCCCCGGCTGTTCCGCCGCCCACGAGCATCTGGGTCCCTGGCGGCGGGGTCAGCGCGCGAAGTCGACGGACGAGATCGTGCGATGCCTCACTCGCCTCGCCCTCGCGGCCGGTGACCTGGGTGACGACGAGTCCATCCCGAACGTACTGCCCGATCGCTGCCCGGGCATAGGGATCAGTCACGCGGTCAGGGCGGGCGTAGATGAGCTGGTACTGCTCACGGGTCAGACGTGGGTCAAGGCTGACGATGCTGTCGACCCGCTTGACCTGCGGGTCGCGGGCGATCCCCTGAACGACGTCGTACAGCTCGCCGACGCGCTCTGGCGAAAGTGCGCTCTCCTCGGCAGAGAGGAGCACAAGCGTCGGTGTCAGCTCCCCACCCCCGAATTTCTGCTGGATCAGCTCGACGCCGCGCCGTGAGGGCACGTCTGGCGGCAGGATCGAGGCGTCAGGCGCGCCCAGTCGCACCCCGAGGAACGGCAGGCCGAGACTCGTCAGCAGGAGCAGCACCGGAACGAGCACGCGGATCGGATGCGCCATCACCCAGTCCGCCAGCTTCGTCCATGCAGCATTCGTCCGAGCCCCAGGGCGGACCACGGTCAGGCGGTCGATCGCGGGCCCGACGAGGACAAGAAGAGCTGGCAGCAAGGTGAGCGCCGCTGCGACGGAGGCGAGCACGACGAGGCTGCCAGCCAGTCCGAGCGATCGCAGCGCGGGAAACGGAAAGGTCGCCAGCACCAGCAGACCGACGAACACCGTCGCGCCGGAGAAGAGAACGGACTGGCCGGCCGTCGCCATGCTCCGAGCCAGGGCGTCGGAAACCTCTCGGCCGGCCCGGAGCTCCTCTCGAAAACGGCTCACGATGAACAGCGAGTAGTCGATCCCGAGACCCAATCCGAGCATGGTCACCAGGTTGAGCGCGAAGATGGAGAGGAACACGGCCTGGCTCAGGACGACCATTGCTGCCAGGGTGACGACCACGGCAGCGCCGCCGACGACGATCGGGAGCGCGGCCGCGACCAGCGAACCGAACACCACGGTCAGCGCGGCGGCAGCGAACGGAAGTGAGATGGCCTCGGCACGCCGCAGGTCCTCCTCAGTGACGAGCTCGATGTCCTGGTAGAAGATCGGCGCCCCGGTCATGACCTGTTCGAGCTCGCTCTGGCGAAGCGCACCCTCGATCCTGGGCAGCATGTGGCGGAACTCCTCCGGCGGCACGCGGAGCGCGATCACCACGTAGGCGGTGGTGCCGTCGGTTGATGCCTGGCGGGGGTTCTCCCGGGGCGTGATGACGGCAGCAACCTCGTGCAGGCCCCGGATCTCGTCCACCGCATAGTCCATCGCGGCGAGGAAGCGAGGGTCGTGGTTGCGGAGCGGGCTGGCCGCAGCGGTAAACACGACCAGGATGGTTGCCGGGTTGTGCCCGAAACGCTCGAAGAGGAGATCGCTCGCCCGCTGGCTCTCGAGGTCCGGCGATGAGAAGCCGCCGGGCGCCAGCGCTGCCGGTGCGCGAGCCGCAAGCAGGAGGGCGCCGGCCAGCGCGATGGCCCAGAGGATCAGGGCGAGCCAGCGCGCCTTGCCGATAAGCAAGCCGAATCGGTACAGCACAAGAGATGGTTATACCCGGTGCGTCTGGGCAGTCGGCGCGACGTCGGTATCGAGGTTCCAACCGGGAAGTTGTCGTTTTGACCGGCGTTTTCTATGATATCGTGTGCACACTGCCCGAACGGCTAGCTCATCGCCCGTCGCCTCCATCCGCGTGGCGGATGCTCTGCGCCTAGCTCTGCCGCAGGGCACACGGGTGGCCTATGGGTATCAGCACCTGCAGCGCCCGGTCACCTGGGCACGCGCATTCGTCAATCGTCCCTGGGCTCTCGGTGGTATCGAGGAGGGTGCACTGGTCATCCTCTCACTGCGGGGACTCACCGCGCGGTCCGAGGTTCAGGCGCTGCCGCGCCTCGTGGATGCGCTCATCACGGCGCGCGTCTCGGCTATCTGCCTGACCGATGACTCGACGGAGGTGGTCGAGGCCGGCGCCCGCGCGGACGCGCTCCCGATCATGGTTCTTCCTCCAGACAGCTCGCCGCAGGACGCTGAGCGGGCGATCATCGGGCTCATCGTCGATCGGGATGGGCAGGTCCAGCGTCGGGCAGCGGAGATCTACCAGTCGCTGATTCAGCTCGCGCTGGAGGACGCGCCGACCGACACGATGGCGGGACGCCTCGCCGATGCAGCGGGTCGCGTGGTGTACCTCGAGGACGAGTACGGCGTGCTTCAGGCGGTGGCGGGTCCGACGGAGTCAGACGTTCAGGGGCTGCCGACCGTCGAAGAGGCGCCGGGCATCTACACCGCTCGGGAGGTTCTTGGTATCTCGCCCGCGGCGCCAGTCGCTACCAGTCCTCCGGCGGGCACGATCCGGCGTGTGCTGGGCAGCGATGGGTACGGTGTGTGCTCCGCGCCCATCTCCATCGGCGGCACGGTCGCTGGCTTCCTCACGCTTCTCGGGCGGGCGGAGGAGATGCACGAGCTCGACGACCAGATCGCGCTCCGAGCGGCCTCGGCGTTCGCAGTTCCGATCGCCAAGTACCGCGCGGTCATGGAGACCCAAACCCGCCTCCAGGGCAGCTTCCTCGAGAATCTCCTGGCTGGCACATTTACTGACGACGAGGAGATCGAGGCGCGAGCGCGCTACCTCGGGCATGATTTGGGCGAACCGTACGAAACGGCGTGCCTTACCATCGACGACCAGACGGACCGCCGCCAGCCGCTCTTTGAGGGGCAGCAGGCCGGTCTCTGGACCTCCTTCCTCGACTTGGCTCGGCGCGAGCTGCGGGAACGATGGCCGCGAGCGCTCCTCCGCGAGCGGGGTGACGTCCTCGCCATGGTGCTACCGGCGGGCGACGTCAGTTCGGCCCGCGATCTCCGCGGCCGCCTCGAGGAGGTGCGCGTTCGGCTGGGTGCGCTCGTCGGCGGCGCGAGCACGACCGTCGGGATGGGCCGACACGCGGCGGGACCACGGGCGATCGTGCGGTCGTACGCGGAGGCAGAACAGGCTGCACGCATCGGCCGGCAGTTTCTGGGAGGAAACCGGACCGTCACCTTCGAAGAGCTCGGCGTCTATCGGGTTATCGCCGGGGTGGAAAGCCGCGAGGTCTTGGAGGCGTTTCGCCGCGAGTACCTCGGTGCGGTCGAGGACTACGACGCGCGCCACGGTGCCGAGCTCACCGCGACGCTCGAGGGATTCTTCGCTTGCAACGGCAACCACGCCCGCGCCGCGGAGATGCTTCACCTGCACCGGAATACGCTGCTCTACCGCCTGGAGCGGGTTGAGGCGCTGGGCGGACGGAACCTTGACGATGCGGAGACCCGCCTCTCGATGCAGCTCGCGCTGAAGATTCGTCGGGTCTTCCCGACAATCGTGGTCAGCCAGATCCGATCTACGCGTGGAGGACAACGATGACTGTTTCACCGGCCAACGCGCAGCTTCGCGGCCAGGTCTTCGATCAGGCAGAGCGGGATGGCGTGAGGTTCATTAGCCTCCAGTTCTCGGACATCATGGGGGTGCCGAAGAACGTCACGATCCCGTTCCACAAGTTCGACGACGCGATCAATCACGGACTCTGGTTCGATGGCTCGTCGATCGAAGGCTTCGCGCGCATTCACGAGAGCGACATGTATCTCGAGCCGGATCTCGCCACCTTCCGCATCATCCCCTGGGAGCAGGCCGAGAACACGACCGCTCGGGTGATCTGCAACGTCTTCACCCCGGATGGGGAGGAGTTCGAGGGCGATCCACGGTACGTTCTCCGGCGCAACCTCGCCGAAGCCCGAAAGCTGGGCTACGTGTTTCAGACGGGGCCGGAGCTCGAATTCTTCCTCCTCAAGACCAAAGGTCCAAGGGGCGTGATCGAGACGCTGCCGCATGACCGCGCCAGCTACTTCGACGTGACCACGGATGAGGCGGCGGACGTGCGCAAAGAGATGGTGAACGCGCTGGAGGGCCTCGGGATCATCGTCGAGGCCAGCCACCACGAGGTGGCCATGGGGCAGCACGAGATCGATTTTCGATACGCCGATGCGCTCAATACGGCGGACAACGCGGTCGCATTCAAGATCGCGCTGAAGGCCGTCGCCCAGCGTCATGGGCTGTACGCGACCTTCATGCCGAAGCCGTTCTTCGGGATCAACGGCTCCGGCATGCACACGCACCAGAGCCTGGCCGACGCGGCGTCCGGACGGAACGTCTTTTCCGACCCGGAGGACGAGTATGAGCTCTCGACCGTTGCCCGGCACTTCGTCGCCGGACAGCTTGCGCACGCCCGCGGCATGAGTGCCATCCTCGCCCCGCTGGTGAACTCCTACAAGCGCCTCGTGCCGGGCTTCGAGGCGCCCGTCTACGTAAGCTGGGCGCGCATCAACCGCTCCGCCCTCGTCCGCGTGCCCCGGGTGTCCGTCGGGCGGCCGGAGTCGACCCGCGCCGAGCTGCGCTGCCCCGATCCGAGCTGCAATCCGTACCTGGCATTCGCGGTCATGCTCGCCGCCGGTCTGGACGGCATTCGACGGCAGCTACCGCTTCCCACGCCGATCGAGGAAGACCTCTTCCACTTCGACGAGGAGATGATGGCGAAGCACGCCATCGGGACGCTACCGGGAACGCTCGCTGAGGCGCTCGACGAGTTCCAGCGGGACGAGGTCATTCTCCGCGCCGTCGGCGATCACATCGTCGATTGGTTCGTCCAGGCGAAGCGCCACGAGTGGAACAACTACCGAACGCAGGTCACCCCCTGGGAGATCGATCGCTACCTGGAAACCTACTGATCACTGCTTGATTGCCATGATCCACCATCCGGCGCCCCAAACTTTGGAGAGACCGGAATTGGAGAGATCGAATCGCCTCCACCACTGCTGCATGAGGTCGGTCTTGTACAGCCTGAGCAGTCCTCCGGACAGCACCGGGATCCGGCCAAACGACGTCACGGGACGATTCCCAAGCGCAAACTGAACGTCTCCGCCGCATTTCTTGACGACGTCCGCGTAGTGGTCGAGCGAGAAGGTGTTCTCGTAGAAGTCCGCTTCGGCCGCTCGGATCAGATCGCCCGGGCGCCCTGCCAAGGTGTAGTCCACGGCGTTCTTGACCATGCCGGGCAGTCGGCTGAATGTGTCAACTGAGAACCTGCCCGTCACGATGTCAGCGAAGAATATCCCACCCTTCCTGAGGACGCGGATCTGTTCTGAAATGGGCTGTTCGATGTCGGAGAAATGCTCCAACAATCCGAAGCTCATCACGAGATCAAACGACGCGGCCTCGAAGGGAAGGTCATTTGCGTCTCCTTTGACAAACGCGGCGCTCGCGCCAGATTCCGTGGAGTTCGCCTTGAAGTTCTTTCGCGCAAAGGACAGCGCAGCATCCGAGAGGTCAACGAGATTCACGTGATAGTTGCGTGTGTTCTGAAAATACAGCGAGACTCCGCCAGAGCCGCAGCCCACCTCCAGTGACTTCTGTGGCAGCGGGGGAAGAAACTGCTCGAGCCGGCTGAACTTGACGCTCTCCCATAGCTCGGGGAAGTTCTTGCACTCCTCGATATCGCCCTGTGGATAGAAGGGATCGACCTCCGACCAGATCTTGTCGAATACCTCGTGCTCGCCCCGGTGCTCGTGTGGCATGGTCATGGCGGCTCGTCCTCCAGATCTGGTTTCGGACTTTCGGCTTCCACTTCGGCAATTCTAAACCCCGACTCGTGCGCTACACGTCCTGGGACTGCTCCGTATCGGCGTCGGGGACGCGCGCTACGTGGATGGCGACTGACCCGAGGCCCAGCCGCCGATAGGTGACCCGTTCGAACCCCGCCGTCTGGAACATCCGCGCGAGATGGTCTGCATCGGGATGCAGGCTGACGGATGCGGGCAGGTACCGGTACGCGATCTCGTCGCCGGCCAGACAGCGGCCAAGCTGCGCGACAACGTGGTCGAAGTACAGGCGGAGCACACGGGCGGGTAGCCCCGGCTGCATGGAGGTAAGGTCAAGGGCGACTACTCGGCCGCCCGGGCGAGTGACCCGCCGCATCTCAGCGAGACAGCTCGGGAGATCCACCACGTTCCGCAACAGGAAGGCGCTCGTGACGCAGTCGAAGGTCGCAGAAGGGAAGGGGAGCCCCAGCGCGTCGGCGCCGATCAGATCGATGGCCGACGCGCGGTGCCGGCCGAGCTTTGCGCGGGCGGCCTCGATCATCGGCTCGCAGGAGTCGACGCCAATCACGCGCCGCGCGCCCTGCTTCAGGAGCTCGAGGGCGAGGTCCCCGGTTCCTGTCGCCAGGTCAAGGGCCCGGGCGCCGCTCGGCTCTGCCCGCTGCGCCGCATGCCGGCGCCAGCGCACGTCGTTGCCGGCCGTCATGAGCCGGTTGATCAGGTCGTAGCGGGGCACGATGCGTGCGAACATTGCCCGGACCTCTGCGGCCCGCGCACGCGTATCGGTGACCGATGCGTGCGGGGGGAGGTCGTCGGTCATCCGTCGCGCTCCAGCCACAGACGTCGGACCGCGCCACGAACGGTGCCGTAGTCGAATCCGCGCCGCAACAGGTAGGGGCCCATGGTCTGAGCGAAGGTCCGTTCATCGAGCGAGGCGAACCGCCGACTGTGTTTCAGCCCCGCGCGGTAGGCATCGTCCTCCTGGTCGGAGCTCGGCCCGATCGCCTCAGCCGCCGTGTCAGCGTCCACGCCCTTCGTGCGCAGCTCAGCTCGGAGGATCCGGTTGCCCCGGGGGTGAAATCGCTTTCGCTGACCCACCCAGTACGCGGCAAACGCTTGGTCATCCGCGAGACCAGCGCGCTGCAGGCGATGGATGGCCGGATCGATGGCGTCGGGGGGATAGCCGCGCAGGGTGAGGCGGCGTCGAATCTCTCCGATGCTTCTCGGCCTGGGCGCCAGGAACTGGAGGGCGTGCTCGTAGGCTCGCTGTCTCTCCTCGCGGGCGAAGAGCTTGCGAATGGTCGCTTCGTCGAGCTCTTGCCCCTCCTGGAGTCCGGATGCGACGTCCGGGGCGAGCGAGAAGGAGTACTCCTCGCCGAGGAAGACGCGCACGCGCTGCACGCCGGAGCGGTGCTCCAGCTCGACCCGCGTGACGGTGCCGCCGCCCTCGGTCCACGCCCGCCTAGAGCTGGAGCTCGGTATCCTCCTCCGCAAGGCCATTGCTCGTCGCCACCCTCATCGGCATCCTGCCGGAAGACGTCTCGCGGAGCTCCCGCTCGATCTGACCGGCGAGCTCGGGGTTTCGGCGCAGGTACTCCTTGGCGTTCTCCCGTCCCTGACCCAGACGGACGTCGCCGTGGGAGAAGAAGGCGCCACTCTTGCGGATGATTTCGAGGTCGGTTGCGACGTCCAGCAGGCCTCCCTCGAACGAGATGCCCTCGTTAAACATGATGTCGAACTCGGCCGTCCGGAACGGTGGCGCGACCTTGTTCTTGACGACCCGCACGCGGGTTCGGCTCCCGATCACCGTCGTGCCCTGCTTGATGGAGTCGATGCGCCGGATATCGAGGCGCACGGAGGCGTAGAACTTCAGAGCGCGCCCCCCTGGCGTCGTCTCGGGGTTTCCGAACATCACCCCGATCTTCTCGCGGATCTGATTGGTGAAGATAACGGACGTGCGCGACCGGCCGATCGCGCCGGCGAGCTTGCGGAGCGCTTGCGACATGAGCCGAGCCTGGAGCCCGACATGGACGTCGCCCATCTCACCCTCGAGCTCGGCGCGCGGCACGAGCGCCGCGACGGAGTCGATGCCGACGACGTCGACAGCGCCGCTGCGGACGAGCGCCTCGGCGATCTCCAGTGCCTGCTCGCCCGTGTCCGGTTGGGAGACCAGCATCTCCTGGACGTTGACCCCGCAGTTCTGCGCATACACCGGATCGAATGCGTGCTCCGCGTCGATGAGCGCAGCCACGCCACCGCCCGTCTGCGCCTCCGCGATGACGTGCTGCAGCAGCGTCGTCTTACCCGACGACTCGGGCCCGAAGATCTCAGACACCCGTCCCCGCGGGATGCCGCCGACGCCCAGCGCCAGGTCCAGAGCAATGGAGCCGGTCGGGATCACCTCCACTGCCAGCCGGTCGGATGCCTCGCCCAGCCGCATGATCGCGCCCTTGCCAAAACTCTTTTCGATGTGCGCCAGCGCGATCTCGAGTGCACGCTCCCTGTCCTTGTCCAGCACCATCACCCTCTCTCCTTCCCTCAACGAACACCCATCTGCGGCTGCTTGAGCATAGCACACCTGTTCTAGACGAGCGCAAGTCCTTCGGCGGACTCGAGCGTCAGCTCCAGGGCCCGGCGCACGCTCGCGTGGCGAATCACCGCTCGGCTCCCCGGCCAGACGTCCTGCCGAACAACGGTCCGTTCCGGAGTCGCAACCGCGACGAACACAAGTCCGACGGGCTTCGTCGGGGTGACGCCGTCCGGGCCGGCGATACCCGTGATGGCGACGCCGACGTCCGCCCCGAGGCGTTGACGGACCCCCTCTGCCATCGCCCGAGCCGTCGGCTCGCTCACCGCGCCGTGCGTTTCAAGTGTGGTCCTGGGCACGCCGAGGTGCGCCTCCTTCACGTCGTCCGCGTAGCTTACGATGCCGCCCAGAAAAAACGTAGAGGCGCCCGGTACCTCGGTGATCGCCGCGGCGAGGCTCCCGCCCGTGCAGCTCTCAGCAACCGCGAGTCGCCACCGTCGCCGCAGAAAGGCCTGCATCAGCGCCTCGACGAGCGGGGTGGTGTCGCTCGTTACCACCGTGTTATCCGTCCATCAGGGGCCCGAGAGTGCCGTGATCCGCTGCGTGCGAGGATGGCCGATGTCATCGGGCCCACTCTGCATCGAGCACTTGGCCGAGGGGTCCGAGGCGACCCTGGTAGCTGCCGTTTGCCGTGACGTCGACGCCGCCAGCATTTCCCACCCGCATCCGGATGATCTGATCCGCAGTGTACGTGCGAGTTGCTCCAGCAGGAACGTTCTCCCCCGGCTGCGCGCGGCCGTCTGTCCATACCTGGATCCAGCTTCGGTCGGTGATTCGTACCTCAACAACAACCCCGGTGATCGGGGTCGGGCTCGGCTCTGCCGTTGGTGTGGGCTGCTGTGTCGGTGACGGCACCGGTGTGAGCAACGGCGTCAGCCCGAGCCCGCCAGGATTGGAGATTCCCACCTCGTCCCCTCCGTTCTCCCCGCTCTGGAGACTCTCGGCAAATGAGTTGTACTGCGCATAGAGGTACACAAACAGGATCGAGGTGAGCGCGATGACTCCCACGGTGAGGACGGCCTTGAGCGAGATGATCGGCGGGCTCTCGAGGGGCTGAACGGCCGGCCGAATCGGGTTCCGGTCGAGGGGCCGCGTGGGAATCGACCGGTCGATGACGTCGGAGACGTCGACCCCGAGGAAGCGCGCGTACTCCCGAACCAGGGCACGGGTGTAGACGCTCGGCGGGAGCGCCGCGTAGTCGTCGGTCTCCAGCGCCTGCAGGTGCCGCACCCGGATCCGAAGCTGCTCCTCAACAGCCGTGAGGCTGATCCCCCGCTCGAGGCGCGTGCGGCGAAGGGTCTCTCCAAGGGTTGCCGGTCGAGACTCCAAGATCAGCCGTCCGACCTATGGCGATGGACCCATGTTCGCTGCGCCTCCAGGATCATCCGTCGCGCGTCAGCCGCCGACGCCCAGCCCTGGAGACGCGCGCGAGGACGAAAGAGGGCCTCGATGACCTCCTGAATCTCCGGTCGCTCGGACACATCCAGGATCGTCGCGTGGGCGCTGGAGATGTCGGCCCGTACGGCAACAACCTTGTGGTCAGCGTCCACGCGGAGGAGCGCGCCGATCGGCCGCACTGGGAGCACGCTGCCGACGCTCGCCTCTCCCTCACCGACCACGACCATGTCGAGCTCGCGATCGTCTCCTTCGGAACGTGTGTGGGGAATCCACCCGTAATGGACGGGCAGGGGGCTCGCCAAAACCTCTCCCGTCGGAACAAAGGTGTGTTGCGCGCCGTCGTACGCAAGGCGGTCGACGGTCCCCTTGGGGTTCTCGATGATCGCGTAGACCACGAGCGGCGGAGCTGGTCCCGCGCCCGCGAAGAGCATGAGCACGGGTTCCCGGAGGCCGCCGTCTCGGATCCTGGACCACACGGAGATCGCCTTCCTCGATGCCTCGAACGCGATCTCCTCCGGGATCCCGTCCGGTGCGAACCAGCGGACGTCAGCGGCATCGTCGCCCGCAGCCAGCTCCCCGCCGACTGAGCGGGCGAGGAAAACGGACAGGTGCGCTGCCCCGCGTGGATCACCTGCGCCGAAGAAGATCCCGTGGTAGCCGTCGATCACGACGACGAGGCCGGTCTCCTCGAGTGCCTCTCGGGCCGCTGTCTCCGCGGCATCCTCTCCGTACTCGACGTAGCCGGCGGGGAGCGTCCACCAGCCCCGGTAGGGCTCGTGCGCGCGCTGGACGAGAAGAATCCGTCCGTCATCCTCGATCAGCGCGGCGGCGCCGAGCGCCGGCTTCGCGTAGTAGGTCCATCCGCAC
>WHTR01000025.1:36144-36406 GCA_009377635.1 Chloroflexota bacterium
TCGCGCCCGCCGTCGTGCCGGCGCTCGAGCCGGTGCGCACATTGACCGCAGTAGCGCGGCTCGCCCGGGTCGGGGAGGGCCAGACTGTGCACCAAGCCTCCAGGGTGTACCGTTTCCGGAATCATCCCTTCCCAGCCAGGGCCAATTTTCCGGCCGGTCGAGGCCTGCATCGCCGCCCCTATCATAGCCCAACACGGCAGGTTACCGGCAGCAGCGGCTACAATCCTCGCTGAGAGATCTCAATGGTACCGGGATCGTGCAT
>WHTR01000260.1 GCA_009377635.1 Chloroflexota bacterium
CGGCAGGGCCGGTCACGACGCGGGCCAGCGCGTCACTCAACCACATGATGAGCAGTGTCACGAAGGTCACCGCCGCCGCGACGATCTGGTTCTGCGTCAGGGCCGAGACCATCAGGCCGATAGCCAGGAAGGCCATTCCCTGCAAGAGCACCCCTAGATACCCGCCCATCATCGGTCCCTCGTCCGGGTTCCCGAAGAACTCCAGCAGGAACGCGAAGTAGAGCGTGGTGCCCAGCATGAAGAGGAGAAAGATGATCACGCCCAGGTATTTTCCGAGCACCAGCTCCACCTCACGGATCGGCTGGGAGAGCAGCAGCTCGAGCGTGCCGGACCTCGCCTCTTCCGCGACGAGCCGCATCGTGAGGAGCGGCCCCGCGAAGAGAAACGTGACGCTGAAGTTGTTGAGAAGCGGCTGGAGGTTGGCCTCCCGACCACCCACGACGATGACTCCGAAGAGGAACCCCCACATGGTGATGAACACGGCTGTGACGACCCATGCGACCGGAGAGACGAAGTAGGACCGCAGCTCCTTCTCAGCGAGCGCCACGACATTGCGAATCATGAGACCCCCGGCTCACTGGTGACGAGGTGGACAAAGACCTCCTCGAGGCTCACAGATGCGGGTCGCAGATCCCGGAGGCCCCAGCCCTGCTGCACGATGGACGTGGCGATCAACTCGCGCACGTCGCTTCCCACCTCGCATTCCACGGAGAAGACATGCGTCTCCGGGCCGTTGGCCCGCCCACTCACGGAGACGACCCGGGGGATCGCCTTCAGCGCGGCAGTCACGGGCTCGGCCGGTCCGCGGACCTCCACGTCGATCTCGTCCGTACCCCGCATGCGGCGCTGGAGATTCTCGGGCG
>WHTR01000261.1 GCA_009377635.1 Chloroflexota bacterium
AGCGCATCGAGGCACAGCTCTGTCTTGAGAGTGCGCGATATCTGCCAGCCCACGATCATCCGGGCGAAGCAGTCGATGATGAGACAGACGTACGCGACACCAGACAACGTCCGGACATGGGTGATGTCGGCGACCCACAGGCGGTTCGGCGCCGGCGCGCTGAATGCTCGCTCCACGAGATCCCGGGATCGCTCCGTGGCCTCTTCATGCGGCCAGGTCGTGCGGTAGTTCTTGCCCCTCACGACGCCTCTGATGCCGAGCTGGAGCATCAGTCGGGCGACCGTGCACCGGGCGACTTTGATGCCCTCCCGATTGAGCGCGGAAGTTCTCGTCCCACACGCGCCAGATCTCGACCTTGAGGTCCTCGTCGCGAAGCGTCCGCATCGCGACCGGTCGCTTCTTGGCAGCGTAGTAGGTGCTGGGAGCGATCGGCAGGACCCTGCAGATCGGCTCGACCCCCCAGCGGTGGCGGTTCGTGTCGATGAAGTCGATCATCTGGTGTGTCGGCGGTCGAGCTCCGCCCCGAAGAAAGCCGATGCCGCTTTCAGGGATCTCGTTGGCCCGGCGCAGCTCCTTGTTCTCCTTCTCGAGCTTGCGCAGCTCGCGCTCTTCGGTCGACAGACCGGGACGGCGCCCCTCGTCACGCTCGGCCTGACGGACCCACTTGCACAGCGTCTCGGCGGTCATCCCCGACTTCTCCGCGATCGAGCGAATCGCGGCCCACTGGCTGTCGTGATCCTTCTGCTGTTCGAACACGAGTCGCACGGCGCGCTCGCGCACCTCTTTCGGATACCTCCGGGATGTTGACATGGCCCCACCTTCTCAAACTCTGGAGCCTCCAAGATTCCCGGGG
>WHTR01000262.1 GCA_009377635.1 Chloroflexota bacterium
GGCCCGCCGCGTCACGGGATGGGCTGTCCGCCGGTGACACCCAGAACCTCGCCGTTGACGTAGCTCGACTCCTGCGGCGCGAGGAACACGAAGGCCGACGCGAGCTCCGCCGGCTGCGCCGGCCGCCCGGTGAGCCGGCCGAGCCCCGGTAGGTGTGGTAGCCGTAGTCCGGCTCCGGCGACATCTGCGAATCCAGCCCGGGATGCGGCTGGTCCTGCTCGGGAAACGGTGGCCGCGGGTACTCCTGTGTCGGGTCCTGCTGCTGTCGGTGGGTGCTCATGCCCGCTCTCCGCTACGTCGACGTCACTGCCTCCCGACGCCCACACCCGGAACGCACCACCTCAACCGGGCGACTCCACGGTGCGGCGGCGTCGTGGCCGCCATGACGACGGCGTTGCCGCAAACGTGGTGGGGCGCGGAGCGGTGCCGGGCGTCACCGGGGGTTCGGTGTGGCCGGTGGCCGGCCGATGTACTGCTGGAACCAGGCGTTGCTCTCCTCGGCGACGTGCTCGAGCGTGCCGGGCTCCTCGAACAGGTGCGTGGCGCCGGGCACGACCTCGAGGCGGCTCGCCGACGACAGCTTGGGCAGCACCTGCCGGTTCGCCTGCAGCACGGCCGTGTCGTTGCCGCCGACGACGAGGAGGGTGGGCGCGGCGACCTGCGGCAGCGAGTCCACGGCCAGGTCGGGTCGTCCGCCGCGGGAGACGACGGCACGCACTGCCGCCGGGCGTTCCGCCGCGGCGACGAGCGCGGCCGCAGCGCCGGTGCTGGCCCCGAAGAGACCGACCGGGTGCTTCGCCGTGCTCGGCTGCTCGACCAGCCAGTCGAGCAGTCCGATGACC
>WHTR01000263.1 GCA_009377635.1 Chloroflexota bacterium
AAGCTGTGAATCTCCCCGGGTCTTGTGGAGGCTCCGATCCTTGGGAAGGATGGAGCTATGCCAAGACATGGGAGATACCCGGCCGAGTTGCGTGAGCGGGCGGTCCGGATGGTGCTCGATCATGAGCACGAGTACGGGTCTCAGTGGGAAGCGATCACTTCGGTGGCTGAGAAGCTGGGTCCGACGGCCGAGACGGTGCGCAAATGGGTTCGCCGGGTCGAGCGTGACACGGGCCGCCGTGCTGGGCCGTCGAGCGACGAGTTGGCCGAGGTGAAGCGGCTGAGGCGTGAGAACGCGGAGTTGCGCCGAGCGAACGACATTCTGAAGGCGGCATCGGCTTTCTTCGGGGCGGAGCTCGACCGCCAGTCGAAGAGATGATCCGGTTCATCGACGCGCACAAGGACCGGCGCAGCGGGCAGTTGGTATGGGGAATCGAGCCGATCGCCAAGACCCTTGGCATCGCCCCATCCACCTACTACGCCTCAAAGACCCGGCCTCCGTCGGCACGGGCTACCCGTGACGCCGAACTCGGCCCGGTGATCGCCAAGGTCCACAAGGACAACTTCGTCGTCTACGGAGCGGACAAGATGTGGGACCACCTCAACAATGTCGACGGCATCCGGGTGGCCCGCTGCACGGTCGAGCGGCTCATGCGCCAGATGGGCCTGTCGGGAGTGCGCCGAGGTCGGTCCTGGATCCGCACCACGATCACCGGCGACGGTGCGGAACGGCCGGCGGATCTGGTCGAGCGGGACTTCTGTGTCGACGCCCCCAACCGGCTGTGGTTGGCCGACCTGACGTATGTGAAGACCCACAGCGGCTGGGTGTATGCGGCGTTC
>WHTR01000264.1 GCA_009377635.1 Chloroflexota bacterium
GCAGCTCGATCACATCCTGCTTGCCGACGATGACTCGTCCCACCTCCCGGCCGAGGCGCCGACCGAAGGCTTCGACCGTTTCCGGGGTCATGCCGACACGTTCCGGCGGATGCGTGGACAATACAGGGGCGAAACGTCACACAACACTGCGATCCTTCCGCATTGTTGTGACATTGTAACCCTGTACCGTCACCCGCTGCGCTGCCCGGTGATGGGCACCGCGGGCGCGGACGAGAGGACATGGATCGATGATGATCGCGTGGACCGGCCATCGGCCGGACATGTTCGCGGACCCGAGCGCCGCGCAACAAGCGGTGATCAGCAAAAGCCGCGAATTTCTTGGGAGGGAGCAGGGTGCCGAGTTCGTCTGCGGTGGCCAGCGCGGCGTGGACCACTGGGCAGCCACAGCGGCTCTCGAAAGCGGCATTCTCCTTCACCTCGTTCTTCCGACCGACGTCGAGCAATTCACGGCTGGCTGGCCCGAGGCGGATCAGGAGATGCTTCATGGCCTTGTCGTCCACACGTCGACGCTCCAGATCGTCGGCACCGCGCGCGTCAATCGGGCGCTTGCGTACGACCTTCGCAGCGAGCTCGTCGTCCGTCGCGCGGACCGTATCGTTGCCGTCTGGACCGGACTCCGGCAGGGCGGGACGTTCTATACCCTCTGCGCCGCAGCGGTGCGCGGCGTACCAATCGCGAGTGTGCTTCTGCCCCCGGCCGCGGCTGCCGCGCTTCGTGGGCGCGGGCTGTAGAACGCGGGCTGCGCTATACTTAAGTGTGCCCGGACTGCTTGCACGCACGGGTCTGAAGTTGGAGGATTGCAGGTGATCAC
>WHTR01000265.1 GCA_009377635.1 Chloroflexota bacterium
TCATGGCTGCGATGGCGAGACTGCCATTTAGACACCCGATGCGTTACAGCCAAAGTAACGCACAAGAAATTAGGATCAGGGTGTCTGAATCTCCCCGGAATTCTTGGAGGCTCCACGATTTGAGAGGATGGAGTCATGACAAGACGAATAGGGAAGTATCCAGATGAGGTCCGTGAGCGGACGGTCAGGCTGGTGTTGGATCATCGGGAGGAGTACGACTCGGAGTGGGCGGCGATCACGTCGATCGCTCAGAAGTCGGGGATGACGCCCGAGACGTTGCGGCTGTGGGTCCGCCAGGTCGAGACTGACAGTGGTCGGCGCCCGGGTGTGACGAGCGCTGAGCGGGAGCGGATCCGTCAGCTGGAGCGTGACAATCGTGAGCTGCGCCGTGCCAATGAGATATTGAAGGCGGCGGCGGCTTTCTTCGGGGCGGAGCTCGACCGCCGACTCAAGAGATGATCGTCTTCGTGGACGAGCATCGTGACCGCCGGACCGATGGTCTCAGGTGGGGAGTCGAGCCGATCTGCAGGGTGCTGCAGTTCGCTCCCCAGACCTACTACGCCGCCAAAGGAAGGGCACCGTCGCAACGGGCGGTGCGTGACGAGTGGCTCAAGCCTGAGATCCGCCGCGTCTACGACGAGAACTACCGGGTGTACGGGGCGCCCAAGGTCTGGACCCAGCTCAACCGTGAGGGCGTGGAGGTGGCCCGCTGCACGGTGGAACGGCTGATGGGGGTCTTGGGGATCGCCGGGGCGGTCCGGAGAGGCGCCAAGCCTTACACGACCGTGGCTTCTGAGAGCCTCGAACGTCCCCCCGATCATCTGGAACGGG
>WHTR01000266.1 GCA_009377635.1 Chloroflexota bacterium
ATCAGCTCGGGGCGGGCCGTAGGCCCATGAATCTTCAGAATGACATTGACGGCGCACTAGCGTCAATTGAGGGGGGATCGATGGCGGAGACACAGCGGCGAACTCCGGTGGCCTCGCGGCCAGTGTCCTTCAGTGACATGTTTGGCTTCACCTACGATCGGTGGATGGAGTCGATGGGGATCCCGATCCACCGAGGCTATTGCGTCGAGGATCTGCGCACGGTCCCACTTGGCCGTTGGGACGAGCGCGCGTGCGACGCGTGTTTCATTCAGCTCGCCGGCCAGGAGGGCGTGAGCGAGGCGCGGGTGACCGAGGTTCGACCGGGAGATACATTGCCGCCCCTCAAGCTTTCGGCGGACGAGGCCATCTACGTGGCCTCAGGGCGCGGCTTGACGACCGTGTGGACGGACGACGGCTCGATGCGGAAGTCGTTCGAATGGCAGGAGCACAGCATGTTCTTGGTCCCGCGCGGGTATTGGCATCAGATCTCCAATGCCCGTGGCGACCAGCCGGCTCGCCTGCTCAACTTCAACTACCTGCCCATCGCGATGTCCGCGGTGCCTGACCCCGAGTTCTTCTTCAATAATCCAAGCGCGAAGCCGTATCGCTTGGCAAGCGGCGACGATCTGTACTCAGCAGCGCAGGAAGTGAAGCGCGAGGGTGGCCAGTCAAGCGTGGGCGTTTTCTGGGTGGGAAACTTCTTCGCGGACATGCGTGCCTGGGACAAGCTGGTTCCGTTTTGGGGTCGAGGCGCCGGGGGCTACACGGTGTTTATCAACTTTCCCGGCTCGGAGATGTCGTGTCACATGTCGGTGT
>WHTR01000267.1 GCA_009377635.1 Chloroflexota bacterium
CCCATGGACCATCAGATCACGCCGGAATCCCTCGAGGTCGTCCGCCAACACCTGAAGCGGGCGCTTCCGCCGGGCTCCTCCGCCTGACCTCACCCGCACATCACAAACGCGTCACAAACGCCGAATAGCAGTGACGCGACGACGAGTGGGTCACTTGTCACGATCGTGGCCATTTGCAGGCCGCACGAATGTGAGGGATGCCGCCCTGAAGGGCGGGCCTACAGGCCGTCGCCTTGGCCCGCCGTTTACGGCGGCAACAATGGCGTTGTGCATGAGAAGTGACCCACCGGCCTCGTCGACCCCACGCCAGGCGTGCCAGCCTCAGGCAGCGGGGAGCCGCCCGAAGAGGTCATCCAGGGAGAGCTCGAAGCCGGGCAGCAGGGACGATCGGAGCGAGTCCCCCTCCAGCGCGGTCGTCGCGAGCTCCAACGCAGCGTTCGAGCGCCGGTAGATGTCCATCTGTCGCAGCTGCCAGTCGACGATCCAGTACTCGCGTACGCCGCGTCTGCTGTACAGGTTGAGCTTGGCCTCGCGATCGCGCTGCTCGTTCTTCGGCCCGGGCGAGAGCACCTCGACTACGAGGTCAGGAGCCGCGTGCAGCTTTTGGTCCGCCTCAAGGAGCAGCGGGAGCCGCCCTGCGCTCACCCAGACGATATCCGGCGCCACGTTCTGGTCCTCGGCGAAGATCAGCCCGGGCGCGAAGTTCACGACCCCGGCGCCCGTCTGCCGGCTCCACTGACCGAGGGCGATAACGATACCCGTACACACCGCCTGGTGCGCCCAACTTGGCTGCGTCGACACAT
>WHTR01000268.1 GCA_009377635.1 Chloroflexota bacterium
CGTTGTCCAGGGGATATCCGGCAGACGGCTCGGCGAGACTCACGGCACGACCTTCCTCGCGCGGAGAAACAGCTGACCTGTCACGACGCCGCGGGACGCTCGGCGACCGGTCACGGTCACCGGATGGGGACCGGAATACCGTCCATGTCGAGCCGCAGGCCCTCCTTTTCGATCTCCGCCGCGAAGAGCTGGTAGATCGCTGGGTCCTCGTCCACGTACTCGATCTGCCCACCACCGCGGCGTAGTTCGGGGCGGTTCTCGTAGGTGGCGCGGCGCTCGAGAGTGAGCGGATAGCGGTTGCTCCCGAGGAAGGTAGCGAGGTAGCGAGCGGGCTCGGTACTCACATTGAAGTGCTGGTGATACCACTGTTCGGGCGGACAGAACACCACGCCGTGGCTCCAGTCGACCCTTTCTCTCGGACTGTCCAGCGTCGGCCACAACAGGGAATAGCCGTTACCGGTCACGCAGAAGACGTGGAAGCCCGCCTCGTGCCTGTGTGCCTTCTTGTAGCGGCCGATCGGTATTTCGGACATATGGGCGTGCATGGTGCCGTCGGCCAGGATGAACTCTATCGTCGACGAGCCGGCGCCGCGTTCCTCGTTGGCCCTGAGCTCGTCGAAGATGCCCAGGTCGGGGACGAAATTCGTTTCCCAGATGTTGCGGTGGTCGCTGCCGCGCGGCGTGAAATCACCAGACGCCTTGAAGTACCTGTCCGGACCGAGCCTGTCCGCGAAGTCCCAGGTGCTCTCGAAGAGGAACCTCT
>WHTR01000269.1:0-388 GCA_009377635.1 Chloroflexota bacterium
AACCTCATCTTGACCGACTGTCGGCCAGGTACGCCGATGGGGAACCTTTACCGACGATACTGGGTTCCGGCGCTGCTGTCCGATGAGCTGCCGGAACGAGCTGGCCCGCCGATGAGGATCACTTTGCTCGGTGAACAACTGGTGGTGTTTCGGGATGCCGAGGGTCGGATAGGGCTGCTCAACGAGTTCTGCCCGCACCGTGGCGCGTCCTTGTTTCTCGGCCGCAACGCCCGTAACGACAGGGCGGGCGGCCCGGGCCTGCGCTGCGTGTACCACGGCTGGAAGTTCGACGTGAACGGCACCTGCATCGACATGCCGAACGAACCGACGAGCAGCACATTCAAGAACAAGGTCACCGCCAGGGCGGCCTACCCGTGCATCGAGCGGG
>WHTR01000269.1:398-762 GCA_009377635.1 Chloroflexota bacterium
CGACGAGGCCAACCGGCCGCCACCGCCGGAACTCGAGTGGGTCACGGTACCGGCCGATCAACGGTACGTGTCCCGACGCCTGCAGCTGTCCAACGCCATTCAGGCAATGGAAGGCGGCATAGACGCCAGCCACGCCGCCGTTCTACATCAAGACATCGCGCTGTGGGACTCACCGGGCGAATTCACCAGGTTCCAGGGTAGCGGGCTCGATGACACCTCGCCGACGTTCTACATCCAAGAGACCGACTTCGGCCTGATCATCGGGGCACAGCGAAATCGTAAGGATGGGCAGACCTACTGGCGGTTCACCCAGTGGGTTATGCCCTGGTTCACGATCCTCACCCACGATGGCGGCGACAAGCCG
>WHTR01000026.1 GCA_009377635.1 Chloroflexota bacterium
CTGCCACGGTTCCGGGTCGTGATCGTCGGAGGACGCCCCACATCGGCGGAGGATGACCCGGAGGCGCGGGAGCTCGCTCGGCTGCGAAGGCTTGCAGTTGAGCTGGGCGCCGCGGGCCATATTGACTGGGTCGGCGCGGTTGACCACGATGCGCTCACGGCGTATTACCGGGCCGCGGATGTGACGGCGAACGTCGGCGGCCTGCAGACGACGGTGCAAGATGGCCGCACCGGCTTTCTCATATCGACGCGCGATCCGGGTCTGTACGCTGAGCGGATCGCGTCGCTGATCAGCCAACCAGATCTTCGCCACGAGCTTGGTATCAGTGCCCGCGCGAGGGCGGAACAGTTCGGGTGGGAGCGCGTCGCCGGCCAGCTCCTCGACGTGTACAAGGGCCTCGCTGAGTCTCGCGGACCGGCGACGAAGGTGGGCGCAGCGCTTCCTTCATCAGGTTGGCCCCTCCGCGCAAGGTGAAGTCCTGAGCTCGCCGTCAAACACTGACGCCTCGGAGCTGCCATGGAAGGCCGTCAGGAACCCCAGGTCAAGATCGTCCTCGCCATCCAGGCCCACCCCGACGACGTAGACTTCTCGTCCGGAGGCACCGTCGCGAAGTTCGTCCGCGACGGACACGAGGTGCACTATCTCTCGGCCACCAGCGGGGACAAGGGCACCCACGACCGCGCGATGCCTCCGGAGCGACTGACGGAGATTCGGGAGGCGGAGCAGCGCGAGGCCGCGCGGCGTCTCGGCGCAACGAGCTGCCGGTTCCTTCGCCACAACGATGGGGAGCTCGAGCCCAATCTGAGCCTACGCGGCGAGATCTGCCGGGTCATACGGGAGATCCGTCCCTACACGGTCATGACATTCGACCCCTGGCGGCCCTATCAGATACATCCAGACCATCGGGCCATCGGGATCAGCGCTCTGGACGCGATCATCGCTGCCCGGGACCATCTCTTCTACCCGGAGCAGCTCACGGATGGCCTGGACATCGCGCGGGTCCACGAGGTGTACCTTTTCGGAGCCGCGGAGCCAGACACGTGGGTCGACATCTCCGACACGATCGAGACGAAGCGCTACGCCGCGGCGGCCCACGCGAGTCAGCTCCGCGGCGACCAGCAGGAGCGAGAGGAGCGCCAGCGAGCGCGTGCGCGGGCGATCGGTGAACCGCGAGGGCTCGCCTATGCGGAGGCATTCAAGCTGCTCCGGCTCTCTTAACTGACGGTCGCCTGTTGGTCGGCGCGACCAGTGGAGAGGTCCGAGAGCTGAACACCGAGGTTCCGGTGCGAACGGTCGATCTTCTTAAGCAGCTCCAGGACATCGATACCCAGACCGAGGCGGCGGAAGGGATGCTGCCTCGGCTGCAGCGTGAGATCGGAGACCGAGGTCCGCTCGCCGACCGCGAGGCTGAGCTTGGCCGTGCCCAGCGTGAGCTGCGCGCGCTGGAGACCCAGCAGCGCGACCTCGAGCTGGATGCTGACCGGCTGCGCGCCAAGATCGCGGCCGATGAGGCCAAGCTCTACGGCGGACGGGTGACGAATCCGCGCGAGCTGACGAGCCTGTCCGATGAGGTCGCCCAGGACCGGCGCCAGCTGTCGCCCGTCGAGGACCGGCTTCTCGACGTATTCGACCGGACAGACCGCGTGTCGGCCCGCATAGCCGAGCTGAAGACCGCCCTGGCGCGCGAAACGGAGGTCTGGAGCGCGCGACAGGAGGTCGCCCGCGCGCAGCAGCGGGAGTCCGAGGCGGCGGTAGCCTCGCTTCAAGACCAGCGAACTGCGCTCCTCGAGCAGGTCGACCCTCGGGCTCGGGCCACGTACGAGAGCCTGCGACACCACAAGGGCGGCCTGGCCGTCGCGCAGGTCAACCAGCGAACGTGCCAGGCGTGCCGAGTCGCCCTCACGCCTGCGCAGGAGCAGCGTGCGCGCATGGGTGCCGATCTGGTCACCTGCCACAGCTGCGGCCGCATCCTCTACGTCCGCCTGACCTGATCCGCGCGTACGTTCGCCTGAATCGGGCGTAGCAGGAGTAAGAGCTCGGGCATATGAGGAAAATGAAAGCCGCCGCCTTCGCGAGATACGGCCCTCCCGAGGTCGTCCACATCGTCGACTTCGACAAGCCAGTTCCCAAGGCGAACGAAGCCTTGATCAAGGTTCACGCTGCCTCTGTGAACCCGATCGACTGTAGCCAATCCAGGGGGGCCGGCCGTATCGCCACAGGTTTCCTGAAACCGACGATCGCCCGATTGGGCATTGATATGGCCGGCGAGGTGGAAGCGATTGGCAGCGGAGTTACGCAGTTGAATCCGGGAGACGAGGTGTTCGGGGCCTGCCTGCGGAACCCTCAGGGTTCGGCGCTCAATGTCTGGGTCTGTCAAGGGGCTTTCGCCGAGTACGCGTGCGCGCCTGAATCGATGTTGGCCAAGAAACCCGAGAACGTGACGTTCGAGGAGGCGGCGACCGTGCCGGTCGCATCATTTACCGCCTTGCAGGGATTACGCGACAAGGGGCAGATCCAGCCCGGTCAGCGGGTGCTGATTAACGGTGCCGCGGGAGGTGTTGGTACCTTCGCTGTTCAGATCGCCAAGTCCTTTCAAACAGAGGTCACCGGCGTCTGCAGTACAAGGAACCTCGATTTGGTCCGATCCTTCGGCGCGGATCGCGTTCTCGACTACACGAAGCAGGATTTCACCAAAGGCGGTGAACGATACGACATCATCTTCGACTGCGTCGGCAATCATTCTCTGGCGGATTGCCGACGTGCGTTGAATCGTACGGGCACGTACGTCGTCGTTGGAGACCTGACGGGCCGAGGCGCCATCGGCATACTGGGCCGACTGATGACGGTGCTGGCATTGTCGCGCGTCGCCACGCGCAAGGTATCGACCTTTCTGGCCAAGCCGGTCCACCAGGACCTGATCGCCATTCGTGATCTCATAACGGCGGGAAAGGTCAAACCGATCGTCGACAGGCGTTACACGTTGAGCGAGGTTGCTGACGCGCTGCGATACGTCGAACAACGGCACGCCCGTGGAAAAGTCGTGCTAGTCCTGAGTTGACACCTCGCTCGCCCCGTTGCCGATATCCGGCTCTTGGATGAAGTCAAACTTCTTGTTTGCATATTCCTTCCTAGTGGAATGGAATCCGCACGCTCCACGTCGCAACGCCTCGCACGCGATGGAACGTGCTGCTGCTTCCTCAATGTCATTCTGAGCCCGAAGAATCCGCGCTCTGGACGAGGTACGGATCCTTCGCTGGCGCTCAGGATGACAACCATCGAACCTTCGCTGACGGTGCACTACTGGGATTGTGCCCATTTCGTAGCGCGATGCGTGCGTGTCGAGATCGTTCTGAGACGGCCTGCATGGCATTCGTTGAGTGTATCTGGGCGTCGTCCGCACCGAGCTGCCGGTCCGCCGGCACGATGCAGGCGGGTCACTGCGCGAGGACGTGATTTCGCGCGATCCGGCTCATAACAGGGAAAGACGCGTTGCCGCGTGGGAGGGCCGTCTCTACAATGTGGGGCATTGTGGAAAAACATGGGGAAAAGTGGAGACCGGTGTGGATAACTGCTGATGTTCCTCGGCGAATTCGAGCATGCGCTGGACGACCGGGGTCGCATCGCCATCCCGGCCAGGTTTCGCCCGGGGCTGTCCGACGGCCTCGTGGTGACCCGCGGTCTCGACCGCTGCCTCTTCGTCTGGCCGATGGAGGAGTGGCGCCAGATCGCCGAGAAGCTCTCGCAGCTCTCGCTGATGCAATCGGACGCCCGTCGGATCCACCGCCTCATCTTCTCGGGCGCGATCGACGCGATGCCGGACCGCCTCGGGCGCATCCTTCTTCCGGGATTCCTGCGCGATTACGCGGAACTCCGCGATTCCGTTGTGCTGGTTGGTCTGTTGAACCGAATCGAGATCTGGTCGCGGGCCAACTGGGCCACCGAGCGATCGCAAGCCGAGCGGGACAGCGCGGAGCTCGCGGAGCACCTCTTCAACCTGGGCCTCTGATGATGCGTGCGGAGCACGTACCGGTCATGGTCGACGAGTGCATGCGATTGCTCGACCCGCGGCCGGGCGGCCTCTTCATCGACTGCACTGTCGATGGCGGAGGCCACAGCGCCGCGATCCTCGAACGCACGGCGCCGGATGGCCCGCTGCTCGCCCTCGACGCCGATCCCGACGCTGTTGCACGCGCCCGTCACCGGCTGGCGTCGTTCGGCGACCGAGTGCGCGTCGTGCACGCAAACTTCCGGCGGGTCACGAGCGTGACCGAGGCCGAGGGGTTCACGCAGGCCGACGGAATTCTCATCGACCTCGGGCTCTCCTCGGTCCAGATCGAGACCGTGGGACGTGGCTTCTCGTTCAGCCGCGATGAGCCTCTGGACATGCGGTTCGATCCGGGCGTCGGGATGCCAGCCTCTGAGTTTCTGAGGACCGCGACCGGAGACGACATCGCGCGCGTCTTGCGCGCCTATGGGGAGGAACCACGCGCGCGGCGGATCGCGGCTGAGATCGTGTCCGCCCGCTCTCGAGCGGCGATCGAGACGACGGGTCAGCTCGCAACGCTCGTCACGAGGGCCGTCGGAGGTCGTCGCGGACACCTCCATCCCGCGACACGTACGTTTCAGGCGCTGCGCATCGTGGTCAACGACGAGCTTGAAAGTCTGGAGGAGGCGCTTCCGCAGACAGTCCCTCTCTTGCGTCGCGGCGGGCGACTCGGGGTGATCTCGTTCCAGTCGCTTGAGGACCGTATCGTCAAGTCCTTCCTCCGGCGCAGGGCCGGTTTTCGGAGCGAAGTCGTTCCCCGGGACATCCCCATCGCACCCCCGCCAGCCGACGCAGACCTGCACATCCTGACACGGCACCCAGCCAGGCCGTCCAGCGACGAGATCGCCCGAAACCCCCGGAGCCGAAGCGCGCGCTTGCGCTCCGCAGAACGCATCTGATGGCAGGTATCGTGCTCTCCGGCAGTCACCGCGCGTCCGTACGCGCCACATCTCGGGCGCATGTTGTCTGGGCTCCCGTCAACGTGCCAGTGAGCTGGATCGGGCTGGCACTCATTCTTGCCGTGACCGCCACGAGTCTCTACCTCATTCAGGTGAGCACCGTTGCAACGGCTGGGTACGAGCTTCAGCAGGTCGAGGCGGAACGCAAGGCCTGGCTTGCCCGGAATGAGCAGGCCGAGCTGGAGATTGCCACGCGGCGCTCCCTCTCGGCGGTCGAGAAGCAAGCCGTTGACCACCTTGGAATGGTGCGCGCGAATAAGACGGACGAGGTCTCCGTCAGCCCAGGAGACTGGGACGTCGCGCGGTCGCTCGTGGGCCCGACACGAGGCACTTCGAGCACGTCGACGGATCCGTCGAATCGCCGTCCTGAACCGGGCGATCCGGCCGGCGTCTTCGACGCCATCGGTGGCTTGGTCGCCCGGATCGCGGGCCGGTAGGCATGAGGGGAAACCCGGCGATCGAGCAGGTTCAGCGCTGGCGCCTCCTCGTCGTGGCCCTGGCGATCACGACGGTCGCTGCCCTGGTCGTCCAGAGACTGTTCTGGTACCAAGTGGCGGACCACGAGCGTTTCGTGGCGATGGCCGCCGAGGAACATCAGGATTCCCGACCCCTGGCCGCGAAGCGTGGCGCGATCGTCGACGCGAGTGGGCATCCGCTCGCGATGAGTGTCATGTACGACGATGTGTACGTCTACACGCCCGAGATTAGAAACCTTTCTCGCGCCGCGGAGACCCTTTCCAGCATCCTGACCATACCGGTGGACAAGCTCTTGCAGAAAATCCAGGCAGATGACCGTCAGTGGAACTTGCTGGCGAGCCAGGTGCCGGCAGACGTCGCGGCCCAGATCGAGGCGGCCGAGCTGCCTGGCGTCGAGCTCCGGAGCACGCGCACCCGCGAGTACCCCGAGGGAAGCATCGCCGCACAGGTGCTGGGGTTTGTGGGCGCCGAAGGACACGGGCTGAGTGGGCTCGAGCTGACGCTCGACGAGCAGCTCGGGGGCAAGGATGGCATCGTCATCACGGAACGGGACACGGTCGGGGGTGAGATTACTATAGGCAGGAAGGCGCTGGATCCGCCGGTATCGGGCTCCGACGTCGTTCTGACCATTGATCGCTACGTGCAACGGGTGGCGGAGCGTGAGCTGGAGGCAGCCGTCAAAGCGAACAAGGCCGTCGGTGGCTCCATCATCGTGATGGAACCCTCGACCGGAGCGATCCTCGCGATGGCGTCGAATCCGACGTACAGCCTCACGGCCGAGCCATTCTTTCGCCCGGATCAGCAGCAGCTCTACAAGCCCGTCGGAGTCACGGATACGTACGAGCCGGGATCTGTGATGAAGGTCGTCACGATGGCGGGAGCGATCGAGCAAGGGGTCGTGACCCCTGACTCGATGTATCAGGACCGGGGGGTCGCGGTGGTAAGCGGCGTGCCCATTCGGAACTGGGATGGCGGAGCGTACGGCAACGTGACGGTACGAGACATCATCGTCCATTCGCTCAATACGGGAACGCAGTGGGTGGCGAGCCTCGTCGGCGCTGAGCGCTTCTACCAGAACCTCGAGGCGTTCGGGTTCGGGGCCCAAACGGGTGTCCCCCTCAATGGCGAGTCGCCCGGGTCATTCCGCCGCCCGTCGGACCCGGGATGGTCGATACTGGACCTCGCGACCAACTCCTTCGGGCAGTCCATCTCGGTGACGCCGCTCCAGATGATCACGGCCATGGCGGCTATCGGGAACGGTGGCGTGCTCGTGCAGCCGCAGCTCGTCCGGGAGATCCGGGGGCCGAACGGCGTGGAGGCCGTCGCGCCGAAGCCCGTCCGGCAAGCGGTGTCACCCCGAACGGCCGAGACAGTGCTTGATATGATGGTGTCGGCTTGGGATCAGCCAACGCTGCAGGCCCAACGTGTGGAGGGATACAGACTCGCCGCAAAGAGCGGAACGGCGGGCATCCCGGAGGCAGGGGGGTACAGCCCAGAAAAGACGTACGCGTCGTTCGGTGGGTTCGCCCCGGTGCCCAATCCATGGTTCGCGATCCTCGTCCGGATCGATCAACCGGAGGCGATGTACGGCGGTATCGTCGCGGCACCCGTGTTCAGCAAGATTGCGCAGGAGCTGCTCAGGTACTATCGGGTCCCACCAACGGAGACCAGGTGAGCATGCACGGGAGTTCGGTGGAAGTTCCCCGGTTAGCAGGAGAATGATGTTCACGCTGAGAAATGTGCTCGAGGGAACCGGAGGGCGCCTTGTCGGCAAGGCGGCCAGCGCCATGTTCAGCGGTGTCGCCATCGACTCGCGCACCGTGCGGCAAGGGGACCTGTTCGTCGCGTTCCGCGGGCAGCAGCACGACGGCCACCATTTCGTGTCCCAGGCCTTCGCGCGAGGCGCTTCTGGAGCCCTCGTGGAATGGCTGCCGGACGATCTTCCGTGGGCGACTCCCAACTGGGACGGCGAACCGGTCATTGTGACGCGCAGCACTGGGCAGGCGCTCCAAGACCTCGCGCGATACTGGCGCTGCCAGCACAACCTGACCGTTGTTGGAGTGACGGGGAGTGTCGGTAAGACCACGACCAAGGAGCTTATCGCGAGCGTGCTGGCCGAGCGGTTCTCGGTCGTTCGGTCTTCGGCAAACCTCAATACGGAGATCGGACTCCCCATGGCACTCATGCAGGTGGATGACAGTCATCAGGTCGCTGTGCTCGAGATGGCAATGCACGATGTCGGCGAAATCCGCAGACTCGCTCGCATCGCCGTGCCGGATGTGGGGGTGGTCACGAACGTCAAGCACACCCACCTCGAGCGTCTCGGATCGCTTCAGCGCGTCGCTGATGCGAAGAGCGAGATCATCGAGGAGCTGAAGCCGTCAGGCGTCGCCGTCCTAAACGCCGACGATGAGCGCGTCCGGGCGATGGGCTCGCGGGCAGCCGGAGGCGTTTGCCTCTACGGCATGGCGTCTGACGCCGACCCCCGTGCCCTGGCCATACGGAGCAACGGTCTGCGCGGCATCGAGTTCGACGTCGTCCATCGGGGGCAACGTCTGCACGCCACGATGCGTGCGGCCGGGGCCCATCTCGTCCACGCGGCGCTGGCGGCGCTTGCGGTGGCGCTCAGCATGGGCATGAGCATCGAGGACGCGGTGGCTGCGCTGGAGGTCGTGGACCCCGATCTGCGGCTGTCGGTGGTGGCGGGTTTCGCGGGCTCGACGGTTCTCGATGACAGCTACAATGCGAGTCCAACATCAGTCCTCGCTGCGCTCGACCTCCTCGCCGAGATGGAAGGGCGGCGCGTCGCGGTGCTGGGTGACATGCTGGAGCTGGGGAGCTTCGAGGAGGAGGGCCATCGGCTGGTCGGACAGCGGGCCGCTGAGGTGGTCCACTGGCTTGTGACGGTTGGGAAACGCGCGCAGGTCATCGCGCAGGAGGCGCGGGCTTCCGGGCTGCCGCCTGAGGCAGTGGAGAGCGCTGATCGCAACGACGAGGTAATCGCTCGGCTACAGTCGGGTCTGCGGCGCGACGACTTCGTGCTCATCAAGGGATCGCGCGGGATGCGGCTGGACGAGGTCGCCAACGCGATTCGTGTGGCCAGCTGATGTCCCATGCGCTCGGGGTCGCGGGATTCACATTCATCGTGGCCTTCCTCGCTGGCTATCCGCTGCTCCGTGCGCTCCGTCGCCTGCGCATCGGGAAGCAGATCCGCTCCGACGGGCCGTACACGCATCTCCAGAAGATGGGAACGCCGACCATGGGAGGGGTCCTCATCTGGGCGTCTGTCTTCGTGTCGACAGCTTTGTTCAACGTTCTCAATAGCTTCTCGATCGTCGTCCCCCTCGTGGCGACCGCGGTAACCGGGGTCCTCGGCACGATCGACGACGTTGTCGGCATGCTCGGCAAAGATGGCCAGGGCCTGACGGTGCGGATGAAGTTCGTCGGCCTGACCGTGATCTCGATCGGGATCGCCATCGCGATCTACGGGGTACTGCAGATCGACTACATCTACATTCCGACGATCCAAACACGCCTGCAGATCGGGACGCTCCTGATTCCGGTCGCCGCCCTCGCCATCATGGCGACTGCCAATGCCGTGAATCTCACCGACGGACTGGATAGTCTGGCTGGCATGTGCGCGGCGGCGGCGTTTACGAGCTATGGGATCATCGCGCATCTGCAGGACCAGGCGCCGCTCGCGACGTTCTGCTTTACGGTCGTTGGGGCCCTCCTGGCGTTTCTCTGGTTCAACGCCTACCCGGCCACGCTCATGATGGGCGACGCGGGGTCCCTCTCCCTCGGGGCGGCGCTCGCGACGGTCGCGCTCATGACTGGACACGTGCTCCTCCTGCCCATCATCGGATTTGTGTTCGTGGCGGAGGCGCTGTCGGTCATCCTTCAAGTGTCGTTCTTCAAGCTGACCCGCGGGCGACGACTCTTCCGCATGTCGCCCCTGCACCACCATTTCGAGATTCTCGGTTGGTCCGAGACGCACGTCGCACAGCGATTCTGGCTCATGAGCATGGTAGCGGGAATGATCGGTGTCGCACTTGCGCTCATCTAAGTCCGTCTCGCGGCTGTCGGCTCGATCTCGGGTCCGGATCGCAGGATTCCGCGGCCGACGCGTCGGCATCGTGGGTCTTGGACGAGAGGGAACCGACCTGACCCGGTCTCTGTGCCAGTGGGGCGCTCGAGTCACGGTCAGCGACAGCGCGTTGCCCAATGCGCTGGCCGACGCCATTGCCGCACTCGACGGACTGCCGGTGGACTACCAGCTCGGCTCACAGGGAGGAAGGGATCTCCTCTCCTGTGATGAGATCTTTGTGAGCCCGGGTGTGCCACGGAGCGCTCCGGTGATTACCGAGGCGTGCACGGCGGGGATCCCGATCTCAAGCGGAACGCGGCTGTTCTTCGATCTCTGCCCGGCACCGATCGTCGGCATCACGGGGAGCAGCGGGAAGACCACGACGACCTCGCTCGTCGGTGCGATGCTCGCGGCGTCCGGCCGTCCAGCGATCGTGGGTGGGAACATCGGTACCCCCCTCCTGAATCGGCTGGGCGAGATTCGGCCGGACACCTGGTGCGTGCTCGAGCTGAGTAGCTTCCAGCTCGCGGACATGGAGCAGTCGCCACGGGTGGCTGCCGTGTTGAACATCATGCCGGACCACCTCGACCGCCATCCCGACATGGAGGACTACGTTCAGGCGAAGGGCAATATCGTGCGACACCAACGATCCGAGGATACGGCGGTCCTCAACGGCGATGACGCGATCGTGTCCAGCCTGCCGCACGATAGCCGAACCCTGTCGTTCAGCCTCTGTCAGCCGGTCGCTGGCGGTTGGCTCGATGGCGATCGCCTGATGCTGGCGCTGCCCGACCGGCGGCCATCTCACCCGATCCACCTCGTCAGCCGGGCGGATGTCCCGCTGCGGGGGCTCCACAACGTCGGAAACGTGCTCGCCGCCGCGACCATCGCCGCGGCAGTGGGGTGCGAGGCCGACGCGATCGCCGAGGCGATTCGCGGCTTCCAGTCGGTTCCCCATCGCCTTGAGACGGTCGGCCTCGTTGCTGGCGTCACCTATGTCAACGACTCCATCGCCACTACCCCCCAACGCTCGATCGCGGGGCTCCGGGCGTTCGAGACACCGGTCGTCCTCATCGTTGGCGGCCGCGACAAGCATCTTCCGATGGGCGAGTGGGCGCGTGAGATCGCCGAGCGAGCCCGCGCGGTCGTGGTGGTGGGGGAGGCTGCTCCGCTCATTCACCGGGCCCTGGAGGCTGCCGGTGCGCGGCTGCCCACGGTCACCGTCCAGCGGTTCTCGGAGGCCGTTCCCGCGGCTGCGCAGCTCGCCGAGGACGGCGACACCGTGCTCCTGTCGCCCGGCTGCACCAGCTTCGACGAGTTCCGGGACTACGCTGCCCGAGGCGAAGCGTTTCGTTCTGGCGTCGCGGCGCGCGACCGCGAGGGGCTCCCGTGAACCGAAGGATCTGGGCAGGAATCGATACGACGTTTCTCCTCGCTGTCGGGCTCCTGCTCGTCATCGGCGTCGCGATGGTCTACAGCGCCAGCTTCGTCGTTGCGCACAACGAGTTCGGCGACGCGAAGTACTTCCTCGTTCGTCACGTTGCCTGGATCGGCCTCGGATTCATGATTCTCCTGATCGTCAGCCGGCTCGACTACCACGTCTGGCAGCGGGTCGCTGTCCCGCTCTACGCACTTACGTTGATCCTCCTGGCGGCGGTCATGATTCCAGGTCTTGGCGACAGCGCCTACGGAGCCAGCCGCTGGCTGGACCTGGGGCCGCTGCCTTCGATTCAGCCGAGCGAGCTGGCAAAGGTGGCGGTCGTCGTCTATCTGTCCAGCTGGATCGCGCGGGTAGGGACCGATATCAACAAGCTGACCATTGGAACGATTCCCTTCGTCATCATCCTCGCGCTGTCGGCCGGGCTGGTGCTGGTGGAGCCGGACCTGGGAACGACCATCGTTCTGGCGATGACGGCCGCCTCCGTGTTCTTTATCGCTGGCGCCAATCTCATCCAAGCCCTTCTGGGTGCTGTCGCTTGCGGTCTCTTCTTGATCAACTTCGTCGTCAACGCTGGGTATCGGGCAGATCGAATCCAAGCGTTCTTGAACCCCTGGTCCGACCCGACGGGGATCGGCTGGCAGACGACCCAGTCGTTGCTGGCACTCGGGTCGGGTGGGCTCTCCGGCCTCGGATTAGGCGCAAGCAGGCAGAAGCACTACTATCTACCCAACGCGCACACGGATTCGATATTCGCGATCATTGGCGAGGAGATCGGTTTCATCGGCACAGCGCTCGTGCTCGGGCTATTTCTGGTCATTGCCTGGCGCGGGCTCCGGGTAGCGGCAGCGGCGCGGGATCCATTTGGGCGGGCCCTCGCTGCCGGCGCGACGCTGCTCATCGTTTGGCAGGGCATGTTGAACATGGCGGTCGTGAGCCACGTTGTGCCGCTCACCGGTATTCCCTTACCGTTCATCAGCTATGGTGGCAGCGCGATGGTCGCCTCTCTGGCGGCAGTGGGTATCGTTCTCAGCGTGTCGAGAACGACGGACCCGCAGCGACTCTCGTGGCGCGCTCTATTCACAGCGGAGCAGGCGGCGTCCCAGTCCAATGCGGCCACCCCGGGACGCGCGCATGAGGCGCGCGATCGGCGGGGCGGATCAGCGGCCGTGCGGCCCGCCGTGACCCGCCGGCGTGTGCCGACACGACAGGCTCCTTTCGCGGCGAGGCGCTAGACCGTGCAGCAGCACCTCCCCGCTCCGACATGCCCCCCGCTTGACGAGCTGCGCTCCGTCCATCTGGTCGGCATCGGAGGAACGGCGATGACGCCCCTCGCGACCATTCTGCTCCAGATGGGCAAGCAGGTGTCGGGCTCAGATGTCTCGGACGTGCCCTGGCTCGCTCGCCTGCGGGAGCTGGGAGCGCATGTCTTCATCGGCCATGACCCCGAGCACGTAGGGGATGTCGATGCCGTGATCATCTCCTCGGCCGTGTCGATGGACAACGTCGAGGTCCGGGCGGCACAGGCGAGACGACTGCCGATCATGAAACACTCCGCAGCGCTTGGGAGCCTGATGGGCCGCCGACGCGGCATCGCAGTCGCTGGCACGCACGGCAAGACCACAACGACGGCGCTCCTCGCGACCGTTCTAGATGTCGCTGGCGCTGATCCCACGTTCCATGTGGGCTCCGAGCTGGTCGCCTACGGGCTGTTCGGCAAGCACGGCCGGGGCGATCTGCTCGTCGCCGAGGCCGATGAGTTCGACCGCCGCTTTCTTGACTACGACCCGGAGCTGGCAGTCGTTACCAGCGTCGAGCCGGATCATCTCGACTACTTCGGGTCCGTTGAGGCCGTGGTATCGGCCTTCGAGGCATTCCTCGCACGCATTCGTCCTGGCGGAGCCGCGATCCTCTGCGCGGACGACCCGGTCGCGCGTGCGCTCCCCTCCGGAAACGTTGAGCGCACCACGTATGGTCTCGCGCCCGATGCGCACTGGCGGCTGCAGGAGTGGAACCCCGTGGACCGGGATCGCGGCGCGTTTAAGCTCCGGTGTCCCGACGGCACTATCGAATCGTTCGTGCTTGGCCTTCGGGGTCGCCACAACGCCGTCAACGCGGCCGCTGTGGTCGCCGCCGCGGCGCACCTTGGGGTTCACATGCCGGACATCCGGCGCGGCCTCGAGGCATTTGCGGGCACGAGGCGTCGATTCGAGATCGTCGGGGCTGCTCTCGGGGTCACGATCGTCGACGACTACGCGCACCATCCGACGGCGATCCACGTGACACTCCAGGCGGCGCGAGATCATTTCCGGACCGCCGTCTGGGCCATCTTTCAGCCGCACACAGCCCATCGGACGGCAAGTCTGCAGGCGGAATTCGCGATCTCCTTTGAAAACGCGGATCATGTGCTCATCGTCCCGACGTACCGGCCGCCCGGTCGTGAGGTGGAGGCGAGCGATCCGACGATCGATGCCCTGCTCGCGGCGATGCATCATCCCGACGCGCGGTCGCTATCGGCTGCAGATGCGGCGGAATTCGTCGCAGAGTCCGTACAGCCCGGAGACCTGGTGCTCGTCATGGGAGCGGGTGATATCTGGCAGATCGAGAAAGATATCCTCGCCGGTCTGCAGCGGCGAAGCAGTCGGCCTGCATGAGGCGGACGGCGTGAGCTCGGTGCCCTCAGTGGCCACAAGCACGCATGCGGAGCTCGCTCGGCGGTTGAGTCCGTCCGTGCGGTTCAACGAGCCGATGGCCCGCCATACATCGCTACGCGTCGGCGGGCCGGCAGACATGTTCTTCGTGGCCCGCACGACGGACCAGCTCATCCATGCGATCGAGCAGGCTGCAGAGCTCACGGTTCCCTGGACCGTTATCGGCAGCGCGTCCAACCTCGTCGTTGCGGACGATGGAATCGAGGGGTTCGTCGTCAAAGTCGTCGCGTCGGACGTGCGCGAGCACGCGCCGACGGCCGGTTCGGAGACCTTGGTTGAGGCGGATGCCGGGTGCATCCTTGCCCGTCTCGCCAGGCAGACGGCGCTGCAAGGCCTGGCCGGCCTCGAGTGGGCGGTGAACGTGCCCGGCACCGTCGGCGCCGCCGTAGTGAACAACTCCGGTGCGTTCGGTTCGTGTACGGCTGAGCACATCGTCGACGTGTCCGTGTATCTCCCGTTCCAGGGAATGAGGAGGCTTTCCGCGACCGATATCGGCCACGACTACCGCACGAGTCGTCTGAAGCGGAGGGAGCTGAACGCTGTGGTGCTCTCGGCCACCTACCGGCTGGTCCCGGGCGACCGGGAGCAGCTCCGCGGGCGGATTGGCGAACTGCAGCGACTTCGGCGGTCGACGCAGCCGAGCGGATTCAGCGTGGGCTCGGTGTTCGCGAACCCCATCGGCGATGCCGCCGGTCGCCTCATCGAAGCATGTGGTCTCAAAGGGTTTCGCATCGGCGATGCTGAGGTCGCGAGGCTTCATGCTAACTTCATTCTGAATCGGGGATCTGCGCGCGCTCGCGATGTTACTGAGCTCATGCGACACGTGCAGGTCGCCGTGTGGCAGCATGCACGCCGATGGCTGGCACCGGAGGTGCAGCTGGTTGGTCGGTGGCACCGGGACGAGATTGACGCGCTGCTTCTGCCGCCAGGGGATCTGACGTGAGTCGCGTCGCTCCGTTGCGCCGTCCTGCCCGACGGGCAAACGTTCAAGGAGATCAGCCGCGAGGCGATCCGGGTATTCCGAAGCGGCGCCACCGACGGGCTGGGCGCGCCGGCCTCGGGGCGAATGGACGCGCGTTCATCGTTGGGTGGTTCGTTGCAAAGATTCTGGCCCTCGGGGTTCTCGCAGCTGGCGGATGGGGTTTGAGCTACGCTGCCTCAGCACCGTCGTTTGCGGTCAACCAGGTCGTGGTTCGCGGCAACGTGCTGGTCCCAACTGAAGAGATTCTATCTGTCCTGTCCATCGAGGGAACGAACGCGTTCCTGGTACAAGGCTCGTCGCCGGAGCGGGTTCTGCAGGCCAACCCGGCTATCGAGCGGGTCGACGTGGAGCCGCGGTTGCCCGGCTCGGTGCTCGTGTTCATCCAGGAGCGGTCGCCAGCAGTGATATGGCGGACGGGCGGCCCCGAGCTTCTGGTTGATGCCGGTGGCCTCGTCCTCCGCGAGGCGAACGGAGGGGCAGCGCAAGCGCCCGGACTTCCCGTCGTAGTGGCCGCAGACAATGCTGCCGTTCGTCCAGGGGGCCGAGTCGACGCGGAGGCGGTCCGAGCGGCGCAATCGCTCGGCCCTAACCTCGATCGGCTGGGTTACGCTGGTGGCTGGGTCGAGTTCCGTCCAACCACTGGGGTCACCCTCGTGGGGCCGGGCGGCCCTCGGGCGGTTCTGGGTTCCGACGCGGATCTCGACGCAAAGCTCGCCGCGTATCTCGCCATTCGCCGTAAGCTGGACGAGACTCGGACCCCTGCGGAGCTGATCGACGTTCGCTTCCTCGACCGACCGTATTTCCGATAGAGAATCTCTCTGGTATTATCGGAACTCATCGCGGCGTTCGGCTCGTGCCGGATGGCAGTGGAGCGCGCATCTGCTGCGGCCTCGCCGCTGGATGCGGCCCGGATCGGGAGAGTGCCGGGCGGTGAGTGCTGAGCTTCTGCCGATGGCGGCTCATCGCTCCGGACTCAGCGCGCTGGAGGGGGTGCGACCATCGCACGCGATCAGATCGTCGTCGGAATCGACCTCGGGACCACAAAGGTCTGCACCGTCATCGCTGACATGACGAGGAAGATCCCCGAGGTTCTGGGCGTGGGTGTCTGTCCCTCGCAGGGGCTTCGTCGGGGCGTCGTCGTCGACGTGGAATCGGCAGCCGAAGCCATGGGCGCCTCGCTTCGGCGGGCCGAGCAGCAGTCCGGCTACAAGGCGATGAGCGCATTCGTCGGCATCGCCGGGCCCTACATCGGCTCGACGAACAGCCACGGGATCGTAGCGATCCGCCACCCGGACAATCTGATCTCGTCGGACGACGTGGAACGGGTCATCGATGGGGCGCGCATCATCCAGCTGCCGCCGGACCAGGAGATCCTCCACGTCATCCCGCGCCATTTCGTCGTGGACGGGATGGATGGGATCAAGCACCCGGTGGGCATGGCCGGCCATCGACTCGAGGTCGAGGCGAACATCGTGACTGCCTCCACGACGTCCATCCACAACCTGATTCGTTGCGCCGACGCGGTCGGGATTCAGCTCGATGGGCTGGTATTTGGGCCCCTGGCGGCCGGCCAGGCCGTCCTCTCGGACGACGAACGAGAGCTGGGGGCGATGGTCATCGACATCGGCGGCGGGACGACCGACGCGGCGGTGTTCCATCGGAGCGGCGTCATCCATGCGTGCGTGCTCCCCGCCGGCGGGCAGCACATCAGCAACGACCTTGCCTTCGGGCTTAGGGCAACATTTCCGGCGGTCGAGGAGCTCAAGATTCGTCACGGGTCGACCATCGCCCAGGCGCGACCCGACGGTTACACGGTGCCCGTCCCGTCATTCGGCCGCGACGAGGGCCAGCTCGTCGAGCAGCGAACCGTCGCGGAGATCATCGACGCCCGACTCGCCGAGACCTTCGAGCTGGTGCAGACACAGATGGAACGGGCAGGCTTCCGCGACTGCTACCCGGCGGGGATCATCCTGACCGGAGGGTCGGCACAGATCCCGGGCGCTCCGGAGCTCGCCTCGGAGGTATTCGGCGCGCCCTCACGGCTCGGGGCCCCGCAGAATCTCCGGGGGCTCGCGGATGCGGTGCGCAGTCCGGCGTTCAGCACCAGCGTCGGTCTTCTGCTCTGGGCTCGGGAACAGATGGTATCGTCGCGGTATCCTCGTGGTGGCGGTCGAGGCCACGTCGGATCTGCCTTCAAAGCGTGGCTTCGGAACTTCTTTCCGTAGGCGGAGGGTTGACATGCGGAAGCGATCTCTCGAGACCTCCGCCCGGGTCCTCGTCCTCGGCGTGGGAGGTGGGGGCTCGAACACCGTGAATCGAATGATCGCCGCGGGGGTGGAGGGCGTCGAGTTCGTCGCTGCGAACACGGACCTTCAGGCCCTGACGCGCTCCGAGGCGCCCCACCGCATCGTCCTCGGCAGACAGGTTACGCAGGGACTGGGCGCCGGGGGCAACCCGATCATCGGCGCGCGGGCAGCGCAGGAGTCGATCGATGAGGTGGGCGCGCTCTGCCGCGGCGCGGACATGATCTTCATCGCCGGGGGCATGGGAGGCGGCACGGGTTCGGGAGCCTGCCCCGTCATCGCGCAGGTCGCCAGAGAATGTGGGGCACTGACCGTGGGCGTGGTCACGAAACCCTTCGCCTTCGAGGGCTCGCGCCGACGACGCACAGGTGACGAGGCGATCGTCGCCCTGCGCCAGCACCTCCACACGCTCATCGTCGTCCCCAATGACCGCGTGCTTCAGGTGATCGACCAGCGCACGTCGGTGGAGATGGCTTTCGTCGCCATCGACGATGTTCTCCGACAGGGCATCCAGTCCATCTCGGAGGTGATCACGCGGCCCGGACTGGTCAACGTGGATTTCGCCGACGTGCGTGCTGTGATGTCCGAATCCGGCATCGCCCTGATGTCCATCGGGCGCGGCACTGGCAAGGATCGGGCAGCGGAGGCCGCGCGCGCCGCGATGGCGAGCCCGCTCCTCGACCTCTCCACCGAGGGCGCCCGGGGCTTGTTGTTCAACGTCACGGGAGGGCCGGACCTCACCCTCACTGAGATCAATCTTGCCGCTGAGGTCATCCGCAAGGCCGCTGATCCCGACGCAAACATCATCTTCGGCGCGGTGATCGACGAGAGCGTCGGCAGCGAGGTACGGATCACCGTCATCGCCACTGGGTTCGACCCGGCGGCGGTGGCAATCGGCGACCGTCAGCCGGCATATCGCGTGAGTCGTGACGATGATCTGGACATTGGCCTTGAAGTCAGTGATCCCATATCAGAGGGCGAACCCGCTGAGCCGGAGAACGTCGACGTCCGCCACGTGCTGCGCCACCTCCGCAGGCGTCCTCGCGGACTCGACACCCCTCCGTCGGCGCCGGACTGGATGCGGCGCACGGACCCGACGCGCTGAGCGGCGCAGGTTTGGTACGCTCAGGTGAGGAGGCGGCAATGGGCGTCCAAGATCGTCTCCGGACCGTCCGCGAACGGATCGACGAAGCGGCCGCCCGAAGCGGCCGCGCGCCGAACGCGGTGCAGCTCGTTGGGGTGTGCAAGGGCGTCGCACCCGAGCTGGTTGCCGAAGCGATCGAGGCGGGGCTGGAAGATGTCGGCGAGAACCGCGTGCAGGACGCGGCGGCCAATAAACCGTTGATCTCGTCCGCGAGCACTCGGGAGTCGCGATGGCACATGGTCGGACACCTGCAGACCAACAAGGCAAGGCTTGCCCTGCACGTATTTGATACAATCCAGTCCGTCGATAGCGTGCGCATCGCGCAGGCGCTGTCGCGTCTCGCGGAACGCATCGTCCCCGTTTTCCTCGAGGTCCAGTTCGCTCACGCACCGGACCGATTTGGGTTCCAGCCGGACGCGATCGCCGACGTCCTGGACGAGGTCCGAGCTCTCCCCAAGATCGACGTGGCAGGACTCATGACAGTTGCACCCCTTGGCCTGGACGAAGATGCCACGCGTCAGGTATTCCGCGCGCTGCGGGAGCGCCGGGACGAGGTCGTGGAGGCGCGACCGGATCTGCCGCGGCTGGACCTGTCGATGGGGATGACGAACGATTACTCCGTCGCAATCGAGGAGGGCGCCACCGTGGTTCGCATCGGGCGCGCCATTTTCGCTGTTTAGTATGTTTATTCAGTTCCTGGTCGCCTTCGTGCAGGCGCTCTTCACCGTGCTGTTCTGGGCAATCATCGGGCGCGCGCTGCTCTCGTGGTTCCGCATCAGCCCGAGCAATCCGTTTTTCCCGCTCAAGGCCATTCTCGACCAGATCACGGACCCCATTCTCGGGCCGCTGCGCCGGGTCGTTCCGACGATCGGGATGATCGACATCACTCCGATCGTCGCCCTGCTGCTCCTCCAGTTCGCGCAGGCGTTGCTGATCACGGCCCTCAACAACGTCGCGCGCGGATTCTAGTGTTCTCTCGGGCCTGGATCGGGGGCTAGTATAATTCTGAGCCCCTCACGAACGATTCTTTGAGGTCATGCGTGTTTCAGGCACCGAGAGGAACGCAGGACGTCCTGCCAGAGGATGTTCCCTACTGGACGTATGTCGAAGAGGCAGCCCGACGATTTGCTGTCCTCTACGGCTACCAGGAAATCCGCACGCCCACGTTCGAGGACACGGAGCTCTTCTCCCACGGCGCTGGCGCGGCCACGGACGTGGTGGAGAAGGAGATGTACTCGTTTCGGGACAAGGGCGGCAAAGACCTGACGCTCCGCGCGGAGGGTACGGCGCCTGTCGTCCGTGCCTATCTCGAGCATGGCTTGCATGCGCGCCCCCAACCCGTTCGCGTTTTCAGCCTCATCAGCGTCTTCCGGTACGACCGCCCGCAGGCGGGGCGTCTCCGTGAGCACCACCAGTTCGACTGTGAGGCGATCGGGGATGAGGACCCGATCCTGGATGCGGAGATCATCACCCTCCTTTGGCGGTTCTTTGAGGCAATCGGATTGAAGCGGCTCGCGCTGCAGATCAACTCCATCGGCTGTCCGGTCTGTCGGCCCGCCTACCTGGAACGGCTGCGCGCTCACTACGCAGGGTTCGAGGAAACGCTGTGCGCCGACTGCCGGCGCCGCATGGAGAGGAACCTGCTCCGTCTCCTCGACTGCAAGGTGACGACGTGCCAACCGGTGGCCGATTCGGCCCCGGCGTTCCTCGACTACCTATGCGCCGCGTGCCGAGCGCACTTTGATCGGCTCAAGGCGGAGCTCGAGGCAGAGGGGATCCTGTCATTTCCCAACCACCGGCTCGTCCGAGGGCTCGACTACTACACGCGCACGGTCTTCGAGGTGTGGCCGCCGCAGGCAGGAGAACAGGCAGCGATCGGTGGCGGCGGCCGGTACGACGGCCTTGCCGAGCAGATCGGCGGCCGGCCGACGCCCGGCGTGGGCTTCGGCACCGGCATCGAGCGGTTGATCCTGAATCTGCGCCAGCAGGGAGTCGAGGTCGCGAGCTCCGTTCGCCCTGCCGTCTATGTTGCTCACCTCACCGATGCGGCGCGGCCCGCCGCGGCGCACTTCGTCCGGCAGCTCCGGGAGGCGGGCGTCCCGACGATGGCCGGTGTGGGGGTGCGCTCCCTGCGTACCCGGCTACGCCACGCGGACGCCGCCGGAGTCCGCTGGACCGCCCTTTTCGGTGACGATGAGGTCCAGGCGGGCACCGTGTCTCTCCGAGACATGATCGCGGCCGTCGTCGAGACACAGCCCGTGGCGGCGGCGTTGCAGCGCATCTCGGGCCCTGCATCGGACGTGTCGGCATGATCGCCATGAGTGACGAGATCGCCGCATCCGTCCGAGCCCGCATCGACGAGGCCGAGGCGCGAACGAGAGAGATTGCCGAGCTGTTATCGCAGCCAGACGTCGTGGGCGACAGCCGGCGCCTTCAACAGCTGGGACGCGAACAGGCAGCGCTCCAGCCCATCCTCGATCACGGCCGCGCTCTACTCGACGTCGAGCGGCAGATCCGCGACAGCCAGCCCTTGATGCAGGATCCGGACCCCGACGTACGGTCCCTTGCGGAGCAGGAGATCGAAGAGCTGGAGGCCCGACGCAGCGCCCTCGCGGCGGACCTGCTTGAGCTCCTGCAGCCGCGCGACCCGAACGATGAGCGCGACGTGATCGTGGAGATCCGAGCGGGGACTGGTGGCGATGAGGCAGCGCTCTTCGCGGCCGACCTTCTGCGCATGTACCTCAGATACGCGGAAAGCCGCCGATGGAAAACGGAGCTTCTCAGCACCAGCGCCACCGCCCTCGGGGGATTCAAGGAGGTTGTCGTCGAGGTCGCTGGCACGGGAGCGTACAGCCGGCTGAAGTTCGAAAGCGGCGTCCACCGTGTCCAGCGCGTGCCGGTCACAGAGGCCGGCGGCCGCATCCACACGTCGACAGCTACGGTGGCCGTCCTCCCTCGGGCCGAGGAGGTCGACGTGCAGATCGCGGAGGAGGATCTGCGCGTGGACGTATTCCGCGCCCAAGGTCCTGGCGGGCAGAGTGTCAACACGACGGATTCGGCCGTGCGTATCACCCATCTCCCCACCGGCATCGCCGCGACGTGCCAGGACGAGAAGAGCCAGTTCAAGAATAAGTCGAAGGCGATGGCCGTGCTCCGCGCCCGTCTCTACGACCTTCAGATGCAGCAACAACATGACCAGGTGGCGGAGATGCGGCGTGCGCAGGTCGGCATGGGAGGGCGGGCCGAGAAGATTCGGACCTATAATTTTCGGGAGAACCGGGTCTCCGACCACCGGATCGGTCTGACGCTGTTCAATCTCGACGGCATCATGCAAGGCCAGATCGATCCACTCATCGAGCCCCTCGTGGTCGCATCCCGTCAGGTTCACCGGTGAACGCGTTCTCCCCGAGCCCAGCTCCCTCGAACGTGTCCGCGCTCCTCGCCGAGGCGCGCGACCGGATGGAGCAGGCGGGGGCTGACTCACCATGGCTCACAGCGCTCGTGCTGCTGGAGCATGCCACGGGTCTCGGGCGGGAGGATGTGCTCGCGCATCCCGATCGGATCCTTTCTCCTCCCGAGCTCGATCAATATCAAGACCTTGTCGACCGCAGATGCGCGCGGGAGCCGGTCGCGTACATCCTCGGCTACCGCGAATTCTACGGGAGGCGTTTCGCGGTGACGCCGGCCACGCTCATCCCGCGTCCCGAGACGGAGACGCTGGTCCACCTCGCGCTCGACCGGTTCCGGCCCCTTGAGCCAGAAGAGTCACGTGGCGAACGTGCGGGCGTCGGGAGTAGCCGCTACGCGGTCTTGGATGTCGGCACCGGATGTGGGGCAATTGTCGTGTCGCTGCTCGTTCAGGAACCACGGCTGGCCGCTGTCGGGACCGACAGCGCACAAGACGCGCTGGCCGTGGCGCGGCGCAACGCGGAGAGCCACGGCGTACTGGAGCGCCTGCGACTCGTCGGCTGTCACCTGACCGACGCGATCGCGGGACGTTTCCCGCTGGTCGTGGCGAATCTGCCGTACGTGCCCTCCGACCAGATGGACGCGCTGGACCCGGAGGTCGCCCACCACGAGCCGCGACATGCCATCGACGGTGGACCGGACGGAATGTCAGTGATTCGGGCCTTTCTCCCCGCTCTGAGTCAAGTTCTTGTGCCGGGCGGCGTTGCTCTCCTCGAGATCGGAGAGGGGCAGGCCGCCGAGCTGGTGGAACGGGCGAGGGATCTCTTTCCGGAGTGGACCGTCGGAGCTGAGCGAGACGAAGCGGGAATGGATCGGTTCCTCGTCGTGGAACGCCGCGAGGGGTGAGGGGTGCGGCGCGACCAACCATCAAATGCGGGGCCGTTCTCACAGGCATCGCGTCTGCTCACGTGGCCCGACGATGATGCTGGGCAGCGGGAGTTGGCGGACTCTGCCGCTCAGGTGCTCCGAGCGAGCGGGCTCGTCGTCTATCCGACCGACACAGTGTATGGCCTCGGAGCGCTCCCGTCGCTTCCAGACGCCATTCAGCGGATCTACGCGGTGAAGGGACGTCCCGATGAGAAGGCGATCGTCTGGCTGGTGTCTTCCGGCCACGATGTGGCCCAATGGTGCGGCGTGGACTCCCGGTTCGAGCGCCTCGCTGAGCGTTTCTGGCCTGGCGCATTGACGCTCGTGTTGCCGCGCCTTCACCCGCAAGCCGACGGCCTGCGCACGCTCGGCGTGCGAGTACCTGCGCATCCCGCTGCCCTGAGGGTGATCGAGGCCGCGGGTGGTGTCGTGGCGACGACGAGCGCCAACCGCGCGGGCCGGGCCAGCGCGCGGACGGCGCGGGACGCCGCGTCCGAAATCGGGAACCACGTCGATCTCATCATTGACGGCGGCGCAGCGCCGGTTGGTGTGGAATCCACCGTTCTTGATCTGTCGACCGATCCGGTGACAGTGCTTCGGGCCGGCGCCATCCCCGTGGACGAGATCGAGTCCGTCATCGGGGCTTCGGTCGCCCGGCTGTCATACTAAACGGAATCCAAATTGAGACCCGCAAGATGTGGAGATGCTTCGCATTCGTGTCTGCGGAATGCGGGAGTCAAAGAGGATTGAGAATAGTGATGCGGAAGGAGACAGCATGATCGTGGCCGTCGGCTGCGACCACAACGGTCTCACCATCAAGGATGCCGTGCGGCGCGAGCTTGAGGCGCGAGGGATCACGGTCCGAGACCTTACTCCGCCGTTGCCGGCGAACGGCGTGGACTACCCGGACGTTGCGGCGGACGTTGCTCGGGCCGTGGCTGCCGGCGACGCGGACCGGGGAGTCCTGGTCTGCGGGACGGGCCAGGGCATGAGCATCGCCGCCAACAAGGTGCCGGGGATCCGGGCTGCGGTCTGCTCGGAGCCGTACAGTGCCCGCATGAGCCGAGAAGACAACGACGCGAACGTCCTGTGCATGGGCGGGCGCACGATCGGACTGGGCGCAGCGCTGGAGATCCTCAACGTCTGGCTCAACGTCACACCCTCGTCCGAGGATCGCCACGTCCGTCGCAGGGGGAAGATCGCAACCCTCGAAGAGCACCGGCCGTGATTCCCAGCGACACGCCCGCCTCATATGCCCGGCGCCATTTTCATTCCACGGTGAGACCCGCATTCCGTAGGCACACTACCGTGCGGGATTCACCGTGGATTCCGTTAAGTCATCACGAGCGTGGCGGCCGGCGGTGTCGGGTCAGCCGGCCGAGAGGGTGGCATCGAGGATCTGCACCGCCTCGTCGACCTCCTCCTGGCTGACAATCAGTGGCGGCACGAAGCGCAGCGTCCGAGCGGACAGCGCGTTGGCGACGAGGCCGCGCTCTCGAAGCGCCTGGAGCACCTCCGGTGCCCGCTCCTGAGCCAGATCGACCCCGATCAGGAGACCGCGGCCCCGGATGTCCGCAATGTCGGGGTGGCGCGCACGCAGGTCACCAAGGCGTTCCATGAAGTACCGCCCCACGGCGGCCACGTGCGCCACGAGGTTCAGCGATTCGATCTCCCGCTGCACAGTGAGGGCCACTGCGCAGGCGAGGGGATTGCCCCCGAAGGTCGACGCATGATCGCCGGGCTCGAAGACCGAGCAGTGCTCTTTGGCGAGCGTGGCCCCGATGGGGAATCCGCTCCCCAGGCCCTTCGCTAACGTCATGACATCCGGCTCGATGCCCCACTGCTCGTGAGCCCAGAGCGTCCCAGTTCGGCCGACCCCGGTTTGCACCTCGTCGAGGATGAGGAGGAGCCCTCTCTCATCACAGAGGTGACGCACGTCCGCGAGGTACTCTTCCGAGGCGGGGTACAGGCCTCCTTCGGCCTGGATCGGCTCGAGGATCACCGCGACCGTGTCGTCGTGGACAGCGTCGGCCAGCGCATCCACGTTGTTGAAGGGGACGAAGTCAAATCCGTCGGGGAGGGGCTCGAACGGCTGGCGGTAGGCACTATTCGCTGTCGCGGCAAGCGTCGCCAGGGTTCTTCCGTGGAATGCGTTTTCGGCCGCGATGATCCGGTACGCGCCGCTCCGGTGGGCCTTGCCCCACTTGCGGGCGAGCTTGAACGCTGCCTCGTTCGCTTCACCACCGCTGTTGCAGAAGAAGATCCGGTCGAAGGGCGACCGCTCGATCAGGAATTCGGCCAGCTCGATCTGCGGCAGCGTGTAGAGCAGGTTCGAGGTCTGAATGAGCTGGGCTGCCTGACGGGCGACCGTTTCAGCGACCGCGGGTGGCGCGTGCCCCAGACTGCAGACCGCAAGCCCTCCGAGAAAATCGAGATACGGCCGCCCGTCCACATCCCAGATCCGGCACCCCTCGCCGCGGTCGACCACGATGGGGTAGCGCCGTTGGGTGGACATGAGGACGCGGCTCTCGCGCTCCGTCCATGTGGCGGCCGGCAACGATGTGTCGGTGATTGCCGATTGCTCTGCCATCCGTTCCCTCGCAGCAAGTGGTCCGTGACACAAGGTTTGCTGGTTTGCGCAGCCGCGACCCCTCTCCCGCGCCGCTTCGCGGCCCGGCCTCTCCCGCGGGGGGAGAGGCACACACGCTCCATCCCCCCTGGTGGGGGAGGGGAGAGGGGGTACAGACTCGGCAATTCTTGTTTCACGAAAGTCTTGCCCAGCTACCGTTCAGCTCGAGCAGAGTCCCGTTCCTGGCGCTCCTGCTCCCGCGGGTACTCCCGGAGAAACACGGTGACACCTGCCGCGAGTGCCGCGACGAGTGCCTTCCGGATCGCCGATTGAAGGGCTGGTGACATGCTTTCCCCCCAACGAGTCGTCGCGCGTATTTCAGCTCATTGCTCAGTCGCGGGCGAGGACCGTACCGATCGTCGTTGGTCGCAGGAGCACGTCCACGAGGGCGTGCGGCCGACGTCCGTCGAGAATTCGTACCTCTCCACCTCGGGAGAGCGCGTGGGAAGCCGCGTCCACCTTGGGGATCATGCCGCCGGTGATGATCCCATCGGCGATCAGGCGTTGCGCCTGACGCGTGCTCAGACGGCGCTGGGGCTCCCCCGCCCCGTCAGCGATCCCGTCGACGTCGGTGAAGAAGACGAGTCGGTCCGCTCCCAGTGCCGCCGCGAGCTCGCCGGCGACGGTGTCCGCGTTGACGTTGACGAACGACCCCTCCTCCGTCACCGCGACCGGTGCGATCACGGCGATGTACCCGGCGTCGAGGACGCACTCGACGGGCGCCAGATGCACGGACGTCACCTCCCCGACGAGCCCAAGCTCGGAATCCCGAGCGACTGCTTGCAGCATGCCGTCGTCGCTCCCCGAGAGTCCGACGGCCCGGCCACCCGAGGCGCCGATTCTCGCCACGACCTCGCCGTTAACGAGTCCGCTCAGGACCATGCGCACGACGTCGAGGGTGTCTTCGTCAGTGTAGCGCAGCCCGCGAACGAAGTGGGTCTCCTTGCCGATGCGCCCCAACCAGGCCGTGATCAGGGGCCCGCCCCCGTGGACGAGCACGACCCGTGCGCCGCCGTGCTGCAGCAACGCGAGGTCGTCGAGCAGCGTATCCTCTCGCCCAACACTGCCGCCGAGCTTGAGGACCAATGTCTGACCGCCCACGATGGGGATGAGGTCCTCGGGGTTGGGGATTGGCGTTCTGGCCCTGGTCCCAGTCACGTTGTGTACTCCGCGTTGATCTTCACATACCCCTCGGTTAGGTCGCAGCCCCAGGCCGTGCCCCTCCCGATGCCCCGGTTCAGGCCGACGCGGATCTGCACCTCGTCGGCCCCCATCGCCGCGCTCACGCCGCTCCGATCGAAGGAGACCGCGGCGCCGTTTGCCGCGACCTGATGCTCGCCGATGGACACCTCGAGGGCGTTCGGGTCGACGACGGCGCCGGCATTCCCGACTGCCATGAGGATGCGCCCCCAGTTGGGATCACAGCCGTAGACCATGGCCTTTACGAGGTTAGAGCACGCGACCTCCCGGGCGATCTTTCGCGCGTCTCCGTTGGTCTCGGCCCCAACGACCTCGACCTCGATCAATCGGGTTGCGCCCTCGCCGTCTCGTGCGACCATCCGCGCCAGCTCGACGCAGAGCCGCTCGAGGGCAGCCGCAAACCGCGTCCCCTCCGGTGTGGCCGTGCGGATCGGCTCTCCCTCGACCGCGCCGTTCGCGAACAGCGCCAGGGTGTCGTTGGTGCTGGTGTCCCGGTCCACGCTGATCTGATTGAAGGACCGATCGGCCGCTGCCTGGAGCGCTGCCCGCGCGAGCGTCCCGTCGAGTGCGGCGTCTGTCGTCACCACCGCCAGCAAGGTCGCCATGTTCGGGTGAATCATCCCCGAGCCTTTGGCCATCCCGCCGATGATCACGCGCTTCCCCGCGATCTCCAGCGAGACTGCGCACTCTTTTACCACCAGATCCGTCGTGAGGATGGCACGCGCTGCGTCGTGCCCGCCATCGCGCGACGGACATACGAATGGCAGCGCGGTGCGTATTCGATCCATCGGTAGTGGCACGCCGATCACGCCAGTCGATGCCACGAGCATCAGCTGGGCTTCCACGCCAACGTGCGCCGCCGCCAAGTCGGCCATCTCGCGAGCTGACGCGAGACCGGACTTACCGGTGCACGCGTTGGCGTTTCCGCTGTTGAGCACGATGCCCTGGGCCCTGCCTTCGGCAAGGCGCTCGCGACTGATGAGAATTGGGGCGGCGACCACCCGACTCTGTGTGAATACGGCATGAGCCGCGCACGGGGCGTCGCCGACAACAACGGCGAGGTCGAGCCTTGCGGGGCCTTCCTTGATTCCAGCGGACGCAGCGCCCGCTCGGAATCCGGCCGGAGTGGTCACTCCGCCGCCCTGGACGCGCTCCATGTCGAATGAATTGGCCAAAGTGCAGACCCTCCGCGGGTCGGTGCTGAGTCGTGGGGGCCGGCCCTGCCGACCGCCGATCACGGATAGATCGGCAGAGATTCCAGACCGAACGGTTCCGGGAAGCCGAGCATGAGATTCATGTTCTGCACCGCCTGACCGGCGGCCCCCTTGACGAGGTTGTCGATGCAGGCGGTGACGACGAGGCGGCCCGTCTGCGGGTACACGCGGGGGCAGATCAAGCAGTAGTTGCTCCCCCATACGTGCTTCGTGGCGGGCGGATCGCTCACCACGCGGATGAACGGCTCGTCCTCATAGGCCCGCTGGTACGTCTCCAGCACCTCGCCGGGCGTCATCGGCTCCGTCAGTCGGGCATAGCAGGTCGCCAGGATCCCGCGCGTCATCGGCACAAGGTGCGGGACGAACGTTACGTCGATGGGGACCCCGACCCCGGCAGTCCGTCGCAGCTCGTCCAGCTCCTGGGTGATCTCCGGCCGGTGGCGATGGCCCTCCAGTCCGTACGGCTGGCAGCTCTCGTTGATCTCGCAGTAGTGGTTCACGGCCAGGCTGAAGGACCGCCCTGCACCGGAGATGCCGCTCTTCGCGTCAATGATCACGTCTGGTTCGATGCACGGGGCCACCGGCATGAGGGCGAGGACGGCGACGGTGGGAAAGCACCCCGGGTTGCCGACGAGGCGCGCCGACCGCACGTCGGCGCGGTGGACCTCCGGCAGGCCGTAGACGGCATCATTGAGCAGAGCCGGCGATGGGTGCCCCCCGTACCAGGCGTTGTACGTCCCCTCATCGTGCAGGCGGTAGTCCGGTGAAATGTCGATGACCCTGCGTCCCTCGGCGACCAGCGTTGGCACCACCTCGGCCGACGCGTGGGCGGGCAGAGCGGAAAAGCACACCTCCGCCTCCACGATGCGGTCCCCAACGGTCATCTGCAGGTCAGCAAGATGTGCAAACGACTTCGCAAGAGGCTCATGAGCGGCAGTCCGTCCGGTCACCTCCACGAGCCGAACCGCCGGATGTTTCGCGAGGATGCGCGCCAGCTCGGCGCCGGCGTATCCGGTCACGTTGATAATGCCAACCCGGGGTCGCATGTCCGCCACAAGGCCCTCGCTCACGGGTGATGGCTTGCGATTATAGGTGACCCGCCGGACCGGGCACAATGAAGCGCCGTGTTATACTCGGCCAAGGGGGAACGCGTGCTCTTCTTCGGCGTTGATCCCACCACGATGCTCTTCTTAACCGCTGCGTTTGTGATCGCCATTTCGACGCACGAGGCGAACCACGCCTTCGTCGCCACCGCCCTCGGCGATGACACGCCGCGGCTCCACGGGCGGCTTACCCTGAACCCGCTGCGGCACATCGACCTCACGGGGCTCATCTTCTTCGTTGTCGCCGGTGTCGGCTGGGGCTGGACCCCGGTCAGTCCAGGGAAGCTCCGGCCGAATCCAAGGACTGGCAGCGCGCTCGTGGCAAGCGCCGGGCCCCTCGCCAATCTCGCGGTCGCCACCGCGGCTTCGCTGCCGCTGCGCATCGGCCTGGTAACGGACCCGCTCATCCGCCAGTTTCTCTTTCTGGTCGTGTTCCTGAACCTCCTGCTGTTCGTTCTGAATCTCATCCCGCTGCCGCCCCTCGACGGATTCTCAGTCGTCCTTGGGCTGGCCCCGGATCGGCTGGCAGCCCTCATCCGGCCGCTCGAACGCGCAGGACTCGGCGTGCTTCTCATCGTGCTGGTCCTGCTGCCATCGGTATTCGGCGTGAACATTCTCACGATGCTCTTCACCCCGGTGACCCAGGTGTTCGGGCTCGAAAGCTTGCGCTAAAGCGGAAGGGGTTCAATGGCCGCCCGCAAGGTCTCGATTCTGGGCCTTGGCCTCATCGGCACGTCGCTCGGGCTCGCTCTCAAGGCACGCCCGGATGCACCGCAGGTTGTCGGATTCGACATCGCAGCAGAAAGCCTGCGGAGAGCAAGCCGCATGGGCGCCATCGACCGCTCGTGCGGCACGCTCCGGGAGGCCTGCTCAGAATCCGAAACCGTTGTCCTCGCCACCCCGGTTCGAGCGTCGCTGACACTCCTCCCGGACATCGCTCCGCACGTGCAGCCAGACACACTCGTGACGGACACGTGCGCGACGAAGCGCGACGTAACCCGCGTGGCGGCGACCGCACTTCCACCGCACGCCGTGTTCGTCGGCGGACACCCGCTGGCCGGGCCACTGACCGCGGCCGTGGACCAGCCCAGCGCAACGCTCTTTCACGGAGCCACCTACTGTCTGACGCCCTCGGCGGATGCGCCCGGGTGGGCGGTCGAAGAGGCCATCCACCTCGTCGAGCGTGTCGGCGCACAGCCGCTGTTCCTCGATCCCGACGAGCACGATAGCCGGATGGCAGCGGTCAGCCACCTCCCGCACTACGTTTCAGTGGCACTGGTCAACACGCTGGCGACGCAGAGCTCGTGGGAGGAGGCAAGCTCCATGGCGGCGGGCGGGTTTCGCGCTGCCTCTGTGCTGGCGGATGCAGACCCCCAGGTCTGGGCCGACGTGGCGACGACCAATCGAGACAACGTGTGCCGCCAGCTCGACCTGCTCATCGAGCGGCTCGGAGTCCTTCGAGACCTGATCGCGGCAGGCGACGACGCGCTGCTGGGCGAGCTCACGCGCGCGAGGTCGGCGCGCCAGGCGTGGGCGGCGAGGCGGGGCGACACCTGGCCGGCACCCCGTCCGACGCCAGCAGCGCCGGAGCGCGCGGCGGGCTGGATTAGCCGTCTTCGCAAGTCCTGACCAGGGGTCAGGAGGTGCTTACGCCCCCCCGCGGCGGCGCGTTTTCCATTGCTGCAATGTGCCTCGGCTTGGCCGTCCTCGTCGCAGCGTGTCTGCCGGCGCGTGGGAACGTGGCTCAGCCGGCCGACACGACGCCGACTCCGGTAACGCGCGCGGCACGGACGGCTCTGGCACTTGGTACCCCGACGCCTCTGCCCGTTCACCCTACGGCGGTGATCTACGCGGACCCCGTCACAGGGACACCCGTCTGGCCCACTCCACCTGCGTCATGCCCGGTGAGCGGCGTCGGCTCGGAGCGTCCGGATCTCGGCCCCTCCATCGGTGAGCGTCCCATCTGGTTGGCCGGCACGGTGCTCCCCGTCATCCCCTGGCGCAACGAGTTCCTCCGAGCGGTCTTCATCGTGGAGCGGGGTACCGAAGGGGAGCTGGTGGTTACGGGACGCAGGGTCGACGGCGACGAGGTCATGCGATTCATTCGCCCGTCCGCCGAAAGTGTGACGGACCAGCTCCGGGTCATGGCGGCTGGCCTCGTGGGCGCTCCGACCGAGTCCCCGCTGGCGGCTGGCTACGCCGACCACCAGGTGTTCCTGGTCGTGCCCTCGCCTGGATGCTGGGAGCTGAGCGCACGCGTCGGTGAGCACACGCGCACGCTGACCATCCACATCTACAACTGAGTCCGCCCGAGTGCTCTGTCAGCGATGGTTTGGTGGTTGTCATCCTGACGAGCGAAGCGAGGAAGGATCTCGCCACTCCACGAACCATGGTCCGCCGGGAGATCCCTCGCTGCGCTCGGGATGACATCGTTCATCAGCTCGGGGCGGGCCGTAGGCCCATGAATCTTCAGAATGACATTGACGGCGCCCTAGACGACGTCGACCACGGCACCGGCCGCGCGGAGCTTCGCGGACGCTGTGTCTGCGTCCTGCTTCGCGATCCCCTCTTTCACCGGCTTTGGCACGGCCTCGACAAGGTCTTTCGCCTCTTTGAGCCCGAGCGACGTGAGCTCCCGGACGACCTTGATCACCTCGATCTTCTTCGCCCCGAACTCCTTGAGAATGACGTCAAACTCCGTCTTCTCTTCCTCGGCTGGGGCAGCAGCCAGCGCCGCACCCGGAACCGCCACTGCCGGTGGGGCCATGGCTGCTGCTGCCTTGACGCCGAACTTCTCCTCGAGGGCCTTGACGAGATCAGCGAGCTCGAGAACCGACATCTTCTCAATCGTTTCGATCAGATCATCCTTGGTCACGGTACTCCTCCACTAACTTGGTGATTCACCGCCCTCAAGCTGACTCCGCCGCGCTTCTAGAACGGCCAGGATTTTCGCGAGGATGCCCCCGAGGGCGTTGGCCAGTCCCTGGATCGGGCTCTGAATGGCTCCGACCGTCATGCCGATCAACACATCGCGCGTTGGGAGCTCAGCCAGGCGCGTGACATCAGCGGCCGGGATCAGCCGGTTGTCGAGCAGCGCGCTCTTGACCTGCAGCGGCAATCGCTGCGCGCGGATCGTTCCGGTCAGCGCCTTCGCCAACGCGGCCGGATCGCCGTAGCTGAAGACGATGGCCGTCGGTCCCTCCAGCGCCGTCAGCAGCGCATCGTGCCCACCACGCCGCGCCGCCAACCGGACGAGCGTGTTCTTGGTCACCTGCAGGTCAGCGTCGGCCGGGCGCAGATCGCGCCGCAGTCCGGCCATTTGGGAAACCGTCAGCCCCCGGTAGTCCGTCAGCACCGCCATCGACGCGCGATCCAGGCGGTCCGCCAGCTCTTCCACGATCGCGACCTTCTCAGGGCGAACGATCGTCGGCCGTTTCTCCATAGCTCCTCCACCGCCGATCGTGACCGACAGAAAGGCCCTCGACGCATTCACGCCGAGGGCCACGCAACGCCACAACGCAAGAGGGCCGTCACAAGCACGGCCCTTACTTGGCACCTCGGCAGGCTCGACTGATTAAGTCCGCTCGGGGCGGACGCCTGCGGTCTTCGGCTCTTCAACTGTCCAGAAGGGTACCGTACCCGGCGCAGCAGGCGCAAGTGGTCGGCAGGTGCTCAATCTGCCCTCGGGAGACGCCGGCCTCAGGCAGCGGCGCTCACGAGTCCCAGGGTCTCTGAAACGTCGAGCTTGACCCCCGGACCCATGGTCGGGGCCAGCGCAATGGACCGGATGTACTGACCTTTCGCCCCGGACGGCTTCGCACGCACGACCGCGTCGAGGAAGGCGGCAAGGTTCTGGACAAGCTGCTCCTCGGAGAAGCTGGCCTTCCCCACTGGACTGTGAATGACCGCCGTTCGGTCGACGCGGAACTCGACTCGGCCTGCGCGGACGTCGCGGATGAGTCGGCCGATGTCCATCGATACGGTGCCGGTGCGCGGGTTCGGAAGGAGACCCCTCGGTCCCAGGATGCGCCCGAGCCGGCCAACCGAGCTCATGACGTCGGGTGTCGCCACGGCTACGTCGAAATCCATCCAGCCGCCCTGGATGCGCTGGACGAGATCGTCTGCTCCAACGTAATCGGCTCCCGCGTCCGCTGCCTCGCGCGCCTTCTCGCCCTGTGCAAAAGCCAGCACGCGCACCCGCTTCCCCGTGCCTGCCGGCAGGACGACGGATCCTCGGACCATCTGGTCCGCGTGCCGCGGATCCACCCCGGTGCGCACGTGGCACTCGATCGTCTCATCGAAGTGGGCGCTAGCCAGCTCCTTCGCGAGGGCAAGCGCCTCGCGAGGATCGTAGCGACGCTCGGGATCCACTCGCTTGCGGAGCTGGAGCACGCGCTTTCCATACTTCGCCATGTACTGGCTCCCTTCGACTGGGGGTTCCGCGCGACCCTTGAGGCCCTATTCGATAGTGACGCCCATGCTCCGGGCGCTGCCCTCAATGACTCGCTCCGCCGCCTCGATGCTGGAGGCGTTCAGGTCCTTCATCTTGATCTCGGCGATTTCGCGGAGCTTGTCCCTTGGCAGCACGCCCAGGCTGGCCTTCCCCGGGCTGCCCGAACCCTTGTCGACGCCGATCGCCTGCTTGATAAGCTCCGACGCGGGCGGGGTCTTCAGGACGAACGTGAACGAGCGATCCTCGAAGATGGTGATTTCTGCGGGGACCACCGTGCCCATTTGCTGGGCTGTGCGCTCATTGTACTCCTTCACGAACGCCATGATGTTGATACCGTGCTGCCCAAGGGCAGGGCCGACCGGGTAGGCGGGCGTCGCCTTCCCAGCGAAGATCTCCAGTTTCATGATCGCCTTGACTTTCTTCGCCAATGTTGTCGACTCCTCGTCCCTGAGCAACTGTCGCCACACACGCGAGGCCGCGTGAACGTCACCGCGGCCGAGCGCGAGCGGCTACACGCTGAAGGCGATGTTAGGTGATGCGAGCGACCTGCAGGAAGTCCAGCGCGACCGGTGTCTCGCGTCCGAAGAGGGACACGAGCACGCGAACGTTGCCCTTCTCCGGATTGATCGCGTCCACGATGCCGATGAAGTCCGTAAACGGCCCGTCTACGATCTTGACGCGCTCGTCCTTAGAGAAGCTCACCTTGACGCGGGGCGCCTCCATCTTCATGCGTCGGAGTATGCGCTTGACATCGGCGTCGTCGAGCGGGCTCGGCTGGGTGCCAGCTCCGACGAAGCCGGTGACTCCCGGTGTGTTCCGGACCACGTACCACGCGTCGTTGGGCGGAATACCCTCCTCAGTGACTGCCATTCGGACGAGAACGTAGCCGGGGAAGACCTTCCGCTGCACCGTCCGGCGCTGGCCGTCTCTGATCTCGACTTCCTCCTCCGTGGGGATGACGACGTCGTAGATCTTGTCTTGGACGCCCATCGAATCGATGCGGTGCTCCAGATTCGTCTTGACCTTATTCTCGTAGCCGGAGTAGGTGTGGATGACGAACCAGCCCCGGTCCTCGCCCTCTGGCTCCTGCTCCTCGACCTCCACCTCGAGGGCTTCGTCTTCCGCCGGGGGGGCCTCGACATCGTCGAGAAGTTCCGTGATTCGGCTATTGGTCTCCATAGACTTCCTCGTCAGCGCAACAGTGCTCGAAAGAGCTCAGAAAACACGAAGTCGATACCGCCCAGTATGAACCCGACAGCGACGGCGATGGCGACGACCAGCGCTGTCAGCTTCGCGGCCTGCTGGCGCGTCGGCCAGGCGACCTTGCGGAGCTCGGAGCGCACCTCGCCGATGAACTGCCCGATGCCCCGACCCGGACGACCGATGTCCGGCCGCGCCGCCACGCGCGGAGGGGGTTTCCGCGCCGGAGGCTCCGCCACGGTGCCAGTCGATCGCCTCAATTGTCTGGCCATGGGTTCCCGCCTCTCGTCACCCGAACTCCCAATTCCTATCTCGGCAGGCGTGGCAGGACTCGAACCCGCAACCTGCGGTTTTGGAGACCGCTGCTCTGCCCATTGAGCTACACGCCTGTGCTCGTAGAGTGCTCACCAGCCGGGACGCCGGAGCCGGTCGCCCCGGGGTGACAGGCCCGACCCCTATCGCGTTTCCCGATGCTCCGTGTGTCTCCGGCACCGTGGGCAGAACTTCCTGAACTCCATTCGGTCCGGATCATTCCGCCGGTTCTTCTCGGTGTGGTAGGTGCGCTCCCGGCACTCGTTGCACGCCAGGGTGATCAGAATGCGTTCGGCCCTTCGCGCCATGGGCTATTGTACTCCAACCTCGTCGCCGTCGGACTGCGCCTTCAAGCGTGCTCGTCCCCGAGTGTTTCGTGTCGGGCAGTCGGGCGAGCTCATCCCTGGGCCTGGGTGATGACGCCGGCGCCGACGGTGCGGCCGCCCTCGCGGATGGCGAAGCGGAGTCCGTCCTCGAGGGCCACGGGGGTGATCAGCTCGGCCTCCATCCGGACGTTGTCTCCGGGCATCACCATCTCCACCCCGGTCGGCAACGTGACCGACCCGGTCACGTCGGTCGTGCGGATGTAGAACTGCGGGCGGTAGCCGTTGAAGAAAGGCGTGTGCCGCCCCCCCTCGTCCTTGCTCAGCACGTACACCTCCGCCGTGAACCGCCGATGGGGCCGGATCGACCCGGGCTTCGCCAGCACCATCCCGCGCTCCACGTCGTCCCGCTCCACCCCGCGGAGCAGGCAGCCCACGTTGTCCCCGGCCTCGCCCCGGTCCAGGATCTTCCGGAACATCTCCACCCCGGTCACCACCGTCTTCCGGGTGTCCCGGAGCCCCACGATCTCCATCTCGTCGCCGGCCTTCACCACGCCCCGGTCGATCCGCCCGGTCACCACCGTCCCGCGCCCCTTGATCCCAAAGACGTCCTCGATGGG
>WHTR01000270.1:0-442 GCA_009377635.1 Chloroflexota bacterium
GGTTGGTCAGCATCGGCGCCGATGAGTCAAGGGGCCAGCGTGTTTCGCTGGAATGAAGCGCTGCGATGCGCTCTGGTGTGCGCCTGGCGATTGGGTCAGGACGCTTCGTTGTCGAGTCGTGAGAGGAGTCCGTCGAAGATCTTCTGGCGACCGATCTGGCCCTTGTCTTTGGCGTCATCGCGTTGTCGGAGGAGGGTCGGTTTGAACTCGATGGTGGTCGCGAAGAAGGTGCACGATTCGCAGATGGACTCGAAGTGGCAGTCCATCTGCACCGGCCGTGCGCAGTAGCCGTTGCCGAGCATCCGACGGTCGAGCTCGCGGCGGAGCTTGGCCATCTCGGCGCCCTCGGCGTCGGCGGGCAGTTGCTGGTCCTGGCCGTAGAGCGCCTCGACCTTCTCGTTGCGACACGAGGTCGTACGGTACGAGCGGGCTCGCTGGATTG
>WHTR01000270.1:452-750 GCA_009377635.1 Chloroflexota bacterium
TTGTGGTGTTTCTGACTCTTTGATAGAGCGGGCGTGAGTTCTAACCCAACTCATCGGTGGCTCCCGGGGCGGTGCTTGCGGTTGTGCTGTGTGCGTTCTTGTCGTGCTCGTTTGAGTCCTGCGGATCGGGCGCGGCGGATGGCTGGGCCGCGTCCTTGGTGCTCGTCGTCGGGCGTCACGTAGCCGATGCCGGCGTGGAGTCTGACGGTGTTGTGTTCGATCCGCACGCGGGCCAGTTCAGCTGGGTCGCGGATCTGGGTAAGGTGCGGCCAGTCGGCCTTGAGGTGACTGTAGAAGC
>WHTR01000271.1 GCA_009377635.1 Chloroflexota bacterium
TGCATGACCAGGGTGGGCCGCTGCAGGCGCTCGACCAGCCACGCGATGGTGGCCGTCTTCCCCGTGCCGGTGGCCCCCAGCAGCACGCAATCGCGCTCCGCCGCCTCGATCCGCTGCTGCAGCCCGGCGATGGCGGAGGGCTGGTCACCGGCCGGTCGCAGGTCGCTGACCACCTCGAACGGCGCGACCTTCCGGGTCAGGTCAGTCACCGGGCGCACGGCGGCTCCTCGCCTTCTCATCCATGGACCAGTCCACCGTACGTCGCCGCACCGACAGCCGGTGTCGACACCGTCGCTACGACGGATCGTTCGCCGACTCCCTCGCGGTGAGCTCCGCCCACAGGTCCGCCACCCGCCGGTCCAGGTCGGCTAGTGCCCCGCCGTTGTCGACCACCAGATCGGCCGCGGCCAGCCGCTCGGCGCGCGTCGCCTGCGCCGCCATCCGCGCCCTGGCATCGTCGCGGCTCATGCCCCGCAGCCGCACCAGCCGATCCAGCCGAACGGCGTCGGGCGCGTCCACCACCACGACGACGTCGTAGTCGCCCTGCAGTCCGCTCTCGACGAGCAGCGGCACGTCGTCGACCACGACCGCACCGGGCGGCGCGGCCGCGACCAGCTCCGCGCGCCTGGCTCTCACCTGCGGGTGCACGATCGCCTCCAGCCGCCGCCTGGCGTCGTCGTCGGCGAACACGAGCCGCCTCACCTGCGGCCGATCGAGGGAACCGCCGGCGGCCAGCACGTCCGTGCCG
>WHTR01000272.1:0-239 GCA_009377635.1 Chloroflexota bacterium
TGTACCCCAAACTGGAGCCGATCGCGGCGGTGCTCGCGCTCAAGGCCGACCGGCCCGTCGGGATCAGCCTCACCCGCGAAGAGGTGTTTCTCACCATCACGAAGCACGCGGCGAAGATCTACCTCAAGACCGGCGTCAAGCGGGACGGCACGGTCGTCGCCCGCGAGTCGCGCATCTATCTCGACACCGGCGCGTACGCGGAGATCGGCCCCCGCGTGTCGAAGAAGTCCGGCTATACG
>WHTR01000272.1:249-740 GCA_009377635.1 Chloroflexota bacterium
CCGGCCCCTACGAGACGCCGCACATCAAGATCGACTCGTATCTGGCGTACACGAATCGCGTCCCGGCGGGCGCCTTCCGCGGCTTCGGCGTCTCGCAGTCGTCGTGGGCGCACGAGTCGCAGATGGACATCATCGCCCGCGCCCTGAAGATCGACCCGCTCCAGATGCGGCTCACGAAGCTCCTCGACGAGGGCGGCGAGTTCGCCACCGGCGAGCGCGTGCACCATTTCGCCATGTGCGAATGCCTGGAGAAGGTGGCCGCCGCCATCGAGTGGGGCCGGAAGTTGGAACCGTCATCGCCTTCGAAGGCGCGAGGCAAGGGCCTGGCGTGCCTGATCAAGGCGACCATCACTCCGTCCGCCTCCTCGGCGATCGTGCGGCTCAACGAGGACGGCAGCGCGAACGTGTACGTGGGAACCGTAGAAATCGGACAAGGGTCCGATACGGTGATGGCGCAGATCGCCAGCGAAGAGCTGGGCGTGCCGATCGAG
>WHTR01000273.1:0-254 GCA_009377635.1 Chloroflexota bacterium
GATTTGCGTCATGTACCTCAAGCTGCTCGAGAAACTGTACCCTCCGCTCATTGGCGGGATCCTCCAACGCTGTCCGACGACTGCCTCACACCGGAACCCACGACGCGACCCGATCGCCTGTATCGGGAGGTCGTCACCGCGCTCGAGCACCTGGTCGACGCCGTGGGCTTGAGGGCGGGATGAGACGTCATTGGAATGAGCACAAAATTCTCGCTCCGGACTCAATAGTTGCGCCGGCTAAGTTTATCAGAGGA
>WHTR01000273.1:264-737 GCA_009377635.1 Chloroflexota bacterium
GCCAAATCTAAGGAAACAATAGACAAGTGTGCGCCGGGATGCCGCTCGGTAACCGTTCGGGAACCGCATTTCCGCCTGGCTTGGCTGAAGCTCTCGGCCTTGGCCTGCCACCCCTCCTTTTCAGGACGAAGCGCGACGCCGGGTTTGCCGTCACCGCAGCGGGTGCTGTCAATGACATTGAGACACCAAGGGTGACGTAATTACTTTCCGGTGAAGAAATGGGTTCTTAGCGACTGATGCTTCGTCTTTCCCTGCTACCTGGTCGATCTCGTTCGTCGGTTACTCGAGCCGAGACGTTACGTAGCCGCTGGCTGTCGCCGTTCCGTCGTTCGGGCGATGGTCAGCAGGTTGTCGGCGATGACGCCCAGGCCGACCCAGCGATGCATGCCGTCCAGCCCGTGGTAGCGACAGCGGTGCAGCGCATGCCGCCGTTTGATCACACTGATGCGCCCCTCGGATCCCACGCGCCAGCG
>WHTR01000274.1 GCA_009377635.1 Chloroflexota bacterium
AGTGCGTCTTGACGTGCGTGATGTCGCAAAGCCACAACCTGTTCGGTGCCGGAGCACTGAAGTTGCGGTTGACGAGATCGGCGGGACGCTCGCAGCCGTCTGCAGCCGGGATCGTGGTGAAGACCTTGCGGCCTCGGCGGGCGCCTCGGATCCCCAGCTCCCGCATGAGCCGGGACACGGTGCAGCGGGCAACGACGATCCCCTCACGGTTGAGTTGACGGTGGATCTTGCGGGCACCGTAGACCTTGAAGTTGGCCTCCCACACGCGCCTGATCTCGACCTTCAGATATTCGTCTCGCAGTGTCCGATCCGATGGCGGGCGTTTCTTGAAGGCGTGATAGGTGCTGGGAGCGATCGGCAGCACCCTGCAGATCGGCTCGACCCCCCAGCGATGCCGGTTGTCGTCGATGAAGGTGACCATCACTTGTGTCGGCGGTCGAGCTCCGCCCCGAAGAAAGCCGAAGCAGCTTTCAGGATCTCATTGGCCCGCCGCAGCTCCTTGTTCTCCTTCTCGAGAACCTTCAGTCGATCGCGTTCCTCAGTCGATAGACCGGGGCGTCGTCCGTTGTCACGCTCGGCCTGGCGCACCCACTTGCGTAGCGTCTCGGGTGTCATGCCGGTCTTGCCGGCGATCGAGCTGATCGCCGCCCACTGCGATGGATAGTTCTGCTCGTTCTCGAACACGAGACGCACAGCGCGCTCGCGTACCTCTT
>WHTR01000275.1 GCA_009377635.1 Chloroflexota bacterium
CGAGGTCCGTTGCCAGCAGCGGGACGACGATCCCGGCGCTGGTGTACAACCCGAGAGCGAAGGCACTGGCAATGCCGGCGAGCATGAGGGTCACCACAGGGCGGTCAGCGTCCGGCCGCAACACCGAGACGGCGACTCCCACAAGCGCTCCCGGAATCAGGGCGACAGGGAGAGGAAAGCCGCGACCGGGTTCCGTGGACGCGACCGGCCCGCGTCCCCCGGCTGTTGATCGCATCGAGGAGTCCGTTCGGGTCCACACATGCGGGCCCGACCGTGAACCCGCACGCCGTCCGGACGGTGGCGCAGCGCGTCTCGCAGGTGCCCGGAGAGGAGGCCGCCTCTGCAGGGGCGGGCGGTGCATGCTCATCGTGCCGAGAACAGCCGTCGCTTTCGCCCGTTGCGGCCACGCGTGGAGGGCTCTCCTTCCGTCGGCGCGGCGAGAGCTGGGACGTTCCCCTGCAAGATGTCCTGCCCGTTTGCTGCGCGACCGGACCGCCGTCGGCTGAGGAGTTCCATCAGATAGGCGATCGCGAGAGCCGCTGCCATCGTTGCGCCGCCCCCAACAATGAGGAGGGTTTTCAGGCTTCCGGCCGGGAGCGGCTCGGATGCGTCGCCGTACCGCTGCAGCGGGAGGGCACCTGCGGGGCCCTGGATCTCGAGCTGGACGAAGTTACGTGACAGGTCCGTGAGCTGCTGCCGGTACGCGTTG
>WHTR01000276.1 GCA_009377635.1 Chloroflexota bacterium
CAACGTGCTCGGACGGTTTGCGGCGGTTCCATCGTCTCGGCGTCGGCAAGTCCACAGGTCTGCAACATCACGGGCTCCCGGTTGCCGGGGGCTTCGGTTGCATCCAAGACTTCAGGCATCATGGGCGCGTGGGCATGGGGGCGTGCCGTTCCCCGGCTCTTCGGATCGGCTATGGTGGCTGCGGGTTCTTTGCCCAGGCATCCCGGCCAGTTGCGGCATAACAATTCGTTCAAGCCGAAGCCGCTTCGCGGCTCGGCTTAACTCAGGCGTTAGGCGAATGCCAGAGCAAGGACCAGTATGAATTTCACTGCCATCGACGTGGAAACGGCAAATGCCGATATGGCTTCGATTTGTCAGATCGGCCTCGCAAAGTATGTGGGTGGCAAGTCCGTGGATGAATGGTCCACCTACGTTGATCCGGAGGATTACTTCGATGGAATCAACGTCTCAATCCATGGGATTGATGAAAGAACTGTCCGAGGCGCTCCAACATTCCGTGCGCTGTTTGAAACCTTTCGCGCTCACTTGGAAGGCGCCGTCGTGGTGTGTCACACGCACTTCGACAGGGTTGCAACCAATCAGGCCTGCCGGCGTTACGGAATCGAGATGCCTCAGATCAGTTGGCTCGATTCAGCGCGCGTGGCCCGCCGTACATGGAAGGAATGCTCATCAAGAGGCTATGGCCTATATGATGTCTGCAAG
>WHTR01000277.1 GCA_009377635.1 Chloroflexota bacterium
ACCCACTAGCGTCCCGGGGACACAGTGCCCTTCTTGCCGATGAGACTCTCGGCAAGAAGGGCACTGTGTCCCCGGGACGCTAGTGGGTCAGGGACGATGCGCGTGGTCCTGCCGGTTGTGTCCCTCTCCCATCGCAATGGGGAGAGATGCTAAGCAGGACAGTGTGGTGATCAGTGATCCTATTCCTACCATTCTGATCGCACCCAACCAGAGAATCAGGAGGATTGGCGATGGTTCGGCGGTCGGTACTCGTGCTCGTGTCCTGCCTTACAGTCGGAACTCTACTTCCATCCCGGACTGCGGCCCAGGTGCCAGCCCCCGAAGCGGTCGACTGGCAAGCCGTTACGGACGAGTTGGGGTTTATGCATCAGCAGCACTTGTTCAGCGGGGGAGGCGGCCAGCCGGTCACATTCGACAAGACGCGTGCCCAACGGCTGGCTTCTCCCCGAGCGATCTCTCTCGCCGAGGAGCTCGCGGCGGCGGCGAACGAGATTGCCGCGGGCCAGGGTGTGCGTCAGGATACGCTAGCGAAGGTCCTTCCTCGCTACCCCCTCCTGAAAGCGTATCTGGCAGCAGCGACGGAACGCGCGAAGGGCCCTCCGTCGGCGAGTGAGCCCAACCCCGTCGGCGAACAACAGGAAGAGGTCGGGGGAGAGGTCCGGGGCGCCACGGGTCACGGCTTCTGGGCATGCGGCAATT
>WHTR01000278.1 GCA_009377635.1 Chloroflexota bacterium
CTTCGGGTTGCGCAACCTTCAGGAGGGCTTCGTCCCACCGATCTTCGATCCCGCGCTGCTGGACCGGAAGGTCATTGTCTCCAGCAGAGAGAGTATCCGGTACACCCAGGAGCTTCTCTATCGGGAGGGCGTGTTCGCGGGCGTCTCGTCCGGCGCGGTGCTCTCATGCGCGGCCAAGGTCGCAGAGCGGATGGACCGGGGCAACATCGTCCTGCTTCTCGCCGACGGCGGTTGGAAGTACCTGAGCACGCAGCTCTGGAGCAAGCGGACAGACGAGGCGAGCGCCGACCTCAGCGGCCAGCTCTTGTGGTAGCGGCGCGGCGACCGCGACCTGCTCAACGGAATCCAAGATGAGATCCGCATGATGTTGCTTCGCAGATCCTTCGGATTCGGCCTGTGGAATCCAGGTCTCACGCTGGAACGAGAATAGGCACGCGCTGGGTATCAGCGACGAGGGAGCATGCTGACGCTGACCCGTTCTCAGCTGGACGAGATCGTGCGCCACGCGCTCGCGGAGCCAACGCGGGAGGTGTGCGGGATCCTCGGCGGCCGTGATGGGCGCGTCCACCGGGTTTATCGCGGGCGGAACGTCGCCGACACGCCCGAGACGCGCTACAGCATGGATCCCCATGACATCCTTGCCATCACCGAGGCAATTGCCAGTGACGGTCTGGATCTCGTCGGGATCTA
>WHTR01000279.1 GCA_009377635.1 Chloroflexota bacterium
GTCGACCCAGCCCTGGCGGGGAAGCAATTTCAGCCAGCCAACCGAACGGAGAAACTGCAGCATCACGCGCGGTCTAATCCTCACCCGGCACTGAGGCCGGGTGCCACTCATGCCGCCGCGTCGCGGCTGTGGGCCACGATGACAGTGTACAGTGTGCCGGGACGCCGTCCGGCGCCAGGAGGCGGCGGTGCTGCGGGCCGCGGCAGCGGCGCCGTGGGGAAAAGGCGTCGCCAATCGTGACCCCGAATTTCCGGTCTGGTGATGGGGCTGGTATTAAGAAGGCGTTTGGGAGGGCCAGCGATACGATCTCGTCGCACATTTGCGCAGCGTGGGTGAGGCAAGAGGATGAGCATGGACATCGATCCGGTCGTTGATGTTTCTTTTCCCCTTTCGGGCACAACGATTCCGGCGGATCACGGCTACCTGCTCTACGCGGCCATCTCGGGCAGAGCCCCCGTCTTGCACGAGAACGCGCGGGCGGGCGTTCACCCAATCGGTGGCAGGCCCTCCGGCGGGCGCCGGCTTGCGCTGACGCCGGCGAGCCGCCTCACGCTGCGACTCCCAGCCGCACTCATCCCGGAGGCGCTGGATCTTGCCGGTACTGAGCTCGCGATCGATGGCGGGATGCTTCCGCGCCAGCCCTGCCCACGTTTCCATGCCGCCCTCGACAGGATAGTACCATATGCG
>WHTR01000027.1 GCA_009377635.1 Chloroflexota bacterium
TTTGACTTCGCCAGGCTGCTTGCGTTGGAGGCACTCGGGGAGTTGGGCGCTACGCTGGATCGGCGTCTCGCAAAATGGGGGACGCGCGGCTCACACGCCTGCGGACGTTGACCCAACGCGCTGTGCAGCGGTGTGGGGCGCGCGCTGCCGACTCGAATTGGCTATCGAGGTCTAACCTAGGCTTACGACATTGGGCGAGTTCGAGCAGCAGCCGCATCCAGCGGAAACAGGTCCGGAATGATCTGCCGAGCGAGCGCGGCCAAGGGTAGCGAGAGGTCCAGATCCCGGCCGAGGGCGAGGGCCGTATCGAGGATCTCCGGAATGCCGCCGGGGCTGGTGCGCTTGGACCACACGTCGAGCCACCGATCGGCCACATGGCTCTGACCGGCGCTGACGCGTACCAACTCTTGGAAGGTCTGCAGGTCTATCCCGGCGTGCTCGACCACTCGGAAGGCCTCGGAGGCGGACACGATGGTGACGAATGTCAGAATCTCTTGGGCCATTTTGACGGCTGCGCCGGCCCCGACGCCACCCACGTGGAAGACGTGACTGCCCGATGCCGAGAGCAGTGGTCTGCAACGCTCGAGCGTACTGGCCTCACCGCCCACCATGAAGCAAAGAGTGCGACTGCGGACGCCCTGTTCGCCGCCGCTCATCTGGGCGTCGAGGATCTCCACGCCGGCGCTCCGGGCCTGTTCCGCGATCTGCTGGATGTTCGATGGCTGAATCGTGCTGTGGATCACGACCACCAAGCCGGGTGCTGCCGCCTCCACGATCCCATCTGGTCCGAGCACGGCGACCTCGATCTGAGCCGAAGGGGCGATCGCAATCTCTATGATGTCTGAGGACGTAGCAACCTCCCGAGGGGACTGGGCGCCTTGCGCCCCGAGTTGCTCGAGCTCACGCATCGCCTCGGGGCGTGCGTCATAGACCGTGAGTGGGAACCCGTCGTGAATCAAGTTGGTGGCCAGGGCTCGCCCCATCGTTCCCAGCCCAATAAACCCGATGCGATCCGCCATGCTCCGCCCTCCCACAAGAATTTGCGAGCGCGGCATCTTGCGCGGTGGCTGCCTTGCAACGCCGTGGCATTGGGGCCGGCGCTGGTTTCGTAATCAGGTCCCCGACGGCCGGGTAGCATGCCGAGACCGAGGGGGTGGCGCACGCGGCTAACCCACCCAGTTCCTCGGTCGAAGCTCGCCACCCAATCTGGTGGTCGTGTTCTCCCCGGTCACGAGGCCGGCGACGATGTCCCAGGATACCCGGGCCTCTGTGCCGACCAGGTCGGGATCGAAGGGCGACTCCAGGTAGCGCACGCGAATGGTCTCGCCGTCTGGGCTGGACTCTAGCACCTCGCCTACACTCAGGTCCTCGAGCTCGATATGGGCTCCTGCTTCCAGTCCGCTCAGGTCCATTTAGGGACCGCCCGCTACATGGTTCTGGCGGCTCAGCTCCAGGATCACGTCCAGGTCCGGGCAGTACCGGTCCGCGTCGTCGATATAGTAGCCCTCGTGGTAGAGCTGGCGATAGCTCCCGTCAGACAGTCCTTTTCCTGCCTTCTTGCGCGTGCTCTCTGGCATCGTGAGATAGACGTTCTTCTCGGGATCGCGGAAGACGTTCATCGGATCGCCTCCCTCGGCCAGGATGTCGAGCTGCTCCATGAGCAGGCGACGATACATGATGATGCCGGTGTCGGTCTGGCCGAGTTTCTCCTTAGTCCGATCGGTAATATCGCCCTGCGCCCACCAGCCGATCATGTCCTGGGCGAGCACGTAGTCGAGGATCGGCTTACCATTCTCGTCGAACAGTGGGTGATCAGCGTAGCCGATGCGATCCTGCTTCGGCACCTCGACGTTCGGATGGGGAACGTAGGCATAGTACGAAAGGTGCAAGGTGTGGGTGTCGTCCATCGGCACGCCGATCTGCCAGGTCTGGCGGAACCCTCCGCCGGCGTGGCCGATGGCGTAGGGGAAGACCATGGGGGGTCGCTGGTCGACCCGTCCAGTGTCCATGACCACGTGCTTGTCGATGCCGTACTCGTAGCGCTCGAAGAGGAGCTGCTCGGCGTGGGGGCGATTGGCGCGCTGCACGGCAGTGCGGGTTTGCCAGTCCAGGCCCTGCAGATGGCTGAGGGCGTCCCCTTTCCTCCCGCCGCGCTCGAGGATGTACTGGAAGAAGTTGCCGTGCAGGTAGATGCCGTGCATGGTATCCAGGCGGTTCTCCATGCACTGGAGCCAATTGCAGTCGAGCACGGTGCCCAGGATCTGGCGATACGCCCCGCCCATGACGAAGATGTCCCACCGCGGGAGCAGCGGCAGAGGATCCGGACCCAGGTAGGCCCAGACCAAACCGCCCATCTCTTGCACGGGGTAGCCGTCGATCTTCACCTTCCGAGCGAGCCTGCTGCCCGCACCTTCGAGCGGCGTCTCGACGCACTGGCCCGTCGCGTCGTACATCCATCCGTGATAGGGGCAGCGCAGCCCTTCTGCCTCGGGGATGCCCCACCTCAGGTGCATCGCTCGGTGGGCGCAACGATCACCGATCAGCCCGATCCGCCCCTGGCGATCGCGGAAGAGGACGAGCGACTCACCCAGCAGCTTCATTGATCGCACCGGCTCGTCGTCGAGCTGGACGGTGGCCGCGACGGGGTGCCAGTACCGTCGCAGCAGCTCTCCCATCCGCGTCCCTGGGCCTACGCGCGTGAGCAGCTCATTCGCTTCGGGCTTCAGCAATGGCTGCTCCTGAAGAAATCTCTATGGGACCGCTGCGAAGCGCAGGACACCCGGCGGATACAGCTATCAGGCGGTGAGACGATCAGCGCGCAGCGGTAGCATACTCCGGATTGACGCCGCGGTAGTGGCCCGACTTCGAGACGGGCGCCAGACCCTGCGCGATGGTGGACCAGGTCTCGCCCTGGTCTTCGCTGAAGAACACTTCGCCATCGGTGGTGCCGGCGAACAGGGAGAACCCGCCCGGGTAGGCATTCATCGTCATCGCCTCTATGTTTGCCCGGGTCGCTAGCGGCAATCCACCCTCGAGGTACTCCCAGGTGCGTCCCGCATCCCGACTTCTGGCGATGCGGGTATAGGCGCCCTCGTTCTGGCGCCAGGCGCTCGGCGGTGCGCTCGCGCCCGCTACGAACATGACTTCTGGTTGGGCAGGCCAGACCACCAGCGCATCCGGATAGGCGATTCGTCGCTCGGGAAGGGGCAGATTGTTCCAGGTGTTGCCCGTGTCCGGGCTTTGGAACACGCCCTTCCCGGTCGCCATGTACACGTTATTTGGGCGGGTGGAGATCGTCAGCATCCGATGAACGTCGTCGTCGAAGCCGCTCATCTCCTGCCAGGATTCACCCCCATCCGTGGTCCTGAATCCACCACCCTGCTCCACGCCTACGTAAAAAGTGCGTGCGTCACTCGGATTGAAGACGATGTTCTTCACGTGACTGACGTGCGGTGGCGCCGGGAAGGTCCACTTGTCCACGCTGGGCACGTCACGCAGCGTCGGTAACTCGCTCCAGCTCCGGCCGAGGTCGGTACTCACCCACAAGTGCGCCGGCTCGGTGCCCGCATAGATGCGCACCTCGTCGCCCAGGTGGACGTAGTTCAGGCCGTAGAGATTATCAGAAGTGATTCCCTCATCTCTTCGCTCCCAGCTCTGCCCGCCATCCGCGCTGGCCCAGAGACCGCCAACGTGCACGCCCGCGAAAATCGTTCCGGACCGAGGCTCCACGGCAATGCACGCGACGTGCTTGCCCTGAAGCGTACGGCCCTCCTCCCGCCACTCTGATTTAGACCGGCGAAGCGAGACGATGCCATTCGCAGTTCCCACCAGGACCTCGTGTGAGGGGGCAGACGTCTCGTAGAGGTTCGTGCCATTGGGGGAAATGCTAACCGTCATCGTGTGCATCCTTTCTGCGCGGGTGGAGAGCCCAATCCGATGGAACGCTTCGTATCGCCAGTGTATCTTCGACCCTCGCGGCTGGTCAAGTCGGTCACCGAGTGACCTCGCAGCGGGTCTGTCCCACTCGCGCTGGCCGGGCGCCTCGGCGCAGAGGCGGAGAAGCAGGTACGCGGCCAGGTCCTGGAGCTCGGGACGAGTGGGGTTACGCTCAGCCCCCCTGGGGCCTGAGGGGTGGGGGCACCGAATCCACTGCGCTATACTCGGGTTCAGACTCGATTTAACTTGAACGTAAACTGCGGTAGTGTTTGAGGACGGTCCTGATGGGGTAAGCGCCTCCTTTTTGTTCAGGCAGTGTTCGACTGCTAAACTTGGGTAGACATGGGATCTGGGCGATGCTGCGAACCAGCCCAGAAGGAGACAGAGCCATATGAACGCGCTTTCGACGGCGCTCTTGGAACGAACTCCTCGCCAGGCACTCGATGCCTTGGAAGACGGAATGGGCTTCTCCGAGGACGAGCTCGCTCAGGCTCTCGGCACGAGCCGTCGCACGCTTCAGCGCTGGCGGGTAGGAACCGCCTATCCGCAGCAGGCGATGCGACAGCGCCTCGGAGCGCTGATCGATCTCATGCAGCAGGTCCAAGAGACCTTCGAAGGAGCCGAGGCGCCCCGCCGCTGGTTTCACAACCCGAGCCGTTACATGGGCGGAGTCACCCCCGCTGAGGCAATACGGGTCGGAAGACTGGACCGGGTAGAGGCTGACCTTGAAGCGTTGCGCTCCGGCGCCTTCCTGTAGGCCGACGACTGGGTGTCAGCTCCGTCCGGGTGGGACGCCGACGAGCAGTTCGCTCGTCAGCGCTTAGCTGCATGGAAAGGTCATGTCTGGCGCTTTCATTGGCGGATGTACGCAGCCACCGACCACGGTGGCTCGCTGCGATTTTCCGCCAGGTACAACCGAGGAGCTGACCAGTTTCCACCCGAGCGGACGTGGCCGGCGCTCTACGTCGCCCTCTCCCCCGAGATATGCCTGGGCGAAATCCTCCGCCGGCTCAGACCGGAGGACTTGGCGAACTTGAACGAGTACCGCCTCACCGAGCTTGAGATCCGGTTGAACGCCACTCTCGACTGTCGAGATCCCGAGGCGATCGGGCTCAGCCTCGGCGATCTTGTAGATGACCGCGATTTCTCGGTCACGCAGCAGATCGCAGCTGCGGCGATTGCCCGGGGAGCGGAGGGCGTCCTGGTGCATTCAGCCACGGGGCTCGGCGACAATCTCGTCATCTTTCCCAATCAGCTCTCGCCAACATCCGTTCTCACCGTAATCAGCGGCCGGGACCCTCGGCTCTACGTTCCTCGATAAGGCGACCTGTGAATGGCCTTTAGTCAAGACATGCTCGAAACGATGGTCGCCTGGTGTCGGGACAGCCTGGAGCTGGCTCAAGAGCGGCGAGAGGCGCGCACACGATTCTTTGGCGACGACGATCCGACGCCAATCAAGCACGGGCCGGGCGCCGAGGAAGTCAGCTCCCAGGAGCGACGATACCTCGGCTATTTCATGTTCCACTGGCGCCTCGCGTCGGGAGAGACGCCATCTGAGTTGTGCGCCAAGCGGCTATATCAAGGCAGCACGCAAGCAGAGGTTCTGGCCGCTGTCTTGGGCGCTCGTTTCGTTTTCGCGGTCGTCCAGAACGTCAGCGGCCGCGACATCAGCCTTGCCGTCGAGGACGAGCAGTTCAGACTCCGGCATGCGCGCTGGGCGGCGACTCTTCGCCGGCACGATGCGGTGGCGGCGTACCTGGTTCCGGTTCGTCATGGACTGTCGCTGCTCGGGCCTGGCTGGGTGAATCTGCCATTCACGCTCGGCCCCGGCGCGCGATCCAACCTGAGCGAGATGCAAGTTGACCCAATTGCCATCGAACGGATGCTGCAAGGCCGAAGCGCGGCTCCCGACGAGCCAGAAAGATCTGCGCCTCCGGTAGACCAGACGCTCGAGACAGCCGTTGCCCGAATGACCGCCTGGGCCACCGAGCACGGGCATCCCAACCTCGTGATGCCGATCACGGAGTGGGAAGCGCTGGTGCTGAAACACCTCACGAACCTGGAATCGATTGCCTTTCACCGCGAGCTCTTCCCCCGTGCCCGGGATTTCTCGTCCGAAGAGGAGGTCCAAGAGCTTGTTGGGCTCGCCAGCAACATCTGGAACAACACACCTCAGCCAGACCGAGGTGGACGAACGGCGAACCAGATGATCGGCCTAGCCGACGAGCCCAATCGGTAGATGGAAAGGGTCAACGTACGGCGCTCGGCGGCGACCACGGCCCAACTCCCGACTGGTCAGCGTGGGCCGGCGTGGGCGGGCCATAATTCTCTTCGCCTTGTTCAGCGATGCACCGCTCCCAGTCGGCTCCTTGCTCCCGGAACCCTGGCCCGCTCCAGTTCCGCTTACCACTACACCGTTCGATCAGCCGTGCCATGAGGAACTCACATGAAAAAACCTAGTGTCACTCAGCTCAGGCGACCGCGATGACGGGTGAGAGCCACGTCGTCTATCATGAATCCACTGATATGAAAATTGGGGCATGACCGACATTTCCATATCAGGGCCTGATGGAGGTGCTGGCAGTGGCTATTGACATGCATACATTGGTCGACCGAGCGCGCGGTCTCGTGAGTCGGCGGATCATGGCGGATGAGGAGATCTACCGCCTGGAGCTGGAGCGGATCTTCAACCGCTGCTGGCTCTTCCTCGCGCACGAGAGCCAGCTCGCCAAACCCGGCCAGTTCGTCACCACCTGGATGGGCGATGAGCCGGTGATCGTCACACGCGACAGCCACGGCCAGGTGCACGCCATGATCAACTCCTGCCGCCATCGGGGCAACAGCGTCTGTCGGGCGGAGGCGGGTCGGACCAGCTCCTTCATGTGCACCTACCATGGCTGGACCTACGGCTTGGATGGGCAGCTCGTAGGAGTGCCCGGCTATGAGGAGCGCTACCACGGGGATTTGGACCGCCGCCAGTGGGGGCTGATTCCGGTCAGTCAGGTGGCCAGCTACAAAGGGCTCATCTTCGGCACCTTCGATCCCCAGGCGCCCCCCCTGGAGGAATATCTGGGCGATGCTCGCTGGGCCCTCGATTACATCCTCGACCAACGTTCAGGGGGCACGGAGGTTGTCGGTGGCGTGTTCAAATGGTTAATCAACAGCAACTGGAAGTTGAGTGCGGACAACGTGATGGGCGACAACTACCACGGCGCCATCACGCACCGTTCCGCGACGACCGTCGGACACCAAACCCTCTCCCGCATCGAGCGCCGGAATAATGGCCGGGGCGACGATCTCCCGGCCGGCCCGGGGGTCCGACCTGGCTTCTCGGCGCCCCTGGGCTGGGGGCACGGGTTCATGTGCGACCTCCAGCCGCCGGGGGACCACAGCTTTATGGAGCATCCGGAGCCACTGCGCAGCTATTACCGGGAGACGCTGCCGGAGCTGGAACGCCGCCTTGGACCCATGCGGGCACGCGTGAAGAAGATCAACCTGACGCTCTTCCCTCACGCGTCCTTCACGACGAGCTCCAATATGCTGCACGTCTGGCACCCGCGCGGGCCGACCCAAACCGAGGTCTGGCTCTACGTCATCGTGGACAAGGACGCGCCGGACGAGGTGAAGCAACTCCTGCGTCAGTCGGCGCAGCGCCACTTCTCCCCTTCTGGCATGTTCGAGCAGGACGATATGGACAATTGGGAGCTGAGTACGCAGGCGGCCGGGCGTACCATCTCGCGGAACTACCCACTGCATTACGGGATGGGACTCGGCCACGAGGGGTGGGAGGACGACGGAGTCGTCTCTCGGCAGATCAACGCGATCAACGACGAGTCGAATCAGCGGGCCTTCTACTATGGGTGGGACGACTTCATCTCGAGCGGCAACTGGGACGCGCTACGCCGCAAGCGCGCGGCGTGGGAAAGCGGTCAGCCGGTCGCCGAGGGAGCCGCGCTCGGTGGTTGATGTGCAGCTCCAGCACGAGGTCGAGCAGTTTCTCTACCAGGAGGCAGAGATCCTCGACCATCGTCGGTTTCAGGAGTGGCTGGATCTCTTCACCGAGGACGCCCACTACTGGATGCCTATCCGAAGCACGCGAGCCCGAGGGGATGAGGCGAACGAGTTCACCCGGGAGGACGAGAACTCTTACTTCGACGACGACAAACCGATGCTCGCGCGGCGAGTGGCGAAGTTCGATACCGGTTTCTCCTGGGCGGAGGACCCGCCATCACGCACTAGGCACATGGTGACGAACGTACGGATTCGGAACGGGGCTGGAACCAACGAGATCGCGGTGGTGTGCAATTTCATCGTGTATCGAAGCCGGATGGCAACGGATGAGGACCTCTGGATCGGCGAGCGCGAGGATCTGCTGCGCAAGGTGGACGGCCAATGGCGCATCGCCAGACGTAAGATCTTTCTGGATCAGACCGTCTTGCGGTCGAAGAATCTGAGCAGCTTTCTGTAATCGTCCGATCGGATTCCGTTGCCGTCCAGCTTGGCCAGGCATGCGACGACAACGGGCTACAGCCCCTGGAATCGCTCCAAAGCCCAGAGCGCCTCGGTGGAGCTAGCGCATCCCGTACATTGCCTGGACGTTGTCGCACAGGATCTTCTGCTTCGCGCTCTGGCTCACGTCCTCACGGGCCAGGAAGCCCTCTAGCGCCTGGGTCGCCGTCGCCGCGGACTCGTGAGGAAAGTCGGTGGCGTAGACGAAGCGGTCGTCGCCCACGACGGAGAGCGCAGTCGGCAGTACCTCGCGCTCCTCCAGCTCAGCGTGAAAGTAGATTGGGCTCTGCCGCACCTGCTCGGTGGCCAGCCGACGCCCTATGCGGCCCTCGGTGCGACGATCGATGCGCTCCATCAGGTAGGGCACCCAGCCGCAGCCAGTCTCCAGGAACGCGGCCCCGAGGCGTGGGAAGCGGTCCCAGACGCCGGCGAAGACCATGCTCGTGAACTGCGTCATCACCGAGTAGGGGTGGGCGAGGACGAAGGCCGCATCCGGATCGTCGATGCCGTCGATGCCTACTCCCTGGCGCGGTGCGCCGTGCACCGCCAGCGGCACTTCCAGCTCCTCAGCTGCCGCGTAGAGCGGGTCGAACGCGCGGTCGCCGTAGGGGATGCGAAGCCCGACGGCCGGCAGCAGGCCGCCCACCATCCCGAGCTCGTTAACCGTGCGGCGCAGCTCGTCGGCAGCGGCTAGTGGATCCTGGACCGGAAGCAAGGCAACAGCAGTGAGGCGCTGGTCGACGCGCATGAACCGGTCGGCGACGAAGTCGTTGTAGCCACGCGCCAGGGCGATCGCCCACGTGCGATCGCGACCGAAGCCGAAGCCCAGCGCCGCCGTCGGATAGATGACTGCCCGGCTGATCTCCGCCTCGTCCAGAAATGTCCCCCAGGCCGCGGCGTCGACGTGGCCCCCGCGGAGCCCGCCGCGCCGCCAGCCGTCGATGCTCGGAAAGAATGCGGAGTTCTTGAAGCTGAGCGGATCCTGGTACTCCTTGGGCAGATAGGGATGGATCTCCTCGTCACGCTCGAAGATATGGCCGTCCGAATCGATAATCTCGCTCACGCTATGTGCCATGATCGCCTCCGTATGCGGTACGCACAGGTCTGATGAAGGATATGGAATTATCTGCGTTCAGCGCCACTCCCAGTCATCGACGGGGAGCATCTTCCTTGGAGCATCAGCGGTCATGGTACCCTCCACCTGATCACGAGCGATAGAAGCGCTGAGCGTTGCCGCCCAGGAGCTTCTCCTTTGCAGAGGCTGAGAGTCCGTCCCGTCCCCGAATGAGATCCACGAAGGCTTCGTCGGCCGAGGTATCCCCGTGGGGATAGTCCGAGGCCGCCATCAGGCAGCCCTCGCCCAGGCGCGACACCAGGTAGGGAAGGTCCTCGTCGTGCTCGCAGGCGACGAACACCCGCCCCTCCTCGACATAATCCATCGGGTCCCGCGGCCCCGCCGCGCGCGTGCGGGCGCTGGGACGGGTGAGGATCGACGGGCGGTCCAGGCGGCGACGCACCTGATCGATGAGGTAGGGGACCCAGCCGGAGCCGCTCTCGAGAAACCCGACGCGCAGCGTCGGCACCTTGCTCAACAACCCGGAGACCATGAACCAGTAGAAGGCCCAGTGGACGGGCGTGGTGGCCGAGCAAAACGATGTATTGGTCCCCTCGAACAGCGACGTCAGGGTCCACGAGCCCCAGCCGAAGTGCACGCAGAGGGGCAGGTCGAGATCCGCCGCCGACTCGAACACGGGCAGGAACGCCGGATCGTGGAGGCTGCGATCCCACACCATGCCGAGGGTGAGGATGGCGGAGGCTCCCATGTCGCTCACCCGCCGCAGCTCGGCCCGGGCCGCCTCCGGGTCGCGAAACGAGACCAGCGCCGCCCACTTCAGCCGCCCACCTGACCCGGCGCAGGCCGCACAGACGTAGTCGTTGTACGCACGGAAGAGCGCCGCTTCGAGCCGCAGGTCTTCGGCGAGTGAAACGAGGAAGAGCGTGGGAAACACGACCTGCTGGTCGATCCCGAAATGGTCCAGATCCGCGAGCCGGAGTCGGATGTCCTCGAGGCTCTGCGCCTCGACCGGCACCACCATGCTCCGGGAGCGGCTGTCCCCGGGGAGGTAGAACGTCGTCGGTCCTCGTCCGCTCAGCGAGGGCAAGGCGCGCCCCTCGAAGATCCAGCACGCGTCGTTCTCGCCGCGATAGGTATCGGACGGCAGCGACGCCCGCACCGGCCGTCGGGGGTAAAACTCCGGCTCCAGCCGGGTGAACATGGCCTCGGGCTCCATGATATGGCCGTCCGCATCGAAGACCACCATTGGCGTCTCTCCTCCGCTGAACTAATGCATCACCAGGCCGCCGTCCACGACGAGAGTCTGCCCGGTCATGAAGTCGCTATCGCTCGAACAGAGGAAGGCCACGACCCCGACCAGATCCTGCGGAGTCTCGATGCGCCGGATCGCGCGGCCCCCGGCGCGCTCCTGCTGGCGCCGGACATAGTCCTCGCTGTCGTCGTCCAGGCTCATCGTGAGCCCAGGCGCCACGGCGTTGACGTTAATGTTGTACTCGCCCAGCTCCTTGGCGAGCACGCGGGTGAATCCGATGACTCCGGCCTTCGAGGTGACGTAGTGAGCCAGCCGCGGCGTCCCGGAGAACACCGTGCCGGAGCTGATGTTGACGATCTTCCCGCGCCGCTCCTGCTTCATATAGGGCACGACGGCGCGGCTGCCCAGGAACGTGCCCCGCACATTGACGGCCATGACGCGGTCCCACTCCTCGATCGGCAGATCCTCGAAGGCGGCCCGGGACACGGCCGGCCGCTGGAACATGGCCGCGTTGTTGACGAGCGCGTCGATGCGGCCAAAACGATCGATGGTGGCCCGGGCCATCTGCTCAGTGGCCGCGACGTCGGCCACATCAGTCGGCACGGCGAGCGCTTCGACTTCCATGCCGCGCAAGCGCACGGCGACCTCCTCGGCCCGCCCCCCGTCGATGTCCGCAACCACGATGTTGGCCCCGTCCTGGGCCAGCCGCTCGCAGTAGGCGCAGCCGATGCCCTGCGCACCGCCGGTCACGATGACAACCTGGTTCTGCAGGTCCGACATTGTACCCTCTCTTTCTTGATGCTCGCTTGGCGCACCGTATGTTCCACCATTCTGCGCTGGTCCCGGTGCATCCGATTTTACAGTTGCGCTCAGTACAGGCCCAGTCATTCGCAGGCGTCAACCTATGTGTAGCCGTCGGCGTCTTGACCCGAACCCGTCAAGCGGCAACCGAATCCTATAATGTGTCAAATGCCGGGCCGGTGCCGGTCGGCGTACACGGAGGTTGGCATGCGGGCAAGCTCGGGCGATTATCATCCTGATCCTGCTCACGCTGGCGGCATGTGCGCCAACCCCTTCGGCCTCAACGCAAGCGCCGTCGCAAGGGGCGACGCAGGGCACGACGCCTCGTCCGAGCCGAACCGTCGTCATGGCCATCGTCAACGAGCCGGATGTCCTGACCTCGGCCACTGGCCTGAGCAGCAACATCTCGACCCCCATCCGGCTCTTCAACGCCGGGGTGGCGCTGAAGGACGAGCGGGGCGTGGCGAGTCCCTACCTGGTCGAGGCCCTACCCCGGCTCAACACCGACTCCTGGATAGTCCTCCCCGACGGGCGGATGGAGACTACGTACCGCCTCAAGTCCAACCTGAGCTGGCATGACGGGACCGCACTCGCGGCGGGCGACTTCGTCTTCGGCTGGCGCGTGTTCACGAGCGCGGCGGAAGGACGCTTCGTGGTCGAGAACCGCATCGCGGAGATCGGCGAGCACCCGCGCGCCTCGGACATCCTGGTGGACACCTGGCGCCGCCTCGGCATCGATGCGAGCACCTCGGTGTTCGCCTCGTCGCTCATCAACGACGGCCAGTTCCGCGCAAGCTATCCTTCGCTCGATAGCAACGGTACGGGTGTGAGCGAGAGTAACGTGCGCAGCCTCGGATCGGGCGCCATCCCGCGGCCGGAGAACCGGTGGACCGGCCAGAATCGCGGTGGCTGGTCGCACGCCGAATACGACCGCCTGGTCGATCTGTACGACACGACCCTCGACCGCAGCCAGCGCAACCAACAGGTGGTCGACATGATGCGTATCGTCAGCGATGAGGTCCCCTGGATCCCGTTCTATTTCAATCTGCGGGTCATCGCATACACCACGGCGCTCAGCGGCCCGCAGTCCGCGGTCCCCGGCGGCACCCGGGGCGGCAACGTGCACGAATGGGAGTTGATGTGAGCTATTCCCTCCCCGTCGAGGAATGATGGCAATGAAACAGGATTTTCGCGTCATCGACAGCGAGCTGCACCTCATGGAGCCCTTCGACCTGTGGGAGCGTGGGCTCGCCGAGCCCCTTTGCTCCTGGACCAAGGTCGTCCCGCCTCCCGAGGGCCACCTCGCCCCATCCGCGACGCGCTTTGCCATCGGGCGAGATGCCACGCTGCCGCCCGACCACACCTCGGTAGTCCTGAAGCAGGCGCTCCGCCGCTGGCCGGACGACCACCACATGGTGAAGGCAAGCACGCAATGCTCGCCGGAAGTCTTTCTCGAGGGCCTGGACATCGAGGGGATCGACGTGGCGATTCTGACGCCGACGCTGGGCATCGCCGTCACCACCCGGGACGACCTTGAGCCCCAGCACGCCCTAGCGCTTGCCGAGTCTATAACGACTACGCCTCGGCGTTCTGCCGCGCCAACCCGGCGCGCTTCAAGTTCTGGGGCTGGCTGCCGCGCCAGGAGCCAGCGCTGGCGGCCGAGGAAGCACGGCGCTGCGTGACGGAACTCGGCGCCGTGGGGGTCGCGATGTTCCAGGGGGCCACGAATGGGCACCTCCTCACCGAGGAGGTCTTCACCCCGCTCTGGCAGGAGCTGAACCGGCTGCGGTCCCCGCTTGGATTTCATATCGGCACCGGCGGCCGGCTGCGCGATGATCCGGGGACGCGCTATCGGGACCGGCGCCGCGCGGACCTCGTACGCAATACGGTGGCCCAGAGCTGGGCGCCGACGACGCTGGCCGAGCTGATCATGGGTGGGGTGCTCGAGGAGTACCCGGAGCTGCGCATCGCCATCATGGAGTCGAACGTCGCCTGGCTGCCCTGGCTGCTCTGGCGCATGGACGAGAAGTGGGAGCGCTACGGCCCCGATCAGGACTTCACGCTCTCGCTCAAGCCGAGCGAGTACTTCCGTCGCCAGTGCTACACGGTGGTCGACGCCGACGAGGGCGTCGTGCGCCACGTGATCGAGTACATCGGCGACGACAACCTGCTTTTCTCGACCGATTACCCGCACCACGACTCGCCGTTCCCGGACGGCGTGAACACCTTCCTGGCCCTCCCCGGACTGAGCGACGCGAGCAAGCGCAAGATTCTCTGGGACAATGGGGCCCGGCTGTACGAGCTGCCCACGCCCGCGCTGGGCGCTCCCGCCGGCGGGGGCGATAGCGTGGGCAGTGACGCGGCGGCCCGCTGACCAACGCTTCGAAAAATGGAGGAAACTCATGCACCTGTTCGACGCCGACGGCCACGTCTTTGAGACAGACCAGGCGATCCTGCCCTACTTCGATCTGAAGTTCTACAAGCCCGACACGGTTTCGCTGTTCCCCTCGCTGGACAGTATGCCGCGGCTCTACCGCGCCCCGAAGTCGACGCCAACCACCGCCGCGGAGTGGACCGACTTCCTGGCAGCGACCGACATCGAAGGCACGGTCCTGTATCCGACCGCCGGCCTCGCCGCCGGCAAGATTCGCGACGCCGAGTGGTCCGTCCAGGTAGCCCGCGCCTACAACGCCTGGCTGCACGACCAGTTCTGCTCCCGCGACCCGCGCCTCAAGGGGGTGGCGATCCTGCCCATCCTCGATCCGGCTGCCGCTGCGGCTGAGCTCGAGCGGACGGTGCGCGAGTTTGGGTTCATGGGCGGGATGCTGCCGGCCAACAACGTGGCGCCCCGCCCCTACGGCGACCCGATGTTCGATCCGATCTACGAGGCGGCGACCGCGCTCGACGTGCCGCTGGCGGTGCACGGCGCCTCGCAGGAGGGGCTGGGCTTTGACTTCTTCACGTCCTACTCGGGCGGCCATGCTCTAGGCCATCCGTTTTCCTTGATGATCCAAGTCACGAGCATGATCTCTGAGGGAATCTTCGACCGCTACCGGCAGCTCCGGGTCGCGTTCCTTGAGGGCGGGTGCGCCTGGGTTCCGTTCCTGCTCGACCGCCTGGACGGTAGCTTCAAGGTGAGCGCCGCCCGCGAGAGCGCGTCCGCCGGCTCGCTCTTTCGGACCCGCCCGCGGCGACGAGAACGCCCCGCCGTGGAGATCTTCCAGGGTGGGCAGGTCTTCATCGGCTGCGAGCTGGAAGAGGACACTATCCCGTACGTAGTCGACCGCATCGGTTCCCAGTCGCTCGTGTGGGCATCCGACTTTCCCCACCACGGCACGCCGGCGAGTATCCTCGAAGAGGTGGACGAGTTCCGCGAGCGCCCGGACCTCAACGCAGTGGCCAAAGACGCAACCCTCCGTGAGAACGGCCGCCGCCTCTACCGCTGGCCGTCGGCATAGTCCAGAGCCCAATCCGTGCGCCGATGAACGACGCACCGAGAGGGGGCGGGGCAAGCACCTTCAGCTACTGCGTAGAATTGGCGCGACTCACGTGAGATCAGTGATCCCTTTCGTGGTGGCGCCCCAAGTAAACGGAATCCACGGTGAACTCTGCACGGTAGTGTGCCTACGGAATGCGGGTCTCACGGTGGAATGAGAATAGCTTGAGACATTCAGTGAAGGAGGGATCTGTCATGAGGCACCTACACCGTCCGGTTCTGGTGACACTCATCCTGCTCACCGTCGCAGCATGCGCCCCGCGTCGGCCCCATCGCCCGCGGCGGGCGGTCCGTCGAACGGCGGTGCGGCCCAATCAGAGAGCGCAATGGTGCAGGCGCAGCCGCGCACGATGGTCGCCATCACCCGGGTGGAGCCACGCTCTTTCCTATCTAAAGGGATCCTCACCGGCGTCTTCGCTGACGGACCGAACGCGCGGCGGCTCTACGATGCCTACAACACGACGCTGAACCGGCCGGACCGCAACAACGTGGAACTGCACATGATGAAGCTCGTAAGCGACGAGGTCGCCGCCTTTCCACTCTACTACAACTTCCGGGTCGACGCCCGCGTCGCCACACTCAGCGGCCCGATCGCGGCCGGCGACGTGTGGAACATCCATGAATGGCAGTTCCGGTGACTTCTCCGCCGGGATGACCTGATCGTTGCGCCCTCGCGAAGCGGCATCAACGGGGCAGGTGCATCACGAAACCGTCGATTGGGAGAGGAGCCATGCGTCTACAAGACCGGGTCGCGCTGATCACCGGGGCCGGGCACGGGATCGGCCGCGTCTACGCGCTCGGGTTCGCCCGCGAAGGCGCCGCCATCGTAGTGGGCGACATCGACGGGCTGGCCGCGGCGGCGGTTGCCCAGGAGATCGAGCAGGCCGGTGGCCCGGCCTTGGGTCTCCGGATGGACGTCGCGGATGCGGCGAGCGTCGAGGCGGCCGTGGCCGCCGCGCTGCAGCGGTTCGGGAAGATCGACATCCTGGTCAACAACGCGGCTCTGTTCCGCGCCGTCCCGATGACTCAAGCCAGCGTCGAGGAGATCCCACTCGCGGAGTGGGACCGCATGATGGCGGTGAACCTGCGCGGGCCGTTTCTCTGCGTGCGTGCCTGCCTTCCCGGCATGAAGCAGCAGCAGTACGGCAAGGTCATCAATATCTCGTCGACGCGCGCATTCCGCCAGCGGGAGCGCCCGGGCCGCAGTGGCGCCGGGGTCCATTACAACGTCTCCAAGGCAGGCGTGCTGGGCCTGACCCGGGCGCTGGCTAGCGAGCTGGGCCGCTACAACATCTGCGTCAATACCATCGCTCCGGGCGGGATCAGTCTCAACCCAGGCGTGGCCGGGGCCGCTGGCCAGGCGTCCACGGAGAAGGCGCTCAAGCGACCGGAGCGCGCCGAGGACATCCTGGGACCTGCCATCTTTCTTGCCGCAAGCGAGAGCGACTACGTGATTGGCCAGACCCTCGTCGTCGACGGCGGCGACGTCATGCTGTAAACGGCCATCCAGCGATCGGCTGCGACCAGCTCATTTCGTCGCGCCGGCGCACCCGTTGATCGACTCGCCCGGCATCGCGGAGACCAGGCGGTACGTGGAGCACTATCGGCCGGCGTATACCCGCTCGATGCCGTCTTCTTCGACCAGGATGGCGGCCCGCTCACCACGAACGCGGTGCTGTGCGTGCTGCGGCGCATCCGGCTGAAGCTCGGACTGACGCGGCTGTCGGCCCACCAATTTCGCCGGACCTGGGCAACCAACTTCCGCCGGCTGGGCGTCGGGGATCTCTACGACCTGCCGCGCGAGGGTGGTTGGGAGGACCTGGAGGTGCCCCAGCGGTTCTACCTCGATGTGGAGGAGACCGACGGACGGGGCGCTTCGGTTATGGACCGCAACGGAGTGCATTCGCATCTCGCGGCCCCTCGGTCTCCCTCCTCAACCGTGGGGTAGGTGCGAGGCGACTTCGATACGCCGGTCGACGGCGGCTCGCGCGCGGAACCGTCGGTCTCCACAATCCGCAAGGCAATTGGCGGCGTCATTCGTGCGGCCGCCCAACCGAAGCAGAAGGTGTGCCTTTCGCCTGTCCGAAATCGAACGATGACGAGACTCGAGTCTGACGAGGCAGACCCGCGATTGGCGTGAACCGAACGCATGGATCGCAGACCTGCTGAACCTGCAGCCGTGTGGGCGTTCCGCGTGATCTCCCGATATCCGTGGCGTACCTATGCGGCCATTATGCTGCTGACGTTGATCGGCGTCGCCGCTGGCGGACGGACCCTTGTTATTGAGTTCAGCCGGAAGCGGACGTGACCTCGATGGTCACCCGGAGCTGTGCTGGTACCGGGGTTCCGAGCGCCCATTTCTGGATATATAGAGTCCCTACGGCGGGCGGCTGGCCTGCAGTTTTCTCTTCATATCGGACCGTATTCTTGGTCTCACGTTCTATGGCGAACTCTAAGACCTTGGCTTCCATCTGTCCCCCTAATTATTCCTCTGTCCCCCTAATTATTCGAGGCGAGGCTGCATCTGCCCGGGTCGCCGTGACGGATGCCGTCAAGCAGGGGATCGGCGGATTCATCGCGCCTTTATTCTATGCATTAGCTATCATTAGCGTTTGATTAGCCTTAGTAATTTGTGGCACCGGAGGGATTCGAACCCACAACCCATGGATTAAATGTCACCCCGCTGGGCTCGTTTGCGCTCCGCCCGCGCCCGGTTCGCCGCGCGCCAGCGGCACCGATCGGAGCAATACGTCCCCATGCTCCGCGTCTCGAACGGCTGGCCACACTTGGCGCAGGTGAGCTCTCGAATGGGACGCAGTGCGACGAGGGTACGAGCAGCTTCCGTGCTGTCAATCATCAGACGGCGACCTCGGCGATCTCGATCTTTGGTTCGGTTTCGGCCTCATCGCCGAACGCTACCCAGTTGTCCCGCGATGGCCTCCTTGGCGTTCTCCCGTGCTTCCTCGAACGTCCGTCCCTGGCTAAAGCAGCCGGGGAGTGCCGGCACAAACACCGAGTACACGTCCTCCTCCGGCTCATTCATGATGACCACGTGATAGGTACGCACGAATCCTTGAGCAACTCCCGCCAGGCATAGCGAGCTTGGTCCTCGGCTGGTAGCTCGTAGTCGCGGTCGGTCTCGGCATCACGTGGGCCGGCGAACAATGGAGGGCTCCGATCAAGGCGGAGCCAATCATCCAAGAGACGATCGACCTCATGGCGGGCTTCGCCGAGCGCACCAGTCTAGAAGTGCGGCCGAAAACGTCTTCTGTCATCCTGAGCGAAGCGAAGGATCTCCCCTTAAGCGTAAGTTGGCGATCACGAGAGATCCTTCGTCGCTGCGCTCCTCAGGATGACGGGGCTTTGCGGCCGGGGTTCTAGCCTCCGACCGCCCTCCGGAGCGGTATCTATGGACTGATGCCTTTGCGGTGTGCAACCACCTCGGCTTGGCGGACGCAACAGGAGACGACCGTGACGGGCACCTCGCTGAGATCAGGCACGGTCGAAGCGATCGAGATTCATCACCTTATCCCACGCAGCCACGAAGTCACGCACGAACGCCTGCTGCGAGTCGTCCCATGCGTAGACTTCCGCGATCGCTCGGAGTTGGGAGTTCGAACCGAAGACGAGGTCCACCCTGGTGCCGGTCCACTTGAGATCGCGGGTCCCGAGATCACGCCCTTCGAACACGTCCTCGGATGTGGAGGACGCCTGCCACTCGGTATTCATGTCGAGCAGGTTCACAAAGAAATCATTGGTCAACGTCTCAGGCCGCTTGGTGAAGACGCCGAGTTGCGACTGCCCGACGTTCGCATTCAGGACGCGCATGCCGCCGACGAGCACCGTCATCTCGGGAGCGGTCAGCGTCAGCATGCACGCCCGATCCACCAGGAGCTCCTCAGCCGTTTTTCGGAGTCCGGGTCGGATGTAGTTGCGAAACCCGTCTGCAAGGGGTTCGAGCACGGCAAACGACTCCACGTCGGTTTGCACCTGCGACGCGTCCGTGCGCCCCGGCGTGAAGCGCACCTGCACGTCGTGCCCAGCGTTCTTCGCAGCTTTCTCGAGGCCTGCGCACCCGCCCAGAACGATCAGGTCAGCGAGCGAGACCCTCTTCCCGCTGGTCTGCGAGCTGTTGAATTCCGTCTGGAGTCGCTCCAGTGTCTGCAGCACCTTCCCCAGCTCGGGCGGGTTGTTCACTTCCCAATCCTTCTGCGGCACGAGGCGGATGCGCGCCCCGTTCGCCCCACCGCGTCTGTCGGTGCCACGGAACGTTGCCGCCGACGCCCAGGCGGTGGAGACCAGTTGGGAAACGGACAATCCCGATGCCAGGATCTTGGCCTTGAGGCCGGCGATATCCTGCTCCCCGATCAACTCATGATCGACGTCGGGAACGGGGTCTTGGAACAACTGCGGCTCCGCGGGAACCAACGGTCCGAGATACCGCGAACGGGGCCCCATGTCGCGGTGCGTCAGCTTGAACCATGCCTTCGCGAAGGCATCTGCGAACTCCTCCGGGTTTTCGTGGAAGCGCTTCGCAATCGGCGCATAGATCGGGTCCATCCTCAGTGAGAGGTCTGTCGTGAGCATCATGGGGGCGTGCTTCTTCGACGGGTCGTGAGCGTCCGGCACGGTGGCCACTGCGGATGCATTCTTGGGAGCAAACTGCGACTTACCGGCAGGACTCTTGGTCAGCTCCCACTCGTAGCCGTGCAAGTTCTCGAAGTAGTTGTTGTCCCATTTAACCGGGTTGGTGGTCCATGCGCCCTCCAAGCCGCTGGTGATCGTGGCGCCGCCCTTGCCGCTGCCAAAGCTGTTCTTCCAACCGAGGCCTTGGTCCTCTAGCCTGGCGCCCTCTGGTTCGGGACCGAGGTGGCTCTCTGGGGCAGCACCATGTGTCTTGCCGAACGTGTGCCCGCCGGCAATGAGCGCAATGGTCTCCTCGTCATTCATCGCCATGCGGCGGAACGTTTCTCGGATGTACTTGGCCGCAGCCAGCGGGTCGGGGTTGCCGTTCGGCCCCTCCGGATTCACGTAGATCAGACCCATGTGATCGGCGCCGTAAGGCCCCTCGATTTCCCCGTCGCCGCTATGGCGCTGGTCTCCAAGCCACGTGTCCTCATGCCCCCAGTCAAAATCCTCCGGCTCCCAGACGTCCTCGCGGCCGCCACCGAAGCCGAACGTCTTGAATCCCATGGACTCCAGGGCACAGTTGCCGGTCAAGATCAGCAGGTCGGCCCACGAGATTTTCCGGCCGTACTTCTGCTTGATCGGCCAGAGCAACCGGCGCGCCTTGTCGAGGCTCGCGTTGTCGGGCCAACTGTTGAGGGGCGCAAAGCGTTGTGTGCCGCGGGATGCGCCGCCGCGGCCGTCGTGGATACGGTACGTGCCTGCGGCGTGCCACGCCATCCGGATGAAGAGCGGCCCATAGTGGCCGTAGTCGGCCGGCCACCAGTCTTGCGAGGTCGTCATCCCCTGCTCGATGTCCTTCTTCAGGGCATCCAGGTCGAGTGTCTTGAACTCCTCAGCGTAGTTGAAATCCTTGCCCATAGGATTTGACAGAGGAGAGTTCTCGTGGAGAATCTTCAGGTTCAACTGATTCGGCCACCAGATTTGGTTCGAAATGGGCATTTCGTTTCTCCTCCTAACTATTTGCTGAATGCGAGTGACGCAGGTCGAGTCGGTCCTAGTTAAGAATGACTCTCACCTAGCTCGCTTGTCAAGGGGGCCACTCCTTTTATGGCGGCTCCTCCACCTCAGCCGCCGGGGTTTTCGCCGTTACAACACGGCCCTCAGCTCGCTGAGCCGCAAGGCGATCCGGCCAGATATGATTGTGATAGCAGCGCTTGCAGAGTCGGCACCTGCGCGGTCTCCGCTTTCCGGTCAAGCAGCCCAGCCCGTCAGTTCATCGATTCGCTTCGCGGATGATGCTGTTGCCTCACCGAGGCACGCGACCTGACCGATGCGCCGAGTGGCAGCGAGATCGATCACACGTTGGTTGCTGCTGCCGGTCCAAGGGCCGACTTGGTCCGCGAGCATCTCGACGTAGGGTCCATCGATCAAAACATCGATTTCATCCAAGACTGCTCCGAGGACGTTGCCTCGCTCTGAGTAGGTGATCTGCTCGGGTGATGTCCGTCCCCGGGCACGGCCGGCCAGCAGATCCTCGAGGAAAACGGTCTTCTCAGGCCGGTCGACGCCGTGCGACCGCCCTCCACGTCCTGCACCCTCGCCTGGCCCTGCACCTCTTGCAGCATAGGCAACAGATTCGTCGTGCACCGCCCACTCCGGCACCCCGACCGGTCCCGGCGACGAGCCGAGGCGCAGCCACCGGTCAGCCCGAGTGAAGGTGTCTGCATCCGGGCGACCACCCACACAGGTGGCGTGGGTCCCGGGCTCCAGCCAGTCGCCGATGATGACCGGCCGGGCCGAATCGGTGCAGCCGCACACGATGTCTGCGCCTCGGAATACCGCGCGCGGGCCGTCGACGGGGACCGCCTCGATGTCGTGCTTCTCGGCCACCTCCCGCGCATAAGCCTCTCGATGCTCACGGGTCCGGCTGAACACCTGCACCCGATCGATCTTGCGCACGAGGCGAAGCGACTCGACGTGGGAGCGCGCCATGCCCCCGGAGCCGAGCATGCCCAGGACGTGCGCGTCTTCCCGGGCAACGTGCTTGGTCCCGATGGCAGAGTCCGAACCGACGCGGAAGTGCTGCAAGTAGCCGTCGTTGATGATTGCCAGAGGCTCGCCGGTCTCGACCTTGACCAGTAGGATCAGCCCGCAAAAGAGACCCGGCTGCATGCAATACTTCTCGGTCGTCAGGGCGCCCGCGTACGCCGTTTGGTAGACGATGTCCGACTTCATGCGAATCGCAAAGTAGCCCATGTCGCTGGAGCCGCCCTACATGGTGCCCCACTGGTAGGTCTTACCCGGATCGCTGGTCGGAATACGCACATCGATTCGAGGTCGACAGACTGTTTCTCCGGTGGCCAGACCTCGGTAGGATCGGTCAAGCACCTCAACCGTCAGCTCCATGGTCAGGACACGCTGCACGTCGTCGTTGTTGAGGAAGAGTGTCACGTCAACCCTCCCGGGCGGTATTCCTCTGTCGGGCCTATCATAGGAGAGGTGAGCGACGGTGGCTAGCTTCGACGTTCACTGCATCGAGGGAGTTGGAGGCTTGGGAGGGAAAATCGCCATGGACGATGCAGCCAAGAAAACAGCATTGCGCCTGTTCACTTACGGCCTCTACGTGGTGACCGTGCGGGAGGGCGCCGACGAAAACGGCTTCACCGCGAACTGGCTCACCCAGGTCTCCTTCGATCCCCCGGTGCTCGCCGTCTCGGTCCAAAACGACTCGCATTCGCTGCCTATCATCCAGCGGACGAAGATTTTTACGGTCAACGTCCTCCCTTCGGGGAGCCGCGAGCTGGCGGGCTTGCTCGGCAAGCGTTGGGACAAAGTGCCGGACAAGCTGGCCCAGGTGCGGCGGCACGCGGGACCTAACGGCTGCGCCATGCTCGAGGACTCGCTGGCCTCCCTGGAATGCGAAATGCAGACCACGATCGCGGCAGGCGACTCGACCCTGGTCGCCGCTCAGATCGTGGGCGTGGACATTCAGCGGGACGGGCCTCCGCTCACGATGGAGGAAGCCGGTTTCCGCCACGCCGGATAAGCCGGAGCCCGAGCGCCAGATCCTCGGGCGTATTGCATTTGAATGCGCTCCGTCCATCCGGATCAACGGGCGCCATCACTTCAAGGACTTTGTGCTCGGACGTCCACTTCGGTGAAGAAGTCCTGACCACGGAATCGCGCTCGTTCCCCCCCGACGACCAGCAGGTCGTCCGAAACCTGAGCAAGCGTGCCCACCAGTGTAACGAGGACTGGCTCGCCCCGGTGGAACTCCAGCAGCGCCGTATCTTGCCCCATCCGCCGGGATTGTCCGCCGACCAGGACGGCCGCGCTCAGTCCTGCTGAGGGATTAGCCAAGGCCTGATTGGCCTCGCCAGGCGTCACCCTCCAACAGGCGAACCGGCACTGCGGTGGCCGCGGGGACTTGCTCCACCCCCTGGTCCAGCACGATGAGACAGTTCGCCGCTACCAGGCTGCTGAGGATGGCCGCACCTTGCTTTCCCGCTTCCTCAACGATGAGACCACCGTTCTTCTCTCGGACCACCCCCCGAACGAAGTTCAGGGCACCGCCTCGATTCAGCATCGGGTTCCTGAGCCGGGCGGTGAACTCCGGCCGCTGCAATTCGTCGTGGCCGGCCAACTTTCGACAGGCTGGTCGAACCAGGAGCTCGAATGCGACGACTGACGCAGCGGGATTGCCGGGGAGAGCATAGAGAGGAGTGCTCCCGATCCGCCCGAACGCACATGGCCCGGCCGGTCGCATCCGTATCCGCCAGAATGCCATCGTGCCGAGCCTGGAGAGGACCTCTCGCACGTAGTCGCGCTCTCCCATTGATATCCCGGCCGAGACGATGACCAGGTCCGCCTCGCACGCTTTCAGGAGGTGGCTCTCGACCTCGACCGGATCGTCCCGGCAGCGGCCCAAGAGGACCGGCACGGCACCTGCCTCGACGAGCTGGGCGGTGAGCGTGGGCAGATTCACGTCGCGGATCTTTCCTGGCCTCATTGGATCATCAGGCCCGGTGAGCTCGTCGCCAGTGGTCAGCACTGCCACTCGTGGCCGACGGCCGACGACCACGCTCTTGCGGCCGAGCGCCGCCAGCATGGCGACCTCGGGAGCGCGAACGGTCCGACCGCGGCCGAGAACCCGCGACCCCGCACGCACATCCTCGCCGGCCAGCCGCACGTCGCGACCCGGTGGGTAAGGATGAGACACGAGCACCTCGTCACCCTCGACGCTCGCCTCTTCGATCCGTACCACCGAGTCGGCCCCCGGGGGCAGCAAGGCCCCAGTCGCAATGCCCGTGGCCTGGCTGCGGCCAACTGTGACCTGAGGATCGACTCCAGCCGGGATCATACCCACGAGGCGTAGACGTATTGGCCGCCGCTCCGTGGCATCCACGACATCCGCGGAACGCAACGCGAAACCATCCATCGCCGAATTGGCGAACGGAGGGAGCTCGCTTTCCGCGACCACGTCTTCGGCCAGGGCCCGGCCGAGGGCGTCTGCCAGAGCCACGCGCTCCGTACCCACCGGCATCACCGCATCCAGGACCAGTCTGAGCGCTTGGTGGAAGCTCACTTCGTGCATGGGATTCCTAAGGTGGGGCACTAACTGACTCCGCGCGAAGCGAGTCGACGCATCTGAGCCAGCCCGCTGGCGGTCGCTTCAGCGCGCCTGCGCCAATGCTCGATGACCGGCGCAACGCCCGGATAGGTGTGTTCCCAGTCGCGCCCGGTGTTCGCGACCCTTGCCGCTTCCCGCTGGAGCCATGCCAGGAGCTCGTCCAGCACTTCATAACGGGCCGCCTGATCGAGGAGCTGCACGAGCATCACCCGCCGCTCCACGGGAGCCAGCGGTAGTTGCAGGTGCCCTCCGATGCGAAACATCTCTTCGCGAGACAGATAGAACCCAGCCAGCGCGGGAGTTACGAGATATCGTGCTATGTCCCGGAATTCCCCCTCAAACACGCGTAGGTCGGGGTTAGCTGGGGGCGGGCTGCCTACGTGCTCGTGGCCCAAGGGAGCGGCGTGTGGAGTAAGGGCGTCCAGCTCGGCTAGCAGAAACTCCGCCGTGAACTCGCCGAGTGTGCGGTAGAAGGCCAGCCGCGCGTCGTGGGCGACCGCCAATCCGAAGATTGGTCCCCAGGATGCAAGATGGTCCGACAAAAATCGCTGAGCAATCTGGAGTTGCGTGGCGAGTCGATCCTCGCTGCTAGGGACGAGTTCAGCCGCTTGTTCCAGGAGCTGGGCCATGCACTCCAGCTCGAGCCCGATGTGGTCGGCGGCGCCAACCGCACGGATCGGATTCGGCTGAAAGTCCAGGTCGGCATAGGACTGCGCCACTGCCTGGGTACATGACGCATTGAGCATCATGTCCTCGTCCACATAGACCGCTTCGTACGGCGGCACGTTGAGGAGGAACACCCGCGCATACTCGGCGCGCAGCTTCGGGAGCGGATCTTCGAGCGCAGCGAGGTCTGCCAGGGCGGGAGCGAACATCGGGTGTTCGCGAAGCAGCCCCAGCCAGGCGACGTCAACTTCTTCGAGATAGAGCCTGGCGAGCAGCCGATAGAGCCCCGCTCTCGCGAAGAGCAGCGACGCCCACCCTATAGGTGCGTCAGATGCTGGGCTGGGGTGGGCCTGGAGCGACGAACTCACGACGTCGGTTGAGGAATGCGGTAGGCGGAGAGGTCGGGGCGGAACGGACGCAGGAACCAGAACGGACGGCGGAATCCATCAGGGCCCGGGCCGGGCCGGGCCATCGCCAGCCACCGCCTGTACACCTCATGAGCCTTGGCCGTGTCGACGTAGACGTCCCCATAGCGATGGTTTGGCCCCGCGTGCTCGACTCGGACCTTCTGGTGCCACGAGTGCTGGCCACTCACCGGATCCGGCTGCACCGGGAACGTCAGGTTCTGGTGCACCCCGCAATCCGTCCACCAGATCCGTTCAGAATCTGGGTCTGCACTCGGGAATGCTTCGACTCCGCGTCGGATCTGCAGCCGCCACGCCTCGTCTCCGTGTTCCAGCTCGGCGAGTCCGGTCGACCAGCGCTCGCCGCCCGTCTGCTCGCGGAGCCGCCATCGGCCCATGTGATGAGAACAGGCCAGGACGCCTGGCCGAATCCCCTCCGTCACCCACACCTTCCCCACGAAGTACCCGATCTCGGTGTGGACCACGATCAGGTCATCGGTGCGGAACCCCAGCCGCTCCGCATCTTTGGGGTGCATCCAGACCGGGTTGGAATGGCTTATCTCCTGCAGCCACTTGGCATTCCCCGACCGGGTGTGAATCAGGGTTGGGAGGCGGAACGTAGGCACCAGTGCAAAGCCGGCGTTCGCTTGATCGATCTCGTCCGGATGGACCTGACTCTTGACGTGCCCAGGCGTTGCGTACTCAGGCCATCCCCAGTCTTTCAGCGTGCGAGAATAAAACTCGAGCTTCCCCGAAGGCGTGGGGAACCCGACGTATGCCTGGCCGTCCACTGCCACGCCGACGGGAGACCCTCGCTCGGTTGCCGCGATCACCGGCCTCGGTACCGCGTTCATTGGCGGTTGGGGAGGTACGTGGCTCCAGACCCGCCCCGTCACCGGGTCAATTTCGCATTGTTCCTCGATGATCGGATCGATGGGCTGTTCGAATGGACGGTAGACGTCTTTCGCCACCTCGAACACGCCGTACTTCCGCATGTACTCCAGCGGCTTCAGGCCTTCCTTCGCTGCCGCTTCGGGCAGCCCGGGCACGCTGTGCTCGAACATCCACCGGTAGTACTCGTCCACGGTGACCTTCTCGCCCGGTCGGTAGGGTGACTCGTAGTACTTCCTGATGCCGAGGGTCCCGTCGGCGTCGATGCGCCAGGACAGCTCGATCCAGAACTCGTTTTCTTCCCACACCTCGCCAGGATTTGCCTCGTAGGTGTACTTCACTGGCTGGCCGAGCTTCTCGAGGGCAACTCGGCGCACGGGCTGACGGAACCCGATCCACTGGCTCGCATGGGTCTCGTAGCTGTGGGTATCGTGGCGCTCGGCCCCCACGCCCATCGGAAGCACGTAGTCGGCGAACCAGGCGGTTTCACTCCACACCGGGGTGAGGCAGGCGTGCAGCCCGATCTTCGACTCGTCGGTCAGGACTTCCATCCAGGTGAACCCATCGGGGTTCGTCCAGACCGGGTTGTAGACCCGGGTGAAGTAGACATCGAGCTTTCCGCGGCCCTCCTTGAGAAAGTGGGGCAGGAGAAAGCTCATCTCGTGGAAGGCGAGGGGGTATTCGGCGGGCCAGGTGAGGTCGTTCCATACCTTCTGCCGAGGCGGCTCGGCGAACGGACGCGGAACGAACTTGTCCCAGATGTTGGCCGAAGTACCCCCTGGGGTACCCACGCTCCCAGTCAGCACGTTCAGAAAGAACAGGGCGCGAGCCACCTGCCAGCCCCCGACGTTGCCGGCGGCCGCGGCTCGCCAGTTGTGCGTGGAGAAGGCATGGCCGGCCCTGCCGATCTCACGCGCTACCTCCACGATCGTTGACGCCGGCACGCCGCTCTCTTGCTCGGCAAACTCCGGTGTGTACTCGGCGTACAGGCGCTTCAACTCGGCTTCAAAGCTCTCGAAGTTGCCCGGCAGCTCGGCGTGTTCCTCGCGGAGATACTGGTCCCAGTTCACCCACTGCCGCACGAACTCCCGGTCGTAGAGCCCCTCTTCGACCAACACCTTCGCCATGGCCAGACACACCACGGCCTCGCTTCCCGGGTAGGTGGGCAGCCAGTAGTCGGCCATCGACGCGGTGTTGGAGAGCCGGGGGTCCATCACCGCCAGCTTGGCCCCCCGTTTCTTGCCATCCATGATCCGCTGCGCGTGGGGGTTGAAGTAGTGGCCCGACTCGAGATGGGCGGAAATCAGCAGGATGAAGCGGGCGTTCTCATGGTCGGGTGAGGGGCGATCGGCACCCATCCAGGTCGCGTAGCCCAGCCGCCCCGAGGACGAGCAGACATTGGTATGGCTGTTGTGCCCGTCGAGGCCCCAGCTCTGGAGCACCCGCTCCATGTACCCATCCTCACCCGGCCGACCGACGTGGTACATCACGTCGGTCTGACGAGCCTCGATCAGGTCGCCTCGAATGCGGGCCGCGAACGTGTCCAGCACCTCGCCCCAGGTCGTGCGCTCCCACTGGCCAGAACCGCGCGGACCACTCCGCTTGAGCGGATAGAGGATCCGCTCGGGATCGTAGACTTGATTGAGGGTCGCCGGCCCCTTGGCGCAGGTCCTCCCGCGGCTGCCCGGGTGGACCGGGTTGCCCTCGAACTTCCGGATCTCGAGCGTCTCTTTGTCGACATAGGCGAGCAGGCCGCACGCCGACTCGCAGTTGAAACAGGTGGTCGGGACCAGCATGTAGGGCCGCGCCGAGCGCTTTGGCCAGGCCGTCGCCTCGTACTCGACCCAGTCGTCCCATCGATCGGCGGGCGGGAACGCCGCGAGCTCCCCCACGTTTGGACGACGAGTCTCAACCTCGGCAAGCGGTGAGGCCAATGCCTTCGGAACCATGATGCTCGGTCCGTCTGCCCGCGCCAAATGCGCGCGGGAGTTTTGTGCAGCAGCGCTCTCAAAGAGGGAGCGCGCGGCGGCGCCCAATCGAAGAGCCGCTTCCATTGAAAAGACCAAGGTTTTCTCTCCTCTTGCCCGGCTCAGCTCATCGGGACTGATTGGCCGGCGGTAACCCACACGTCTTCGTAGATAAGCAGCCCGGCGAGGCTTGCGGCTGCGGCAATGCCAGCCAGAAGTCCAGTGACGGCGTCAAACCGGCCGGGCATGACCCCGACCGTGAAGGCCAGGACCGCAAACGGCACGCCAACGCCGAGAACCATCGCACCACCCCAAAACCTGTCCCGGAGCTTGCCCGAGGTCAGGGTGGCCGCCGCCAGCCGGACGTGGGAGTTGGCGTGGGGGGTGACGATCTCGGCGAGGACGAACAGCAGGTGAACGGACAGGCCGATCGCCATGATGAGCACGAGGACGGGGACGATCGGTGCCCCGCCGCCCAGGGCGAGCGCGGCTAGCACGAGCGCCGCGGCTCCGGCGACGACTGATTGAGCGAGCAGATGCGGGGCCAGCAGCGGACTCTGCCAGAAGTCGCGCCCCTCCGCCTGGCCGAACAGGAACCCGCTGTAGGCGGCCGCCAGCGCGGCCGCCAGAATCCCTGGCCACAATAGGAGCGCGGACAGTGTCGGCGCATCGATCAACATAGCCACGAGCTGCAGGCCGGCAAAACCGCCGAAGGCAATGAGGATGTACGCTCCCCAGACCAGCCAGGAGCGGAAGTTGGACTTGGTCAATATGTAAAGGAAGCGTTCTGGGTGTTTCAGGTCGGCCACCAACAAGGCGGTAGTGAGCCCGGTAAAAAGGAGCGCGATCAGCAGCGCGGGGAGCGCCAGCGGGGTTGCGGCGGGAGTAAACGGAACCGTCGCGAAGAAGAACGTCAGGATGGCCAGCGTCAGAAACGCGCCGCCCGCGATCGACTTCGTCCATAGGTAGGCGGCGACGAGAAAGCCCCAGGGCTGCTCGTGGGCCACGTTGTAGTCGACCTGCCCCCCTTCGGTGATGAACCCGGCCGCCACGGTCTGCCCCGGGGCGATCGGCTGGCCGCGGGAATCTTCCTTCACGGCTTCGGCCATCGGCAGAACCTTCCATTCAGGCTTGTCAGAGGTCCTGGCCGGGAAGCCATGCTCGGTCGAACGGTGCTGTGCCCACATCGACCCCTGGGAATCGTTGAAAAACTCCGGATTGATCGCCACCTCTTCGGCACCGATGTACCACAGCTTCGGCTGCGTTCCCTGGTCGGGCCGGCGCTGGCGGACGCTCTCCCGGCCGATCAGCTGGGAGATGCGACTCATCGGATCGTCGAGATCCCCGGAGATGATGGCTTCCTCCGGGCATGCGACCACGCAGGCCGGCTGGAGGCCAATCTCGGTGCGGTGGGCGCAGTAATTGCACTTCGCAGCGGAATGGGTCTCGGGGTCGATGTAGATCGCATCGTAGGGACACGCCTGCATACACGCCTTGCAGCCGATGCAGCGGGCTGGATCGAAGTCGACGATGCCGTCTGGGCGGTTAAACATCGCTTTTGTCGGACAAATCGCGACGCACGGTGCTTTTGCGCAGTGGTTGCAGCGCTCCACCAGGAAATGGCGCTTAGTGCTAGGAAATTGCCCTTTCTCCACGTACTTGACCCAGGTGCGAAAAACACCAAGTGACACATCATTTTCTGACTTACAGGCAATCGTGCACGCATGGCACCCGATACAGGAGTCCTGGTCAATAACGAAGCCATAGTTGGTCACGATTTAGCCCTGTTTATCAGAATACCACCTGTACCGCTCGCTCAAAAGCTCCCCCCAAGAATACACCGGCAGTTACCAAGACACAAGTCAAGCCGATAGTCGATCATATTAGTCAGCATTATCAACATTAGGCGGGCAGAAAGTTGACTTGTCCTACGGCTTAGTCAGAAGTTGTCAGGCTTGCGGCGGGCGGGTAGCGGCTCTTTTTCTCCAGGTGTTACTATTTGTGCCTAAATGTCGATGAAGGCTCCAACGACAATCAGTAGGGGCGGCTCTCTATGGCGGGCTCCGATTCATCCCAGCGTTTCACGGCCGCGATCGGCCGCCGCTACGACTTCCTCAACCTGATCAATTGCAAGGTGCGGCCGGAAGGCATTGAGATCGAGTATGCGCCGGTCGTGGAAGGGCCGCCGGCGCCAATCTTTTCTCGACTCGCACGCGAGCATCCCTGGGACATCGGGGAGCAAGGGTTCTCGACCTACCTGATGTGCTTCGACCTCGGCAAACCGCAGATTGCCCTACCGTTCTTCCCGAGTCGGTTCTTCCCCCACACTGGAGTGACCGTCACCGAGCAATCGGGCATCAAGGAGCCGCGCGACCTCGGGGGCAAGAAGGAATTGTTCGTAAACTCGTCGCACCAGAGGATCTCTTCCTCGTCACCGGCTCCTAAGCATCCACGTCTACAGAAAGGAGCGAACCATGGAGCCAGTCCAAGAAGGAGTCGCAAACCTCGTGAACCATTGCGCCGAGGTCCAGCAAGGAGAAAAGGTTCTCCTGATCAATGAGGGCGGTGAGGCGGACACTGATTTGGTCGAGCTCATCGCTCAAGCAGTCCGCAACGCCGGTGGACACGAGCAGGTGATGTGGCTGGACCGCCCCGAGCGCGGTGGCGGGCCGGGCGCCGCCCCGCCCATCTCAGACGAGCTCGCAACGGCCATCCGGTCGGCCGATAAGGTGATCTCGCTCTACCCGTTGGGGGACCGCGCTCTCGTGCAGACACTGGGAGACAACCCGAGCGTCCTCGTTGCGAACACGATGTTCCGCACCAAGGAAGACTTTGCATCCAACCACGCGCGTTACCATTGGGGCATGGCCAATGCCATCTACGAACGGTTCGAGAAGGAGCTGTTCGCCGAGGGCCGGCGGGTCCGCCTGGCCAATCCCGCCGGCACCGACATCTCTGGTGTGATCGGATCGTTCAGCGAGCGCGCCCGTCAGCTCGACGAGTACCGCGTTCCGTTCAGTCGCTCCTTCAACTCGCCGGCCTATATCCCGGTCGCCACTACGCGGTGCGAAGGCCAGGCGGTGATCGAGTACACGAACGGCTTCCGGCGCGAGCCGATTGATCATCCACCGACGATCATTATCGAGAACAACATCATGACGCGCGTCGAAGGTCCGTCTGAGGCCAAGCGCTGGGTTGACGAGTACGCCAAGAACCTGGACGAGCGAGCCGAGCGGCTCAACCGACCGGATGCCAACAAGGTCGACTCCTGGCACGGGGGACTCCACCCGACGGCCGAATGCGTCGGCGGCCCCCGGGGACTGATCGGAAACGCCAACACCGACATGGCGCATTTCCACGTCGGGCCCGAGGGCGAGCATATGGCGGCTCAGTGGGGCCGGCTCATCCTGGAGCTGGACGGCGAGACGGTCATCGAGAACGGCGTGTACCACCCCGATTTCGACGACCCGAAGCTTCGGGAGACCGCTCAGCGCTTCGGCTTGCGCCATTGGAAGTAGTTTCATTCCCTCGACCCTCCGGCGGGAGACCCTGCTCTAAACCGTCGAAGGGGGACAGTGAGGGCCCCGAAGGAGAATGGTCATGGCGACAGCAGGCGTATTTCAGGATCAGGTGAAAGAGGGGGTCTGGAACCTGGTCGCCAACTGCCTGGATTGTCAGAAGGGGGAGAGCGTCCTCCTCCTGAACGAGTACGGAAAAATCGCACCCGAGCTGGTGGGACTCATCGAGGACGCAGTCAAGGAGTCTGGCGTCGAGTCCCATTCGCTGTGGGGCCCGACCATCGGCCGAGGCGCGCGCTCCTTCTCCAAAGTGCTGGTGGGCGCGCTCCTCTCGGCTGACAAAGTCGTGATGAACTACAACCTCAACCGCGAGATCCTGCATCAGTACGTCAAGGACCACCAGATCTTGCGGGTCACCAACCGCTGCATGACGCCCGAGAACTTCGCCACCGAGCACGCGCGTTTCGACTGGCGGATGGTCCGGGCCATCTTCGCCCAGCTGGAGGAGATCTCCTCAAGCAGCAGGGATTGGCATATCAGTGCTCCCGGTGGAACGAACCTCCGCGGGCAAGTGGCGACCGCGAGCGACGTTGCCGACGCGTATTTCGTCAAGGAGTCTGAGGCCACTCGGCTGATCCGAGTCTTCCCCGGGGAGGTCTATACGCCGGTCGGAGCGATCAATGCTCAGGGCAAGATCGTTTCGGACAGCCCCAATGCAGAAGATCGGGAGGGCGGCCCCCCTGAGCCCGTGACATTCGTCTTCGAAGACAACCGCATTGTTCGGATCGAAGGAGGCGAACGCGCCGAGCGCGTGCGTCAACGCATCGAGGAGATGGTCCAGACCTTCGGCGACAATGCGCGGACGCTCGATTCCTGGCATGGGGGCATGAATCCGAAAGCGGACCCTGACCCCATGGGCATCGGGGCGATCAGTACGACCGAGCGGATGCATTTCCACGCTCAGACGCTGGGCGGTAACTTTGGCGCCACGGTGCGTAACCAGACCATCGAGATGGACGGCCGCAAGATCTACGAAAACGGAAAGCTCATGGTGCTGGACGACCCGAAGATCGTCGAGGCTGCGAACCGTTACGGCATCGAGGACTGGTAGCCGACCCGCAGAGCGCCGTCAGAGGAGCCGGCATCGTATCGACCTGCACCGACAGCATGGTCCCGGTGATTAGGTCCGATTGGCTGGAGCCAGGCATGCACGTGACTTGCGTCGGAGGGGCGGAGCTCGGCGAGGACGTCTATCGGCGCGCCGCCGTGGTGGTGCGCCAGGGAGGCGGCGGATCGCTCACAGTCGAAGGACCCGACCGGGTGGAGTCGGGCCGGGGCCACAGCCCCTTCACATTCGTCGGCGGGACGGAGGAAGAGATCGAGCGGCTACCCCCGGCGGCTCCCCACTGGAGCCCCTCCGCTCGCTACCCGACCTACGTGGACCTTGTTAGCGGGAAGGCTCCGGGGCGAACCAGCGATGAGCAGATCTCGCTGTACCTGGCGCTTGGCAACCAGGGGCTCCAGTTCGCCTCGGTTGGCTGGCAAGTGTACGAGAAGGCCAGGGCGCTCGGTCTGGGCAACGAGCTGCCCATCGAGTGGTTCTTGCAAGACATCCGGGACTAGCGGCACGGGCAGCGACGCCAAGGGAGTACTCGATGGCGATAACCACGACCCCGACTCCGAAGGACGATGGCGGCGCTGGCAAGGACGCAGTCGCTCGTATCGGTGTCCGAGCGCCGGATTTCTCCCTCGACCGGCCGCTGAACGCCACTACATTGCTGGACCTGGCCCAGCGGGCGAGGACGGTGGTGCTCATCACCCTGGATAGCTATCGTTTTCACGGCACTTGAACGGGGAGCCTGGTTGCCTCGTTGAGGCAAGACTATCCCAAGCTGGTTCGGGCAGGGGCCAAGCTGGTGGTCGTGAGCCCTGACTCGATCGACGCGCACCGCACCTACGGCCTCGACCACTTCGGGGAGGTGCTCCCTTACATCTTTGTCTCCGACCCGAGTGGTGATATCGCCCGCCTCTACGGAGCGCTTCGTGAGACCGAGCACCACCACGGAGGGTTCTGGAACCGGTCGGTGTGGGTTATCGACCAGGGTGGCATTATCACCCACGGGACGCGTCAATGGCGGGTCAGCACGGGCGATGGGCCGACCATGCAGATTGCCGAGTACGGCCGGCTGTTCGCCTGGCTCAGCGCCGAGCCAGGCGAGTACCTCGATCACTGCTCGCCCAGTGCCCGCACCGCGTCCGCCACACCGGACTCAGCCGGCCCTTCCTAGAAGTGCAGCCGGAATGTCATCCTGAGCGAAGCGAAGGATCTCCCAAGACTGTCAACTGCCGTAGCATGATCAGTTATGACCAGATATTCTTCGGCCTGCGGCCTCAGAATGACAGTTTCCGTCCGCGTCCCTAGAGCGAGCGTGCTAGACGCTCAGAGCGCTTCTCTCAATTCGCGCTGACTCCACCCCGGGGTGCTGGCTAGAATGCGAGCCATCCCAGGGGCAACCCGACGGAGGCTAAAGCCACATGCTCTTTCTCAATAACGACGACGTGAGTCAGGTCTTGACCATGAAAGAGTGCATGGACACGCTCGAAGTGAACCGCCCCGGGTTTTGTAGAGACCCCGGTTATTGTGTATCGCGCAGTAACTACTCAGCTCCTCACACCGAGGGGAACAGTGGCATGCGCCGCAACTTGCCGAACAGTGAGTTATGCGGTAATGTCAACCTGTCATGAATCTCGAGACCGCCAGCCGCGAGGACTTGCTGAGCCTAATCGCCGCATTGCAGGCGGAGAACGCGGCCTTGCGCGAGCGGATACAGGCGCTGGAAGCCCGGCTGGCGACCGATAGCCACAACAGCAGCAAGCCACCCTCGTCCGATGGGCCGGGCGCCAAGCCCCATCCGAAAAGTCAACGGATGCCCA
>WHTR01000280.1 GCA_009377635.1 Chloroflexota bacterium
CGGTCCGTGACGCCGAACTCCGCCCGCTGATCCTGCGGGTGTGGGAACAGAACCTCGCCGTCTACGGCGCGGACAAGGTGTGGGACCAGCTGAACAAGGACGGCGTCACCGTGGCTCGCTGCACCGTCGAGCGGTTGATGCGCGACCTCGGCCTGCAGGGCTGCCGGCGGGGCCGGATCTGGGTGCGCACCACCATCGGCGACGAGCGCCTGGAGCGGCCCGCTGATCTCGTCGAGCGTCGCTTCCGGGCGCCGACACCGAACCGGCTGTGGGTCGCGGACCTGACCTACGTCAAGACCCATGCCGGCTGGGTGTACGTCGCGTTCATCATCGACGTGTTCTCCCGCATGGTCGTCGGCTGGCAAGCATCGCGGTCGCTGCGTTCGGACCTGGCCATCGACGCGCTCGAGATGGCGGTGCACAACCGGGGCGCCGATGGTCTCGACGGACTCGTGCGCCACTCCGACCGCGGATCGCAGTACCTGTCGATCCGCTACTCCCAGCGCCTCGACGAGGCCGGCGCGGTCGCGTCGGTCGGCTCGCGCGGCGACTCCTACGACAACGCCCTGGCCGAGTCGATGAACGGCCTGTACAAGGCCGAGCTGGTCCGTCCCCGCGGCCCCTGGCGCGGCATCGACGACCTCGAGCTGGCCACCCTGGAATACATCGACTGGTTCAACCA
>WHTR01000281.1 GCA_009377635.1 Chloroflexota bacterium
CGATTGCCTGTGCCCACGCATCGGCAAGCGCCAGTAGCTCGTCGTGAGTTGTGTCACTCATCTCAGCCTTCTTTTCTAAACAGGCCGGGGTTCATGTCTACACCCGCCCTGTCGGCTTTGGAAGGTGGGCCTTCCATTCCGCCCAGTCGCCGGAGGCGATGGCGTGGGCCCAGTTGCGGTAGAACCAGAGCTGGCGGTGCTCGTTGATCAGGGTTTCGATGCGGGGCGGGCTCTGCTCATCCTCGATGATCTCGCCGTGGCCGAGGCCCATCTGGTAGTTGAGGGGCTTGGTGGAGATGACGACGCCCTGAGAGCCCTTGGTGGCGCCCTCCCAGTTCTCGCCCTCGTCCTGGGAGTAAAGCCCGGCAGGGCCGTGGCGGAGCTGGGTCACCTTGCGGAAGGCGCGGCTGACCTCCGGCGACTCCGTCTCGTCGTAGAAGGTCACCATCCAGACCTCGGTCTCGTTGACGCTGCGCGGGTGCCAGAGGTGGAGCTCGCGCGTCGAGGGCGAAAGCATCGCGTTGGGGAAGAGGGTAATGATGCTGCGGGCGACCTGCATGCGGAACTGCCCGAGGCGCCGCTGTTTCGCCGCGTCCCGGCGCCACTGCTGCAGCGGGTCGTCCGGATTCTCCAGCGCCTCGTCGAGATATTCCGCGTTGAGGCCGTGCCCGAACTCGG
>WHTR01000282.1:0-365 GCA_009377635.1 Chloroflexota bacterium
GGCCGCGTTGCCAATGCGGACGGGCGCCGAGCCGGCGTAGCCCTCGAGATGCGGGAGCTCACGCTCGTCCAGCCGTGTCTCGCCGTAGACGTCGTAGAGAATCTGCAGCTCCGGCCAGGTGAGCCGTGCGCGTGAAGGAGCCAGGAGAAGAACGCGTCGCCCTCGGCGTGGTATCCAAGGTCGAACAGCACGCGGAGCGTCATCGAGGCGTCGCGCAGCCAGCAGTAGCGGTAATCCCAGTTCCGGCGACCGCCGACGGCTTCGGGCAGCGAGGTGGTGGGCGCCGCGACAATGGCCCCTGACGGCGCGAAGGTGAGGAGCTTCAGGACGAGCGCGCTTCGGAGCACGACGGAGCGGTACGGTCC
>WHTR01000282.1:375-668 GCA_009377635.1 Chloroflexota bacterium
CGACAGCGCGCCGCCCATGCCTCCCACCAGCGAATCGATTGGTGGACGTGCGCATCGGCGGCAGGACCGAGCGGCGGCAGGATGGCTGGGAACTGCTGGCTGAACACGAGGGAGAACTGTGCCTGATCGCCAGCGCGGATGACCGCTCGCGCACCCATACCGCCCACCGCGCCAAGCTGCCGGAGCGGAATGTTGGACCGAAGAACCAGCGTTCGTCCTCGATCCTCGTAAACGATGCCCAGCGCCCCGTGATCGATCAGGCGCGGCGCCACCAGGCCGTATCGTGGGCGTGG
>WHTR01000283.1 GCA_009377635.1 Chloroflexota bacterium
GGCTTCCCCGAGCGCGGGTCGCTACCCCGCGCAATCATCCGCGCCCACACGTTGTTCCCGTCCGCGACGATATCTTCGATGGTCAGCGCCAGACCCTTGACCTCTCGTCGCGCAGACTCGATCGCGATCTTGAGAATTTCCGGGCCAGGCAGATCGGTCGGCAGTAGATACTCGTGCTCAACGAACTGGTGGGCGCACACCTCGTCCGCAACAGATACGTCACCTTGATTGAAACCACGGTCGATTATGAGACGGAAGAGTTCGACGTTATCGCTCGTTTGAAGGATTTCCCTTCCCCCTTACCTGCCGTCTAGCTTTGTTTGTGCCGCATTCTGCAACACAGTATGCTCCAGCGGGATGATATGCCGCAGGGGAACCCCGGGCAAGCCGAAGCCCGCGACGTTGCCCGGCTGCGCCATCTGATCCTCAGCATGGAGGCGAGCTACCTCCTCACCCTCCTCGCGTGTGCCGCGATGCAGGCCCTGTTGGGGCGGCTCGGCCGGCAGTTTCCAAACGCGCCCACGGCGTGGCCATGGTACTACGTCTTCCCCGCCCGGGCGCTGGCGTGCCGTAACGGAGTGAGGGGGCTATCCCTGGGACCGCCCCTCACCCCCGCCTGCTCACTGCCAGGGAGAGAACGTCACTGGCGTCTCCGAAGCGCAGCAC
>WHTR01000284.1 GCA_009377635.1 Chloroflexota bacterium
GTCGTCGGCAGCATCATCGGAAGGTCGGCTGAGCGGAACCCGGGACGGTCCCTAGCCATGCTTGAAGCGCGGAACTTGTTGCAGATGAGTCAAGTTTCTTGTAATTCGGTCAAGTTCACGTCTGGTCGGTCTGAGGCGAAGCCTCGTTAGTTGGTGGCAAGCGACAACCAGCCGAACCCTCTCTGCAGACTGAAATGTCGTAGGACAAGTTAGAGGTGATTGTCTTGCTGCGTCCAAATTGCGTTCATCGGAGCCCTGTCACGGGATACCGATGAATGTCACCGGTACTCACGAAATACGCGTTGACCAGGTACTCCACGAAACGGTCCTGGTCGCGGGCTTGCGGAGATTCCGTTGTAAGCGCAGTGCTCTCTGGGCGCGGGGGTAAGCAGGAATATCCCGCACAGAATATCCCGCGGCCTCCCCGCGGCCTGCACGCAGGTGACGGGTTCCAATCGCGAGTCAGGGCCTCATCAGAAAGGGCCCTGACGTGCGCTTCTTCTCAGAGCGGGCAACCAGATTCGAACTGGCGACCCTCACCTTGGCAAGGTTCTTTCGTACGAAACGGCTCAGGTGCACAAACTGACCATTTCCCCTGGTCAACTCCCCTTTTCAGTGTCATTAAGAGACATCGATATCCACGAATAATCATGCGCGTTGTGGAC
>WHTR01000285.1 GCA_009377635.1 Chloroflexota bacterium
CTCACGAACGAAGGCGGGATCCTCGGTGCGATCACCGTGCTCGCCTTGACCGCGGGCTTTGCCACGGCATGGAACGGCATCTTCTTCCTCTCGGCCATCAGGACCCGCAACCGGGCCGCGGTCCTCGGACTCCAACCGCTGTTCTTCCCGATCATGATGTTCTCCACCTGGTTCGGCCCACGCTTCCTCATGCCCGCCTGGTTCGAACAGGTCGCCCGCTTCAACCCCGTTACCTGGTACCTCGACGCGACCCGCTCGATCCTCTCTGGCCACACCGACTGGGCCCTCCTGGGCATCTGCGCCGCGTTCATCGTCGGGCTGGCCAGCGTCACCTTCGGACTCTCGATCGGCGCCTACCGGCGCCTCGCCGACGAATAGCCGACCAACCCATGGCCCGAATTGAAGAACAAGAAGACGCCCGACGCGTGGGTTGGGTACGTCGCTTAGTCAGATGAGATGCCCCGAGACTTGACCTTCCTCCAGAATCGCTTCGATCCAGCCAGGCAGGTCAGGTAGAGCGGAGGGCGGGGGACTCGAACCCCCCAAGTCCGTAGGACCGCCTCCTGGGCTTTTGCTCACAAACGGGCGTTGACCTGCGCTTTTGTTCATGGTCGTTCATTGTTCTTCATGGTTGTTTATGGGCATCTCGCGGCCTAGT
>WHTR01000286.1 GCA_009377635.1 Chloroflexota bacterium
GGCTCCCTTTCGGTGCAGGGCGAGCAAGGACACCGGGGGCTTAAGCTGTGGGCGACATCGACCGGGGCAGACGGCATCGTGGTTAGCGGAGCGAAAAGGCCGGCACTGGAAGCCGGTTTCAGGCAGGCGATAAGAGAAAGAGGGCAGGGGACAGGCAGATCGAGGCGCAAGCAGGCCTACGGCAGTGGACAGACATAAAGAAAGGAGTGGTCAGTCCTAGGCCGCGGCCAGGCCGCGCGACACCGCGAAACAGCGCGCGACAGCGCGAATGCGAAATCAACTGAATGCCCTGGTCAGACGCCGTTTTCGGTCATTTCCCCAGATAGACGGAGTGGTTGGAATCTTTTTGCCAAGGTGAGGGTCGCCGGTTCGAGTCCGGTCGCCCGCTCTGGACAAAGGCCCTGGTGACGGGGCCTTTTCCTTTCGGTACTAGGTTCGCGTCTCTTATGTCCGGGCCAACTTCGGGCCATACCGGATCCGTTCCAGATGCCGCCTGGCTTCGCAGTCGCTCCCATCAGAGAATCATTTCCGCAGGTCAGGGCACGTGCCTCGCCGGTTCATAAGAAGGGCGTGGGGCAGGCCTCACTCGGAAATAGTGATGCTCGGGCTTGTGGCATCTCACCGCCGGGAGGCCACAACCTCCTGACCTCG
>WHTR01000287.1:0-249 GCA_009377635.1 Chloroflexota bacterium
TTCAGCGATGATCAGGCGTATCGGGCGATGGACTTCCTGCTCGAGGCCTTGGACGAGATCGCCGCGGAGATCTTCTCGGCGGTCGCGCACCTGTTGAACCTGGATCTGGACATTGTGTTCGTGGACACCACGAGCACGTACTGGGAGGTCGAGACCGCCGATTCCGATCCCGAGCTGGCCGACCCGGTCTGCGACGACGAGGTCAGCTGCCCCGACGAAGCGGGCCGGCGGACGTTCGGGCACTCCAAG
>WHTR01000287.1:259-645 GCA_009377635.1 Chloroflexota bacterium
ATACAGAACGGAGCAAACAAGAGACTATTTTGGCTACTCCTCGCGTCCGCGGGACACGCCGGGGTCGCTCCTGCCGATGCTCCGTTGCGCGAATGCGATGCCGAGCGCGGTCGTCAGCTCGCCTCACGGTCGTCGTCGAGGTCGAGCTCGGCGCACAGCCGCTCCCACGACACCGTCACGTCCAACCTGCGGGTCAAGGAAGTCGCGGTCGCTCCCGGCGCAGACGGTGACGGTGACGACGGCGCCCGGGCCCAGCGGTTCGTGGTCTGCCACAACCCCGAACAAGCCGAGCGCGACCAGCAGGTCCGGGCGAACCTGGTCGCGCATCTCAAGCAGCTCATCGACGGCTCCGATGCCTGGACCGGCCGGCGCCGCGACGAGCTCGT
>WHTR01000288.1:0-237 GCA_009377635.1 Chloroflexota bacterium
ATACTGCGTGGTCAGGAAAATCGTGGTCCCGTTCTCGGCCAGTTTGCGGATGGTCTGCTACATGTCGGTGCGGCCTTGGGGATCGAGACCGGTGGTCGGCTCATCGAAGAAGATGATGGGTGCGCCGCCCACCAGGCTCATGGCGATGTCGAGTCGGCGTCGCATTCCGCCCGAGAAGGTGAGCAGACGGCGGTCAGCCGCGTCGTTTAGGCCGAACTTGTCGAGCAGGTTCGCCGC
>WHTR01000288.1:247-641 GCA_009377635.1 Chloroflexota bacterium
GGATGTGGCGCAACTCGCCCATCAGGACCAGGTTCTCGCGGGCCGTGAGCACATTGTCGACCGCGGCGAATTGCCCCGTGAGGCTTATCTGCTCGCGGACCTTGGCGGGTTGGGTCGCCACGTCGACACCGGCGACCCTTGCCGTCCCCCCGTCGGCCTTGATCAATGTCGTCAGGATGTTGATGGTCGTCGTCTTGCCGGAGCCGTTGGCCCCGAGCAGAGCGAAGACCTTGCCCCGTCCGACGGTGAACGAGACGTCGTGGAGCACTGGTACTCCCTTATATCCCTTCTGGAGGTTTCTCACCTCGATCGTGTTGGTTGGTTCCATATCTCTCTGTCTCCTTGTCATGGTTTTGAGCGTGTGATCAGAACATCGCCGAACGCGGTCCGGGCG
>WHTR01000289.1:0-252 GCA_009377635.1 Chloroflexota bacterium
CTCCTGGTTTGAGGAACCGGTGCACGCGCCGATGAGAAGACCCAGCACGAGGACCGTGGCGACTCCCTCGCCCGATTGGCCATGTTTATGCTCCGTCCCTGTCCGAGGCGACCCAGGGGGCGGGAATGGGTCGGCGTCGACCCCGCCCGTCGTCCATCGCACGGGCGCCGCCATCCTGCTCGCCACGGGCGCCAACCTGCAGGAACTCGCGACCAACCCGGGGCATTCCTCGGTCCGGATGACCACCTCCGA
>WHTR01000289.1:262-634 GCA_009377635.1 Chloroflexota bacterium
GGCGCCTTCCCAGAATCACAAAGCGAACCGTCTGCGGCAAATCTGCGGACGGAACGGGACGAGCAGGGCCGTGTGCTGTGGGTGGAGGATCGTCCGTATGCGGATGACCTGCGGCCTTGCCTTGAGCGGACGACCGGATTCGAACCGGCGACCCTCACCTTGGCAAAACCGGCTTCGCCATGCCTTCCACCTGCCCAAGCGGCCATTTCCGCAGGTCAGCACCGTTGTTTCCCTGTCCGTGAGTGTCCTTTGTTGCCGCCAACATTCCGCAAGGATGTGGCCCCGCCGTGGCCCGGGCGGAAGGGCGGGTTCCCGTCCGCTCCAGAGCGACAGCCGGGTCGCTAATGCGGAATTGCCGACCAAGCCGACCAG
>WHTR01000028.1 GCA_009377635.1 Chloroflexota bacterium
CCTTCGTCGCTGCGCTCCTCAGGATGACGGGGCTTTGCGGCCGGGGTTCTAGCCCCCCACCCCCGCGTCACCGGCGCTTGTCGCCGAGCAAGGCGAAGAACTCCAGGCGCGTGGTCTCGTTCTCGCGGAACAGCCCGCGGTTCGCCGAGGTCACGACTTTCGTTCCGGGCCGCTTGACCCCGCGCATGGTCATGCAGAGATGCTCGGCCTCGCCCACCACCGCCACACCCGCCGGACCCAACTCGTCCATCAGGAGATCTGCGATCTGGCTGGTCAGGCGTTCCTGAAGCTGTGGCCTGCGCGCGAAGATGTCCACGACGCGCGCCAGCTTGCTGATGCCAACGACGCGTCCTCGAGGAATGTAGCCGACGTGGAAGATGCCGTGGAACGGCAGGAAATGATGCTCGCAGATCGAGTAGAACGGAATATCCCGAACGATGACCATCTCCTGGTGATCTTCCTCGAAGCCGACTTGCAAAACCTCTCGCGGGTCCTGCTGGAGGCCCTGCAAGATCTCCTCGTACATCTCGGCGATCCGGCGGGGGGTGTCGGCCAGCCCCTCGCGCTGAGGGTCCTCACCCACCGCGAGGATCAGCTGCTCGACTGCCTGCTTAATCGCCTCTTTGTCGAAGCGCACGCCATTCCGTGTGATCACGCCCTATTTCCTCCACACTGCACCGGCAATATCTGAACACGAGTCCAACACCGCGCGGTACGGCGCACTCGCTCGCCGCCTATCGGGCGAGCGCGAGAATCTCGTCCCACACCCGGTGCGCAACTTCCAGCTTGTGCAAGCGGGGCAGGCTCACGTCTGCACCGGTCGTGTGCAGGATGGTCACGGTGTTGAAGTCGCTCGCGAATACGCTGTCCGGTTCCGAGACATCGTTGACGACCATCAGGTCGAGTCGCTTTCGGTCGAGCTTGCGACGGGCATTCTCAACGACATGCTCCGTCTCCGCGGCGAACCCCACCACGATCGGTCGAGTCCGCGCACCACGCGCCTCCGTGACGTCCTCGAGAATGTCGACGGTCGGGGCTAACGCGACCGATTGGGTTTGATCGGCTTTCTTGATCTTCTCTCGAGCTGCCTGCGCAGGCCGATAGTCGGCGACGGCGGCGGCCATCACCAGGGCGTCATTGGCATCGAGCGCCCCCATGACCGCGTCGCGCATCTCTTCGGCGCGCTCGACCACCACGGGTCGAACTCCCATCATCTGAGGTGGATCCATCGTGGTAATCAACACGACATCGGCACCCCGATCGCGCGCAGCCTCGGCCAAGGCAACGCCCATCTTGCCTGAAGAACGATTCGAGATGTACCGAACGGGATCGATGGGTTCGCGTGTCCCTCCTGCCGTCACGGTCACCCGCCAGTCGCCCAAGTCACCGCCACGCGACAGCACGTGCCTGAGCGTGTCGACGATGCGTTCTGGCGCTGCCATTCGGCCCTCACCCGTCGACCCGGACGCAAGGTACCCCGATTCCGGCTCGACGACGGTCCAGCCGCGCCCCCGAAGCGTCTGGACGTGCTCTTGCGTGGCCGGGTGCCTCCACATGTTCGTTTCCATGGCAGGCGCGTAGACGACGGGCGCCTGGGTGGCCAGAGCAGTCGTGGCAACCATGTCGTCTGCGAGACCGAGCGCAAGCTTGGCGATGCTGTGCGCCGTGGCGGGCGCGATCACCAGCACCTCGGCCTGGTGCCCGATGGTAACGTGGCCGATCTCCGTCTCAGCGAGAAGGTGGAACATGTCCACGGCCACCTGACGGTGCGTGATGGCCTGGAAGCTCAGCGGCTGGACGAATTGCGTCGCGTCGGGCGTCATCACGACATCCACAACGGCCCCCTGCTGAACGAGGCTGCTGACAACAGCGACCGCCTTGTACGCCGCGATGCTGCCCGTCACGCCGAGGGCGATGCGGCGGCCCGCCAGCGGGCTGGGTCGCGAGGATTGGGGGTCGGGTGCTAGGAGTCGAGGATTCAATTCAGCGTTCTCCCGTGAGTCTCGTCCGTGTCGCGTGGCGTCTGCCCTCGGACGCCTGGTTCCGTTCCGCGAGCAGGCGCAAGCCTTTAAGGGTCAGATCTCGGTCCACAAGCTGGATTGCGCCGGTCTCCGCGGCGATGAGATCAACCAGGCCACCAGTGCCGATGACCTGCGCGTCCATACCCAGCTCATTCTTGATCCGTCGCACGAGCCCCTCGACCAGCCCGACGTAGCCGTAGATGGTGCCCGACTGAAGGCACGCAATCGTGTTCGTCCCGATCGCCTTCGGTGGCGCCACGAGGTCGAACCGCTGAAGCCGCGCCGCCCGCGCGAGCATGCCATCGACGGCCGTGAGCAGCCCCGGCGCGAAGCTGGCGCCGACCAGCGCTCCATCTGCCGAGATCACGTCGAAGTTCGTCGCCGTACCGAAGTCCACCACGATCGCCGGTGCTCCGTACAGCGCACTCGCCGCCACAGCGTTCGCGATCCGATCGCCCCCGACCTCCTGAGGGTTGTCGACTCGGAGGGATACCACGGTGTCGATCTCGGCGCTGACGACCAACGGCTCCCGCCTCAGAAAGTGGCGAATGAGCTCCTGAAATGTGCGGGTCAGCCCCGGCACGACGCTACACAGCACGGCGCTCTCGATCGCTGAGAGCGAGAGGTCATCTCGCTCGAGCGCCCATGCCAGCAGCGCCGCGTACTCATCGGCGGTCTTGGTGCGGTCGGAGGACCAGCGCCAACTGGCTCCGAGCCGCTCGTCCGCGAAGACGCCCAGCTTGATCTCAGTGTTCCCGACGTCGGTCGCAAGCAGCAGCAAGGCACGCGTTACCGGGCAACGGCCGTGGCGGGCGTGAGCTTGAGGACCTCGTTCATGCTGCCGGACCGGAATCCCTCGAGGTCGAGCGTCACGTACCGGAAGCCCAGCTCCTTCAAACGCTTCGCGACCGGTGCGGCGAGCTCATCTGAATAAAAGCGCGCCATGTCCTCGCGCGGGAGCTCGATGCGGGCGATCTCTCCGTGGTGCCGGACGCGCACCTGCCGGAATCCGAGGTCCCGGATCAGCTGCTCAGCGCGATCGATCTGGTCGAGCTTCTCACGGCTGATCCGGTCGCCATACGGGACGCGCGAGGAGAGGCACGCCATCGCGGGCTTGTCCCACGTGGCCAGGCCCAACCACCTGGAAAGCGCCCGGATCTCGTACTTCGTCAGCCCGGCCTCGAGGAGCGGGCTCCGAACGCCGTGCTGACGCGCAGCGGCCGCCCCAGGTCGATAGTCCCCGACATCGTCGGCGTTGAAACCGTCCGCCATCGATGCCAGCCCGTGCTCGCGTGCGACCGGCGTCAGCGCCGTCCACAGCTCATTCTTGCAGTAAAAGCAGCGGTTGGACGGGTTGGAGACGTACGACTCCTGTTCCATCTCGCGCGTATGCACGACGAGGTGCCGCGCCCCCATCTCGGCGGCGATCCGGATCGCTTCCTCGAGCTCGCGTTCCGGGTAGCTGTCGGAACGCGCCGTTACCCCGAGGGAACGCGGGCCGAGCGCATCGGTGGCAGCCTTGAGGAGCAACGTGGAATCAACCCCACCCGAGTAGGCCACCAGGACAGACTCCATCCCGCGAAGGATGGATCGAAGCCGATCGAGCTTCTCGAGGGCGTCAGGGGCTGGGGATCGGAGATCAGTCACCATGCGTCTCCCCCGCACCGTCTCGCAGCTCCTCGGCAAGACGCCGTCCATTTTGTCGCGGTTCTAATTCCAGCACCCCGCCTCCGACGACGCAGTCACCGTCGTAGAACACAATAGCCTGTCCTGGCGTAATGGCACGCTGGGGCTCGTCGAAGACGACTCGAACGACACCCTCCGCCGGCTCGATCGTAGCGGCGACTTCCTCGGCATGGTACCGGGCCTTCGCCATGACGCGCATCGGCCCATGCAACCCCTCGATCGCGACCCAATTGACCTGCGAGGCGTGCGCTGTCTTCCGATAGAGCGAACCCTCGTCGCCAACGACGAGGATTCGCTGCTCCGGCCGGATCTCCGTCACAAAGAGTGGTCGCCTCGAGGAGATCCCCAGACCACGCCGCTGCCCGATCGTGTAGAAGGAAACACCCTCGTGTTGACCGACCACGCGCCCCTCGGCGTCGATGATCGGTCCGGGACGAACAGCGGTGGTGTCCTCCTTCCGCACGTAGTCACGGTAATTCTTCGTGGGGACGAAGCAGATGTCCTGGCTCTCGGGCTTGTTCGCCACGTGGAGGTGGAGCTCGTCGGCGATGCGCCGCGTTTCGTCCTTGGTCAGATCGCCGAGCGGAAACAGCGCTCGTGCGAGGCGGTCTTGATTCATGACGTACAGGACGTAGGACTGATCTTTTCGTGGGTCCGCCGCCTTGCGAAGCGCCCACCGGCCCGTCTCCACACGCGTGTTCCGCGCGTAGTGTCCGGTGGCCACGAAATCGGCGCCGATCGCCGTCGCCTTTGCCAGCAGCGCATCGAACTTGATGAACTGGTTGCACCGGACGCAAGGGTTCGGCGTCCGCCCCCGGCGGTACTCCTCAACAAAGTTCTGGATGACATACCGGCGGAACACGTCGCGGAAGTTCACGACGTAGTGGGGAACCCCCAACGCGGCGCACACCCGGCGCGCGTCTTCGACGGCGCCGAGCGCACAGCAGGCGTCCTCCCGCTCGATCACGGCGACATCTTCGCCCTCAGGCCAGACGTTCAGCGTGACGCCGATGACGCGGTAGCCCGCCCGCGTGAGAAGTGCTGCAGCGACGGAGCTATCCACTCCGCCGCTCATGCCCACGAGAACCGTTGGATTCACGATGCGCGCCTCCTGCGTTCAATTCTACCGCGTCTGCCCATCTCAGCTCAGATTGGAACGCGGGCCCGCTCTCAACTACTATTGCATCGAACTTCGGAGGACAAACATGGCCGACAGCCGACTCCCTACGTGGCGGAACGATGACAACCAAACACTGCAGGCGCATCGAGCTCTCGCACAGGATATCGGTCGTCTGCTCACGCCTGGCGAGGAGATCCTGTGTGTCGCATCACAGTCGCCGGCCTCGCTGGCGCTGATCAAGGATAGCGTCGCCGCCACATCGAATCGATTGATCTACTGCAGCTCCCATCTCCTCGGCCGACGCGAGTACAAGGATTATCTCTGGGAGGACGTACTCGACGTCAGACTCAAAGAGGGCATCCTGACATCCGAGTTGACGGCGGATCTCGCGAACGGTCGGTCAGCGACACTCGGCGGCCTGGACAAACAGCAGGCACGGCGGCTCTACGGGGCGTGCCAGCAGAAGGAACAGGAGTGGCGCGAGAAGCGGCGGATCCGTCAGATCGAGGAGGACCGCGCGCGGGCCGGCGGGGTCTATATGACATCTCCCACGCAAACGTCGCCGGCGGAGGATCCGGTGGCCAAGCTGGCCCGGGCGAAGCAGATGCTCGACCAACAGCTCATCTCTGAAGCCGAATACGAAGCGCTGAAGGCGAAGATCATCGCCGAGATGTAACTCGATCAGCGAATCGTCCGCACATGCGGGATGGCGACGAGAATCGCCATCGCACCGAGAGCGCACGCCGTTCCCATGACCGCCACTGCCCACGGCGCGCCCCACACCGACGCCAGGGCTCCTGCCAGCAGGCCGCCGATGGTCATGAAGACGCTGTTCTGCTGCCACGCGCCCATCACGCGACCGCGCATCTCGGGTGCAGAGTGGCTCTGGAGGACCGTCTGGACGAGCGCGTGCGACGCCACATTCGTCACTCCCAACCCGACCATGAATACGAAGGACAGCGCGAACCACGGAGCGAGGGCGAATCCGATGAGAGCAAACCCCAGGACAACCGTTCCGGCAATCATCAGCTTCCCCTTCGGCAGCGAGTCCCCGGCAGACGCGATGAGAACGCCGCTGCTCAGCGCCCCAATCCCCATACCCGTAAGCAAGAAACCCTGCCCAATGGATCCAACGACAAGCACGTCCCGCGCAAAAACCGGGAGGAGGGCGCTGAGCGGCTGGCCGAGCAGCGACGCCACCATGGCGACGAGCATCCCCGTCCGGATCGTCTCGCTGGTGAGGACGTAGCGCCATCCGTCAACCGTGCTGCCGAAGACCGACGGTGGCCGGATGCCGTGACTCTCGGCAAATTGCGGAGGGCGGTTCGGAATGCGTAGCAGCACGGTCCACACCGTGGAGAGGGCAAGGATCGACGCCTGGAGCAGGTACGGACCGCCCACCCCGACCAGCGCGATGAGCCCACCCGCCACCGCGGGCCCCACACTTCGGCTCGCGTTGAACGATATCGAGTTGAGACCGATCGCGTTCGTCAGATACTGACGATCCACCGTCTCAGGGATCATCGCGAGCTGCGCGGGGTGCTGAAACACCTGCGTCACTGCCCCAATCAGGGAGGCGGCATACACGTGTCCCGGTTCGACCCGTCCGGACACGATGAGGCTGCCGAGGATCCCGACGGTGATCGCCTGGATCAGCTGTGCGGTGATGAGCTGCGTCTTTCGCCCGTATCGATCAGCCAGCGTGCCCGCCAGCGGCGACAGCACCAGGAGAGGAACTGCTCGAATGGCTTGGACGAGACCAAGCTGGAGGGGCGAGTTCGTCAGCTCATACATCAGCCACCCGCTCGCCACCTGCTCCATCCAGAATGAGATGCTGTTGCAGCTCCGTGCCGACCAGAGCAGACGGAACTCGCGGAACTGCAAGGCCTCGAACGTCCGGATCCGCCCCAACGGTCGAAGAAGCCGACTCAGACGCTCGGCAGACACCCGCCCAGCAGCGGCGTCCTCCTCCCCGGGAGGTTCACTTGCACTACTGATCGATCGGTCCATCGGCGTCGCTTTCCAGTGAGGTTCAGGGGCGAGCGTAGAGGGGTCCGGGCTGTCCCTATTATGCGGCCGGGCCGTCCGGCGGACCGGCCTCGCCGCCGAGGTCAGGGGACAGCATCCCGCGGGGCCCGCACGCTGTTTTTCCACGCGTTCGGTGCGCTACGATAGTGCGGCGTCGCGCTCGATCGGACCGTGGGCAGTCGGCCGAGTGCGTCATTCGGAAGGGGAGCCGTCGGCATCACCGGTTTCCTGCTGCCCCGAACGTTTCTTCTTCTCATCCATTCGTAGCGCCCCGAGCTTTCAGGGCATGGACCATTCAGGAGGTGTGATGACCCACCCAGCACCGGACGTCGTGATCGTGGGCGGAGGAGTCATCGGGTGCGCCATCGCGCACGCCCTGGCCGGCGCGGGCGCCCGTGTCACGGTTCTCGAGCGCGCGGGCATCGCCTCGGAGTCTTCTGGCGCCGCCGCCGGGATCCTGGCGCCTCGTCTCCACGCGACGGCGGAAGCGATGTTCGCGCTTGCCCTCGAAAGCCACAAGCAGTTCGGCCCGCTCGTCGAGAGCCTCCGCGCGGAAACAGGCCTCGACCCGGAGTACATACGCTCGTCCGTCTTCGACTTGGCGCATGACGAGAAGGACGAGGAGCGCATCAGAGATCGGATCACCTGGCTGCGCGAGACCGGCCACGATGTCCGCTGGCTTGACCGCGAGGAGGTCCTAGAGATCGAACCGGCGCTCGAGCCAGGTATTCGGGGGGCGTACTTCGACACGGACGCCTACCACATCCATCCGATCCGCTTTACGAACGCGTTGGCGCAGGCAGCGGGTCGTCGCGGGGTGCGCTTTCACACCGGTGCTGAGGCGATCGGACTCGAGCGCAGCGGGTCTCATGCCACGGCCGTGCGTATGCCGACGGGGACGCTGCCGGCAGGTCACGTTGTGCTCGCCGCCGGCGCGTGGATGCGCTCCTGCGGGGAGTGGATTGACACGCCGGTGCCGGTATATCCGGCAAGGGGGCAGATCCTGACGATCTCTGCCGTCCCGCCGCCGATCCGATCAATCATCTATGCGGGGGACGCGTACCTTTTTCCGCGGGTCGACGGGTCCATCGTCATCGGCGCGACGGTCGAGCACGTAGGTTATGACAAGTCTGTCACGGCGCGGGGGCTGTCGTGGCTGCTGGGGAGCATCCCCTCGATCTGCCCGGCCCTCGCCGAAGCCCCCTTCGAGCGGGCCTGGGCTGGTCTCCGCCCGGAGACCCCGGACGCCCTACCGATCGTCGGCCCGGCGCGCGGTTGGGCAAACGTGACCATCGCTGCCGGCCACTTCCGAAACGGCATCATGCTGGCGCCCATCACGGCGGCTCTGATCTCGCGGCTGATTCTGGAGGGAGTGGCTGACCCTCGGCTCGCGCCGCTCTCTCCCGACCGGTTTGCTTCGTGGGAGCCCAATAGCGACCAGCAGTGAGCGACACCAACAGAGCGATGGCTCGGCGTTTCCAAACACCCGCGCGAAAGACGCGCAACGGCTCAAGCAAACTGCTCTGGAAAGCTCCTCTCTTCATCCCCTCATGGCGCCCCGAGCTATTGGGGCATGAAAAGCTCAGGCGAAGCAGGCCGCAGAGACCAGGCCCTGCTTCAGAAGCTCACAGACCTCTCGCCAACTCGCTGGGCTGAAGCCGCTGCAGCCACCGCATCGCCCGGTTCCTCACCTGGCTGCGGGACCAGGGCCCAGGCAAGGATCAGTACCGCGAACGAGGCGAAGCCCACCACCGTCTCAATCATGTCCGTCTCCACTCCTCAGATTTATTCGTTCAGGCCCCAAAACGCCCCTCAGGAAGGATCGTCCAGAGGAAACCGATGATGGTGAAGGCCACCAGCCCTGCGAGAACCTCGATCGTCATGCCTCCTCCAATCCTCTGGTCTACTGTGAGAGCCACTGGCTCGCTGCCCGCGCCCCGGGATCGCCCACGAAGCCCTGCGAACCCGGCTAGCTACTGAGCCAGATGCTACCGCCCCCACTTTCCAGCTTCCACGGTTACTCCGCCCGAACTTGAGGCCTGTCGATTTGTGCGGGCTGTACAAGCAAACGTCCGTTTCGGTGTCGAACGGATCGGGCAGCGCACGACGCTGTGCGCCGCCCGATTGCGGAGGACACTCAGATCTCCACTGCGTACGCTGCCTCGCCGTGCACGGAGGCGTCCAGACCGGCAAGCTCGTCCTCGGCACGGACTCGAAGCCCGACGGTCACGTCCACGAGCTTCAAGATGACCCAGGTGACGACACCCGCCCAGACCCAGGTCACGCCCACGGCGATGGCCTGCCAGAGCAGCTGCGCGGGGTTGCCGTAGAGCAAGCCATTCCCTCCGGCGCTGTTGATCGCCACGGTGGCGAAGAGTCCCGTTGCCAGAGCTCCCCAGGTCCCACCGATGCCGTGCACGCCCCACACATCCAGTGCGTCGTCGACCCCGATCCGGTGCTTGATCCAGCTCACCGCCCAGTAGCAGAACACGCCGGCGCCCAGTCCGATCAGAATCGCTGCCATGGGAGTCACGTACCCCGATGCGGGCGTGATAGCCACGAGGCCAGCCACCGCTCCCGCCGCAGCTCCGAGCACGCTCGGATGCCGCTTGTTGATCCAGCTCATCGTCATCCACGTGATGGCGGCCATCGCCGCCGCCACATGCGTGACCACGAATGCGCTCGTTGCGAGCTCGCCCGCTCCAAGAGCACTCCCCGCGTTGAATCCGAACCAGCCGAACCACAGGAGCGAGGCGCCCAGCACGACCATCGTGCCGTCATGCGGTTCGAGGGGACCCTGTCCGAAGCCGAGGCGCCTGCCGAGGACGACGGCGGCCACGAGGGCAGAGACGCCGGAGCTGATGTGAACGACGGTACCCCCTGCGAAGTCAAGCGCTCCCAGCGACCGAAGCCACCCTGGTTGTCCGCTGCACCCGGCGAGCGCTTCCGCCCCGGCGATCGGCGTGCAGCTCCACACCCAGTGCGCAATCGGGTTGTAGACGAACGTCGCCCACAGCAGAGTGAAGAACAGAAACGCCTTGAACCCCATCCGCTCAGCGAACGCACCGGTGATGAGCGCCGGCGTGATGATGGCGAACATCATCTGAAAGACCATGAATGCCTGGTGGGGGATTGTCGCCGCATACGCCGCATTCGGCGTTGTCCCGACTCCCATCAGGCCGGCCCAATCGAGTCCGCCGAGCAGGCCACCCCCGATGTCCGGGCCGAAGGCGAGACTGTAGCCCCACAGCACCCACTGCACGCTCACAAGGCCAATAATGATGAAGCTCTGCATGATCGTGGCCAATGCATTCTTCCGTCGGACCAGTCCGCCATAGAAGAACGCCAGGCCCGGCGTCATCAGCAACACCAGCGCCGACGCCGTCAGCACCCAGGCCGTGTCACCCGGGTCGATCTCTGGCAGCACCTCCTCTACCAACGGCACCGCAGGAACCGGCTGCTGGGCCGCCACCCCAGCGGCAAACGCCAGAAATACCCCCACGACTCCAAGGACGACGCAGACAATGCGCCTCGTGCTCCGCAAACGGACCTCCCTTCCGGGTGGCGGGGAATACCGTTGCCAGACTAAACGGACGCCACCCGTCGCGCGGGATGGTACGGCCTCACTCGACCGCTCATCTACGGTTACATCATCCATACTTTTCGCCCTTCCGTTGGGCAACTCGTCCAGGCTACGGGCGTCGCACATGGTGCACAGCGACAGCGCTTGCTAGACTCTCAGACGCGAGCTCGCTCTGCCGAGATTTCTGGCCGATGGAGGGACATGCCATGGACGCCGGTTCGCTGATGGCCTTTCCCAGGTTTTCTCTCGCCGAGCGAGAACGACGTTGGTCTGCCGTGCGCGAGGCGATGGTTGAGGAACACATCGACTGCCTCATCACACCCAGCAACACCGGCCACTCGACCCACTTCCAAGCGGAGTCCCGCTATCTCACCCATTGCGGCGGCGGTGGCGACGCGGACATCGCGTGCGTTTTCCCGTTAGACGGGGAAGTGGCTGCGATCGCGACGACCTGCGACCGCTGGCGCCATGTGCAGGAATGGGTCACGGACCTGAGAGAGGCGCGGCGCGCCTACGGTCGTAGGGCGGCAGAGAAGCTGCGGGACGTGAAGCTGGTGCACCGGCGCGTCGGGATAGTCGGCCTCTCCGGATACATCCGGGCACCGGAAGGGACCGTGCTCCACGGCTTCATGCAGGCGCTCACCGACGCGTTCCCGGACGTCGATTGGGTGGACTTCAGCGACCAGCTCCAGCACATTCGCATGATCAAGAGCCCAGAGGAGATCGCCTTCCTCGAGAAGAGCACGGAGCTGGTGGACCGGGCATTTCGGAGGATCGTGGACGTGGCCGGTCCGGGTGTCAAGGACTACGACGCCTGGGGTGCGGCGATAGGGGAGCTCTGTAAGGGGGGGAGCGAGCTGCCCGTCCACAACCATTGGGGGAGCGGCCCTCGCCCAACCACCCTCACACGCCCGACACACGGCGACCTCCAGCGAGGTCATCTCATCGTGAACGAGATCGAGGCAGCCTATGGCGGCTACCACGCGCAAGGCGTGCAGCCGATTGCCATTGAGGAGTGCGACCCGGTGTACCGCGCGCTGTACGCGATGCACGCCGAGTACTGGCAGCGGTGCTTCGACGCGCTCGCGGTCGGTCGCACTGTCGGTGAGCTGGACGACGTCTGCCGGGAAACGGCGATCGATGTCGTTCCAAGCGGCGGTCGATTCGAGGACGTCCGCGGCCGCCTCGCGATGCACGGGCGCGGGCTCGGGTCGGACGCACCGCTGGTCACGGGAACCGGTCGGAGCCCGCGGACGATGGCTGAGGTTTTCCAGAGCGGTTGGGCATTCGTGTTCAAGCCATCCTTGAGCGTGCGGACTGAGAGCCGCGCGTACAGCGCCATCTGGGGCGACACCGTCGTGATGACGGACCGTGGAGCGCGCCGCCTTGGGACGCGCCAACCCGGCCTGGCCGTCGCGGGCGCACGGTAGCGACTGTGTCAGCGCGATCGGCGCGGATAGGTCGATGCGGAAATTCGACGGGCCACCTCTTGACAATCCGCACATGTGTTCTATAATGGGGCAGAACATCCGTTCAGGTGCGGTGCAGGAGAACGCCCATGGTGCCACCGATCATTCACGAGATCGAGGCCCGCTCGGCCCTGAACTCCGTTCAAGGCATGCCGTTCCGATGGTCACTGAATCCATACAAGGGCTGTGCCCACGCATGTAGCTACTGCTACGCCCGGGCCTACCACAGCTACCTGGACCTTCCGCCGTCCAGCTTCGAGACACATCTCTTCGCGAAGACGAACATAGCGGATATCCTCCGTACCGAGATCCGGCGTCCTGCCTGGCAGAGAGAGGCCATCGCGATCGGCACGGCCACCGACCCGTACCAGCATCTGGAAGGGCAGTACCGGCTGACTCGACGGTGCCTCGAGGCGATGGCGGAGATGGAGAATCCGGGCTCCCTCACAACGAAGGGGACGCTGGTAACCCGCGACATCGACGTGCTCTCCGACCTTGCAGAGCACACCGAGTTCGTCGTCCACGTGAGCCTCATCAGCCTCGACCGGGAGCTCCTCCGTAAGCTCGAACCTGGAGCGCCCACGCCGGAGAGCCGGCTTCGCGCCATGCAGCGACTCTCGGCAGCCGGCGTGCCGGTCTCCGTCTTTCTCGCCCCGGTCCTGCCCGGTATTACCGACCGGCCCGAACAGCTCGCGGAGGTCGTCCGCGCGGCTGCCGAGCACGGCACGCGGGACATCTGGACCGGCGCGCTCCGCCTCGCCCCCGGCGTGAAGGAGCACTTTATAGAAGCCATCGCGCAGCAGTTCCCATCGCTCGAACCGACATACCGGCGGCTCTATGCTGCGGGGCCCAACGCGCCGACGGGCTACCAGCTCCGCATCGAGGGGGAGGTGGGCGCCTGTCGTCGGTCGGAGGGGTTGCCCGCCGACATCCGCGAGCCCCACGCGGCCCGTCCGGCGGGTCGCCGCCAGCTCGCCCTCCCCATCTGAGGACTTGTCGGCCCGCCCGAGCTGAAGACCATTATCATGATGAAAGAGATCGATGCGACGACACGGCCGATCCTCCTCTCCATCCTCTGTCGGGCGGAACAATGGACGACGCGTTCCAGGCGAGCCTCCCGAATATGGCGGATGCCGCCGTCACCGAGCGCGTGCAGCTGGACGCTCGTCGCCTCCTCGTACAGGTCTCACCGGTTCGCCAGTTTGACGACTACGGCCCCAACGTCGACGTCGTGCACGTCTTGGTCCGTCGGGAGGACGGAGTTCCGGTTGCGCTCCGGGACCTCTACCCAGGAGTGTCCCGCCAGGAGGCATACGATCTGTGGAGCTTCCTGTGCCAGCAGCTGGACGCCGCGGCGGTGCTGGCATACGGCTTGGCGCTGAACGCTGACGGCGCTGCCAACCCGCGCCTCGGCTGCTGGGGGCCGCGACCAGATCTCGCCGAAGGCGAACCCGACGACGCCGCGACCGCGCTCGTGATGGGCATCGCAGTAGACAAGGCGAGCGCAAGCCGCCCGGGCCGACACGAGCTGCTGGTCCTCGCCGTGCGGTCGGCGGTCGTGGCGACGCTCCGACACTGGGTCGCCGCCGCACGCCCCGCCCGCGGGTCCAGCCCACGGGCGAACTAGTACAAATCGGCGTAAGTGAGTCGTCGGTTATCGCTAGGGCGGGGGTAATGGCCACGACCGCAGCAACCGACCCACTAGCACGGGGCGCCTCAGCTCAAGTACAGTTCTCCCTGAATAGTGGAAGGAGACGAAGGTGGGCATCCTCTCACGCATGTCGACCCTCATTAAGGCAAAGGTCAGTAAGCTGCTCGATCGCGCCGAAGACCCGCGGGAGACGCTCGATTATTCCTACGAACGGCAGATCGAGATGCTCCGAGACGTGAAGCGCGGGCTCGTGGAGGTCACGGCCTCGCGGCGGCGGCTGGAGCTCCAGGCAGCCAAGGTCCGCGACGACGGGCTGCGTCTGGAGGAGCAAGCGAGGCAGGCCCTCGCCGCGGGACGGGAGGACCTCGCCACACTCGCCCTCCAGCGCAAGCAGGTCGCCACGATCCAGGTCGAGGGACTCGACCAGCAGATCGCGCAGCTCGAGCAGGAAGGGCAGAAGTTGACAATGGCCGAGCAGCGGCTCTCCACCAAGGTTGCGACCTTCCGCACGCAGAAAGAGGTCATCAAGGCACAGTACGCCGCGGCTGAGGCCCAGGTGCGCATTGGCGGCGCGGTGTCCGGCATCTCCGAAGAGATGGGCGATGTCGGGCTCGCCGTCGATCGCGCCCGAGAAAAGACCGAGTCGATGCGAGCCCGCGCCGATGCCATCGACGAACTCGTCGCGACCGGCGTGCTCGAGGAGGTCGGCGCAGGCGATGAAGTAGGTCGCGAGCTGCAGCGGATCAGCGCACAGCAGAACGTCGAGCTCGACCTTCAGCGGCTGCGCGCGGAGCTGGCCCAGCCGCCAGAAGCGAAGCGGATCGAGGGCCCGCAGCAATGATCGTGCGAATCCTCACGGAAGGACAGTTTCGGCTGCCCAGCGCCTATCTGGACGATCTCAATGACCTGGACAACCGAATCGTGGAGGCCGTCGCGCACGAAGACCGAGGTGCTTTCGGCCGCCTCCTCCCACAGATGCTGGGGCTCGTCCGAGAGCACGGGAGTCCGCTCCCTGCCGAGGAGCTCACGGAGTCCGACATCATCCTTCCGGCGTCGGACAGCTCAATGGAAGAGGTCGCCCACCTCTTCGCCGGAGAAGGGATCATCGGAGACTAGGGTCTAGACAGGCGCGTCCCAGAGCGGGAACCACTGCTCCTGCTTCGATTCGACGGGCAACTCCCGGCCAATGATCGCCTGGAACCGCAGCTCAAGGGCGTTGTCGCGTTGCTTGCTGACGCCTTTGGGCACGAACGGGTAGAAGGTCCCCCGTTTGTAGCTGTAGACCCAGTACACCGTGTTTCCGTCCAGCGAGAATGGGAACAGGGCCGCGAGGAGCTGCGGTCCGAAGCCATGCTCGTGGAGCTCCTGGCTCACGAGGTAAACGGTGTTCACCAGGTCCTCAAAATCGCGGTCCGACAGCGTCACCCAGCGATAGCCGTAGGTGTCCTGCCGAGACTCCACGATGGTGGCCGTCTCGCGACCGCTCATCGCGAGGATCTGCTCCAGCTCGCGCTCGAGCTCCTGGAAGTACGACGACGCCACGGGTTTGAAGCAGATGCCCGCTCGGCCCGCGGGTGTCAGCCCCAGCCGCTCGGACATCGTCACCTGCGCCGTTGCCATGGCGAAGATGGCGTCGGTGCGGGATTTCACCGGCCGCGCGCGCCCGAGCAGCGCGTCCAGAAACTTCACAGGCCCTCCATCTGCGCCTCGATTCGCCGCAGCTGGTCCAGTCGGGTCTCCAGCGATGGATGGGTGGAGAGAAGGCTTTCCACCGAGTTCGCCCGCAGCGCCGGCACGATAAAGAAGGCATTCATCTCCTCGACCTGCCGAAGATCCCGCTCCGGGATTCGGGCCATGCCTCCGCTGATCTTGACCAGCGCGGAGGCGAGATTCCCCGGCGCGCCCGTGATGACCGCTCCACCTCGGTCGGCAGCCAGCTCACGATGCCGCGAGAGGGCACGTATGAGAAAGAAGCTGATAACCCACACGAGGATCGACGCGAGCCACACCACGAGTACTGCGCCGCCGCCATCTCGCCGGTCTCGGCGGCCGTAGCCGAGCCCGCCCCAAAGCATCGACTGGGTGATAAAAGACGCCAGCGTCGCGAAAAAACTGGCCAGGGTGATCACCGTCACGTCCCGGTTCTTGATATGCGACAGCTCGTGGGCCAAGACTCCCTCAAGCTCCTGTGGCTCGAGGCGACCCATCAGCCCGGTCGTCACAGCCACGACCGCATTCGCCGGGTTCCGCCCCGTGGCGAAGGCATTCGGCATGTCGGACCTGACGACTGCCACCTTGGGCTTCGGCATATCCGCCAGCGTACAGAGACGCTCAATCGTGCCGTGCAACCGCGGCTCCTGCTCGGGCGAGACCACGCGCGCGCCCATCGCTCGGAGCACGAGCTGGTCCGAGAAGTAGTACTGAGCTCCGAGCAGCACGCCTACTATGAGGAGCAGAGGGAGGAACTCGACCCCGAATGCCCAGAGAACCGCCACGAAGCCGAGGTAGAGGACGGCGAGGAGAAACATGACCAGAAACATGCGGACCGCGAGTCCGGAATCCATGCGATGCCATGTGCGCTGCATGCGTTGCTCCACAATGATCTTCGTGAGAGGATTCTACCCTCACAGCGAATGTCCGTTGCCGCCGACGGTGATCTGCACGCGCTGGACCTGCCGGCCCTTTGTCGAGAGCACACGAATCGTGCACCGCTCCAGGTTCACGACGTCGCCGGGTGCGGGCACCTTTCCCAGCCGATCGTAGACCAGGCCGGCGATGGTGTCGTACTCATCGGCCTCAAGTTCGAGCGGCAGCGCCTCGTTCGCGTCGTGGATGCTCAACCGCGCATCCATGATGGCTTCGCGATCAGAGAGCAGTTGAATGCGCTCCTCCTCGACGTCGTGCTCGTCGCGAATCTCCCCGACGATCTCCTCGAGCAGATCCTCGATCGTCACGATCCCGGCCGTTCCCCCGTATTCATCGGCGACGATCGCCATCTGGATGTGAAGAGCCTGAAACTCGTGCAGCAGCTCATCGATCTTCTTCGTCTCCGGGATCACATGGACCGGCCGGACGAGCTCCGCGACCGGTCTGATTCCACTTCCGGTGCGCAGCGCTCCCGTCACGTCGCGCAGGTGCACGAGCCCCAGGATGTGATCCAGATCTTCGTCGTACACCGGCAGCCGCGAGTGTCCGGTCGCCACCAGCATATCGATCGCCTCGCTCACGGTTCGCTTCGCTTCTATGCCGACCACGTCGATCCGTGGCACCATGATCTCACTGATGTCGCGATCGCTCATCTCGAAGATGCTGGTGATCATCTCGCGCTCGTCCTGCTCGAGGGCCGACGTCTCCTCCACGGCGTCGACGAGGGCGCGGAGGTCCTCCTCCGTCATCGCCTCGCGCTCGTCCGGACGTCGCGCGAACAGTCGACGGAGCAGCGCCTCACTGACAGCGTACAGGGGGTGCACGAGAGGGACCGTCACGATCGCCAGCGCGCTCAATGGTCCGTACAGGACGCTCGCCACTCGATCGGGCCGGGTCGCCGCGATCCCCCGCGCGAAGGTCTGGACCAGGAGTGCGAGAAGCGTGGCGACGGCGAACGTGAGCGCCATCGGCGCCACATCGGGCGCGAGCGGCTGTACGAGCAGGACGGTGGCAAGGGTGGCCCCCGCAACTGACAGCATGTACAGCAACGCAATGCCCGAGAGAAAGGGCCCGGGTGTGTGCACGACCTCGAACAATGCCTGGGAGCGCGTCGCTCCGCGCTGCATGAGGTGGCGCAGGCGAACCGCGTTAAGGTAGCCGAATGCGGCCTGGCCCGCCGAAGCGAGAGCGAGCAGCGCGAGAAAGAGGGCAAACAGGGCGAGTTGGATCCCCATGATTCAGGAGACGGGCTGGGGCGAATCGGCAACAGGGACGGAGGGCGCACACCCCTGCTGCCTGCTGACCACGCGCTCCCACCTAGTCGAAGAGTGCACTGACGGACCGGTTCTCGTGGATCCGACGAATCGCTTCAGCAAGAAGGGAGGCCACACTCACGATCCGGATCCGCTCATCGGAGAGGTGCGGGGGGAGCGCCACGGTGTCGGTAACCACCAGCTCCGCAAGGTGGGACTTCAGGAGTCCATCGATCGCGCCGTCCGCAAAGCAGGGGTGGGTCGCGCACGCCCGTACCTCGAGGGGGCCTCGCTCCCGCAGTACCTCGACAGCCTCGACGATCGTGCCCCCCGTCGAGATCATATCGTCGACGATGATGGCCACCTTGCCGCGCACGTCGCCCACCATCTCGAGGACCTCGGACACATCCGGCCGCGGGCGTTGCTTCGCGATGATAGCGAGGGGAGCGCCGAGACGCTGGCGAAAGTCGTTGGCTCGCCCCACTCCACCCGCGTCCGGCGAGACTACGACTAGATTGTCGGGATTCAGGTGCCGAAAGTACTGAACGAGGATCGCCGCCGCCCGCAGATGGTCGACGGGGATGTCGAAGAAGCCCTCGATGGCTGGCGCGTGCAGGTCGATCGTGAGGACGCGGCTCACACCAGCAGTCGCGACGATGTCGGCGACCAATTTCGCGGAGATGGGCTCGCGGCCCGCCGTCTTCTTCTCCTGCTTGGCATAGCCGAAGTACGGAATTACTGCTGTGATGCGGCGCGCGGACGCGCGCTTCAGCGCGTCGATCATGAGGAGCAGTTCCATGATGTGGTGGTTCACGGGGATCGACATGGACTGGAGAACGAACACGTCCAGCCCGCGAACGTTCTCGTCGATCCGGATGCGGGTCTCGTGGTTGGCGAACTGACCCACAAGCGCCTGCCCCACGTCCACGCCGAGGCACCGGGCGATCTCTTGGGCCAAGGGCTGATTGGAGCTCCCGCTGAAGAGCCTGAGCCCACCCTCGGGATGCGCCTCGATCTCCATCATCCCTCCGTCGGCAGCGCTGGCTTCTGGTTTCTGCGGCTGGGAATCGGCCGAGCCGGCACGCCCACGACTCGCCCGCCGGCGGGCACGTTGCGCGTCACGACGGATCCGGCGCCGGTCATCGCCTCCTCGCCGATGGTCACCGGCGCTACGAGCATTGTGTCGCTTCCTACGAAAGCCCGCGCGCCGATCACGGTCCGGTGTTTCACAACGCCGTCGTAGTTCACCGTGATCGCGCCCGCGCCGATGTTGACTCCCGGGCCGACCTCAGCATCGCCGAGATAACCGAAGTGGTGCATCTGCGTCCCCGCCCCGACGAGGCTGTTCTTGATCTCCGCGAAGCTCCCCACGGTCACGTCGGCCTCGATCGTCGTGCTGGGACGGATGCGACTGTACGGCCCGATCTGCACCCGAGGGCCGACGTCGGCCCCCTCGACGACCGACCACCAGATGCGGACATTGCGACCGATCCGCGAATCGATAACCTCGGTGCCCGGACCCAGGACGCAGCCGTCCCCCACTACGGTCTCGCCGCGCAGATAGCATTGGGGATGGATGACGACATCCTGGCCAATGACAACCGATTCATCGACGAACGTCGAGGCAGGGTCGACGAGGCTGACGCCGGCTTCCATGAGCCGGCTGGTCACGCGTTCTCGCACCACGGCCTCCGCGACGGCGAGCTCCGCGCGGGTGTTGACCCCGAGGACCTCCCGAGGGTCCTGCACCTTCACGGCCCGGACCGTGCACCCGCCCTGCCTGGCCTCGGCGACCAAGGCGGTCAGATATAGCTCCCCGTTCGGCGCGGGACCGATCCGGGGGAGCGCGGAGGCCAGCCACGGCACGTCAAACGCGAAGATCATCCCGTTCACTAGCTGCGTGTCACGCTCGTCGCCCGTGGCATATACCTCCTCGACGACGCGCGCCACGTTGCCGCGCTCATCCAGGATGACACGGCCGTAACCAGTGGGCCGTTCCAGCATCGCCGTCGCCATCGCGACGGTAGCGGGCGGAACGTGACCGGCCACTTCCCGGAGCGTCTGGGAGGTCACGAGAGGCGTATCGCCGCCGACGACGACCAGGTTCCGCACCCGTGTGTCCAGCTGCTCGAGCCCAACTCGCACCGCGTCGCCTGTTCCGCGGGGTTGAGGCTGAACGACGGCGCGCACGTCCGGTGGGAGAGCAGCACGGACCGCGTCACTCTCGGCCCCCACGACAACGATGACGTCCTTGAAGCCAGCCGCGCGCACGGCGGTGAGGACACGGCGAATGAGGGGGACGCCTCCGACCGTGTGAAGGACTTTGGGGATCTCCGACCGCATCCGCTCGCCGCGGCCGGCCGCAAGCACGATAGCCCCCGATGCCGAATCAGGAGGCTCGTCTCTCTCTTGTCGAGCCAAGCGCGTTGCGCCTCCAAGGGTTGAGCCGACACGCGCTCCTGCGTGTACCGGAATTCCCTCCAGATTCCCGGCTGCGGAGCCAGGATTCGAACCTGGGACAAGGGATCCAAAGTCCCCTGTGATACCGCTTCACCACTCCGCAAGGAACCCCGGCGCTACAGATGGTACCGAAGGCATGGATACGTGTCAACTCAATGGTTCACTCAAGGAGTCACAAGCCGACTCTGCGACGAGGATCCGTATTTCCCGTTGCCGCCCAGATGCTCCTTGCCTCGTCCGGGTTCAGAAGTCCGTCGGCGACCACGAGCCGACGCCCGACTGTCTAGTCGTCCGGCTGGCTAGGCACTGACGCCCGACGGGGAGTGCTCGCCGTTGATGTGGTGGCATCGCCGGTCGGTTTGGTGGACGTGCTTGGCGTAGCCTATATGGCCTTCCGCGGGCGTACGTAGCGGGCTCGGCTCGTCTTGTCGAGATGCTCCGTGGCGTAGCGAAGCGTGATGCGCGGCATTGTAGCGACGTGTTCGTCGAGGAAGTCGAGTAGCTTCTGGCGGTCGATGTCACCGGCGATGCGGAGCATCCAGCCGACTGCCTTGTGGATGAGGACGTCCCTGTCTTGCAGCAGAATCTTGGCGATGTTGAATGTGTCGGCTATTTGCTGGGTCTTCATGGCGATTTGTCCGGTGCTGATGATGGCCGTTCGCCGCTCGGCCATCCGCTCCGATCGCGCCAGCTGGTAAAGAACATCGCGCGGCCTGTCGAGCAGATAGTTCCCGACGACCCAAAACCCGCTGCGGTCGACCAGGTCCCACGTGTTGATTCGGTCGTGCCGCTTGATGTAGAGCTCGAAGAGCTCTTTCTTTCGCTGGTCAGTCGTCTTCTTGTCTCGCGCCTGGTAGTCCATGATGCTAACCGCGCCCACCCGTACCTCGTGGACCGGGCTTTCGAGCATTTTTTCGACTTCGGCAAGGGGCATGCCCTTGAGCTCCTTGGCGAGCTGGAAGATATCGCCCATGCGGACACCGATGAACTGATCGCCGTCTCGATTCTCAATCGGGGAGGCCTCCGCGTACCTGTCCAGCCACTGCTCTGATTGACGGCTCCCGAGCCGTTCCATGAACTCGTCTGCGGTCAGGTCGGTCACGTTACCGTCATTTTTGTACCGTGATGAGAAGTTGCCAGGTAGAGCTTCCCGCCGAGCCAGGCAACCGGCAATGCCATCAGTGTGAGCACGACCCCGAACCATACTGGCTGCGAGTCGCTCATAGCGACAGAGCCGAGAGCGCTCAAGACTACGCCAGCCACGCCGAGGGCCAGCGCGTGCCACATAGGCCGACTAGGCGCGAGTCTGGCCGCGAGATAACATCCGGCCAGCGAGAACGCCGCCCGATAGCCGAGCACCCCACCTAGCAACAGATCATCGCCCACGAGCGGCAGCGTATCCTCGGGCAATACCCCAGCATTCTCCAGTACCGTGTCCGCGGCTGTCGATAGTACGGTGATGACGGCAAAGCCGGCTATGACGGCGCCAATACTTCTAAATGTGTTTCTGCCCACGACTATTCTCCGTTGCCTTCTTCATTTTCTCAATGCACTGCTCCATGCCTAGTTTAGAATTCTCCATCATCTGCCCGGCGGGCCAGTTGTATTCGGCAAGAGTTACTTCGGTCCGGCCGTTGCCCAAGTTGTTGAAGGTCACGACATTCAACAGGTCCCGCGGAAAGTCCGCCGGCATCCCGATGGATACTGGATCGATTGCACGGCCATCTTTGTCCGCAAGGTTGTGCAGATATTCGATTCGCTCCAGCGACACAATTTTTATATAGTGCAGGGTACTGTAGTGTTCAGGAAAGCCGAGTCTTCGGGATATCATACTGACGAGCGATGTGCCGCCTTCACGGAAATCGAGATTCGCTACTGGGCAATCGAAGAGGTCCGGTCCCCACCACTTCTTGAACATGTCCGGGTCTGTCCAAAGTGTCCATACGCGCTCGACGGGTGCATCAAAGACGCGCCTAGTCACGATATCGTGGTTCTGGTTATTGGTCACGTGTCCTCCTGTTGCTGCTTCATCACGTCTTCCATGCGGTCGAAACGACGGCTCATCTGCGCTGCCCAGTCCGCCAGCTCGTGAATCGCCTCAGGGTTCAGTTCGTAAATCCGCTGCTGGGCACGGCGCTCTACCGTGACCAATCTCGCATCGAGCAGGACCTTCAGGTGTTGCGAGATGGCAGAAGGGGTGACGTCGAATCTCTCGCAGATGTCTGTAGCCGATAACTGACCTCGACGTGCCAGCAACTCGGCAATGTTCCGGCGAGTCGGTACGGCCAGGGCAGCGAATGTGTCCATAGAACGCTATGATAAAGCAACTACTTAATTTAGTCAATGCTAATGCATCGCCCACGTAGCGCGGATCCGTCACCTGGCGGGACGGCCGGCGAAGCCGATCGATTGCCGACAGTGCTGGATTCCAGAACATTATCTGACGAGCTGTGGATGCTCCCGGCTGAGGCGTGACCCCAGCCACGGAGCAGCACCGCGCACCCCAGGGGCTGCGGCAGGTTCCGACCAGCCCCTATCGCAGCTAAAATACACTGGCTTCTCTCACCGAGCGGGCTAAGCCATGTCTCGCCTCCGGACGGGGACAGTCCATGCCGCGGATCTTCGACAACATCGACCTGCAGCTGCTGCCGGCCCTGCAGGACACGCTCCGCATCTCGGAGCGGGCCGATTTCTGCGTGGGCTACTTCAATCTGCGCGGCTGGCGCCTCCTTGGCGGGCTGATCGACGAGTGGGACCCGGCTCAGGGACAGGCATGCCGGCTTCTGGTCGGAATGCAGCCTCCTCCGGAAGAGCAGCTCCGGTCAGCGCTGAGCCTGGCCCCCGCCGATGGGCAGATCGACCAGCAGACGGCCCTGCGCCTCAAGCGCCAGATGGCGGAGCAGTTCCGCAACCAGCTCATGATGGGTGCGCCGACCAACGCCGACGAAGAAGCCCTGCGCTGCTTGGCTCGCCAGATCCAAGAGAAGAAGGTCGTCGTCAAGCTGTTCGCTCGGTTCCCCCTGCACGCCAAGCTCTACCTGCTCCACCGGCCGGACCCGAACAACCCCTCCACCGGGTTCGTCGGCAGCAGCAACCTGACGCTGGCCGGCCTCTCGAAGCAGGGCGAACTCAACGTCGATGTCCTCGACCAGGACGCGTGTCACAAATTACAGCAGTGGTTCGATGACCGCTGGAACGACAACCGGTGTCTCGATATCTCGGATGAGCTGGTCGAGATCATCAACACCAGCTGGGCTCGCGAGGAGCTGGTCCCGCCCTATCTCATCTACCTGAAGATGGCCTACCATCTCTCGCAGGAGGCTCGGGCTGGGCTCTCAGAGTTCCGCATCCCCCGCGACTTCGGCTACATGCTGCTGGAGTTTCAGACGGCTGCCGTAAAGATCGCAGCGCGCCATCTCAACCGGCGCGGCGGGGTCCTCCTCGGAGACGTGGTGGGTCTCGGGAAAACGCTGATGGCGACCGCGCTGGCCCGCATCTTCCAGGACGACTTCGGGCTGGAGACACTCATCCTGTGTCCGCCCAATCTGATCCCGATGTGGGAGGACCACAAGGATCAATTCCGGCTGGTCGGGCGAGTACTGTCGATTGACAGCACTCCGCGCGAGCTCCCTGACCTCCGGTGTCGCGATCACGGTTCAATGTAGTGGTACCACACGAGGAAGCAATCGTGCAGTAATGGCTACGCAGCCATCCGGAGGCCGATGACCGATTCTATCGAAGATTCCTTCAACCGACGCATCCCTTCAACTCTTCGTGCGTCCCGCTGCGCTACTTGAAGCACCGCGAGTTCACCGTTATTCTCTGCTTGGCTTTCATCACTTGGCGAACAACACTCTCCCAATGGGCGAACCTTGGAATCACCGAATCACCAGCCAGCACAGCCCGCCGAGTCCGTCGATCGTGAGCGCGTGCTCCAACAGCTGCGGGTTTGGCGGGAGCGGCTCATCGACCTCTCTCGCGGAAACCCATTGCTAGGGATTAATCGCTCCCGAACTTCTAAGCTGCAAATTAGTAACCCACCCGCGTCAGTCCTCTTCAAGAAGCTCGTTGTCGACCAGTCCCCGCTGCAGCTACCCGTGATCCTCCGACGACCACCACCCACAGCCGCGGGCGAACCGGTAGAGGATCCCCCATACCCGCAATCGGTGCCCAATGAGCCTCCTTGGCGGGTTCGTCCCGGCGATATCACCTTCATCGGCGAGCCAGCCGATATCGCAAGACGGATGCGGCGCATCCGTGATAACGCCAGAACCACCGTTGAAGAGCGTGGCGTTACCACACTGCACGTCACCTTTGGCTCTCTCCGCTGGACCGATCCGCTACTTGGTCTCAGCGACGCCCCCCTCATCCTTGTCCCGTGCGCATTAGAAAGCACTGGGGTGGACTCTCCCCTCATCCTGGAGGCGACTGAAGAAGAGCCCTTGCTGAACCCAGCGCTCGCGTTGTTCCTTCGGGAACGCTATCAGCGCTCCCTTCCCGTCCTCCCGGAGGAAATCGACGAGGGGACACTCGCCGCACTGCTGCACGACACCCGAGCCACCGTCGATGTCGAATGGACCATAGCCGATGCCATGTGGTTGAGTACCTTCTCGTTTGAGACGCTCACGATGTACCAGGACCTGGGAACGCTCGCCGATGCGGCGGTGGCGAACCCGGTCGTCGCTCGCCTCGCTGGCGCAGTGCGTGCGCAAGCAGACAACCCTGGCGATGACGGTGCGAGCGAGCTTCTGGGGGATGATCTCGACGCCTATTTGGTCCACGACGTCATTCCGATCCCGGTGTTTCCCACCGATTCCAGTCAACTGGAGGCGCTCACTTATGCCCGGGCGGGGAAGCACCTCGTCGTGCACGGTCCCCCCGGCACGGGGAAGAGCCAGACTATTACGACGCTCATCGCCGATTCGCTTGGCCAGGGGAAGACCGTCCTGTTTGTGAGCGCCAAAATGGCCGCGCTCGAGGTGGTCCACGACCGCCTGATCGCTGCGGGATTCGGGCGATTCTGCCTCGAGGCACATAGTACCAAGGCCGGCAAGACCCGGATCATCGATGAGCTCCGGAGCACGCTCGATGTCTCTACCAACCGCACGGTGCGCGGCGAACATGCTGATCTCCAACGCTATCTCGATCTGCGCACGGCGCTCAACCAAGCCGTCATGGAGCTTCACCAGAAACGCCAAGTGTTGGGGAGGACGATTTATGAGGGGATCGGGCAGTTCGGGCTCCGGGAGGCATTCCCTGCTGTGAGCGCCCGGCTCCCGTGGTCAGATCCGCTCGCGGTCACACCGGGACAGTTGCAACAGGCCGGTGATGTGCTCACTGACCTCAAGGCCGAGGCCGCGACTTTCAGCGCGCGCGATTCTCATCCGTGGCACGGCTGCCACGGAGCGGATCTGAGTTTCGCTACTCAGGAGTCGCTTCACCAAGACATCAGCGACGTAAACGAGTACGTCTCTGAGATGGCGCGGTTCGCAGCCGTCCTGGAGCTATATCTCCCGGCTCTTGGGCAGCGGTCACTTGATGCGCTGCTGCGGGTCACGCCGGCTCTCTCCACCCTCGCAGCCACGACTTGGCTCCCGATGGACTGGGCCATCCGACCTTACGACGAAATCGCGAATCTCGCCCGTGATCTCCGCACCGCTTCCGACAAGACCACTGATCTGCTCGAGGCGCGCAAGGAGTTCAGCGAGCAGACCGACAGTGGTGATCCTGTCGCCGCCGCAGATCTGCTGATCGATGGGGTGTCTAACCACAGTCCATTCTTCAAGCGGCTGCTGCCGGGGTACTTCTCGTGGAAGCGGGAAATCAAGGCGGCATTCCGCCCCCAACTTGACGACTTCGGGGCCCTGCGCACGCTGGCAAGCCTCAGTACCCGAATTCGCGACCAGGAAGCCTGGCTTACATCTAACGAGGCGGTACTCCGTCACTGTCGGACGCAGGGAAGCTCGGCTCCGTCGATCAATGAGCTGAACGATGCGGCTACAGCATTTATTGCAGCCCAACTGTTGCGAGAGGCCCTCCGCGACTCCAGTCTCGACAGTCCGAGCGTCAGCACTGAGCTTGTCAGTGCTAAGGTTCGTGATGCGGCCAACCGCTTAGTCCAACGACTTGCGAGCGAACCGGCCCACCTCGCGGAGTCGATCGCCCGGGTTGATCACTTCTGGCCGGAAGGCTTTGTCGACCTCACCCACCTGCGGGCTGCCTCGGTCCAAGGTGTGGCCCAGCGTAGCGACGAGGCACTCGCGAACCCGCATCGTTTCAGCGAATGGGTCCGACTCGATGACGTGCTATCGCAATGTCGAGACCTGGGTTTGGGGGAGTTCATTGACGCACTCGCCCCGTACTGGGCCGAGACGGCGCCGGAGATCTTCTCTCGGCGATTCTGGCTGTTGTGGACTGATGCACAGATCCGGCAAGTGCCCAGTCTGGCCCGCTTTAGTGGGGGCCGTCGAGTTGAGCTAACCGCTGAGTTCGCGCGACTCGACCAACGGGTACGCGAGACAGCCAGAGATATGAGTCTCGCCCGAGCCAGCATTCCGGCGGAGCAAATCAACGCGGTTCGAAGTGTCGCTGCAGGCTCGCAAGTCGCAATCCTGCGGCGGGAGTTACAAAAGAAACGCCCCCGGCCATTGCGCCGACTCTTCGCCGAAATCCCGCAGGTGTTGCAGGCTATCAAGCCGTGCATGCTGATGAGCCCCGTCTCCGTTTCCACGTATCTCTCCCCGGACTGCTTCAGCTTTGACATCGTGGTGTTCGACGAAGCCTCCCAGATACCGCCGCAGGAGGCGATTCCGTCCATTCTGCGAGGGCGACAAGTCATCGTCGCCGGCGATGAGAATCAGCTGCCGCCGACATCCTTCTTCTCGTCTGCACTCTTTGCGGACGAAGAGGAAGAACGCGAAGACGAGGGTATGCAGCCGCTGGAATCCCTGCTACATGAGTGTGAGGCCAGCGTCCCACTATTTCAGCCGGCGCATCTCCGCTGGCATTACCGATCACGCGACGAGCGCCTAATCGACTTCTCGAACCACGCCTTCTACGACGGGCGGCTCATCACGTTTCCGTCCCCGGGCCACTCGCCGGATCAGGGAGTCCGTCTCGCGTATGTCGCCAACGGAGTCTGGGACCGCGGCAAGAGCAAGACGAACCGTGCGGAAGCCCGCGCGGTGGCGCATATCGTGATGGAACAGCTTGAGCGCCATCCGGAGCGATCCATTGGGGTCGTGGCTATGAACATTAGCCAGAAGGAAGCAATCGAGGACGCACTCAGCGAAGCCCTTGAGCTGCGCGGAGACCTCAAATCGCTCCTTGCTGACCGGGATCATGAGCCATTCTTCGTCAAGTCCCTTGAGAACGTGCAGGGAGACGAACGCGACGCGATCATCATCAGCATCGGCTACGGCCCAGACGTCGCGGGGCAAGTGCGGTATAATTTCGGTCCCCTCAACCAGGAGGGAGGATGGCGCCGACTCAACGTACTCGTAACTCGCGCCAAGTATCTCTGTGTCCTCGTGACGAGTCTCCGAAGCGATCAACTGCGCGGGGTCGCACCGACCAACCGTGGGGCGACGGTGCTGCGCCAATTCGTCGAGTATGCCGAGCGTGGCGGTAGGCTCTCTCCATCGGAAGCGGTCTACCATACCCAAGCTGAGACAAACGACTTTGAAGACGCGGTTGCCGCCGCGCTCCGATCAGCAGGGCTGGTCGTGGACGAACAGGTTGGCGCATCGAGCTATCGTATCGACCTCGCCGTGCGAGATCCCCGGGATCTGTCGTGGTACCTCCTTGGCATTGAATGTGACGGTGCGACGTACCACAGCTCGCGAAGTGCCCGCGACCGGGACCTCCTCCGCGCGGAAATCCTGCGTGGAATGAACTGGCGCCTCCATCGCATCTGGTCAGTGGATTGGTTCCGCAACCCGACGGAGGTTCTTGCCTCGACGCTCCGCGCGGTTGAACGAGCAAGGGCCCAGCGGGAACCCGAGGCAGGCGTAAGTGCTCCGGTTGCAGGCGATGGTGACGAAGCGGCAGCACTCCCCATGGTGGAATGGAGTCCGGACCCAAGCGAGGACCCGATCCCCATCGGCCACAGTCCGTCGTTCCTCGCCACGCCCGTTGGGCGCGTCCCGCCCACTGGCCTCAAGTTTGGGCCTGGGGTGCCGTATGTTCGTGCCGCTCAGTTCGCATCCGACCGCTCGCTGCTGCTTGACTCCCACAGGTTGCCGTCTCTGTCTGATGAGGTGGTGCGGATCGTGAGCGTCGAGCAGCCGATCCACCTGGGCCTTCTGCTCCAGCGTCTCAAGGAATTGCACAGAGTGGCGAGAGCCGGTCGCAACGTTGAAGAAAACTTTCGGGCAGCGGTGCAGCGCGCGGTCCGGACCCAAGCGATCAAGGTCGACAAACAAGAATTCGCTTGGATGCCAAATGGGAAGATCGAAGTCTGGCGAAGCCCGAACGGACGACAGGACATCAGGGAGATCGCCCAAATCCCCCAGGACGAATTACGGGTGATCGTGCTGCACGTGGTCGAGTCGCAATTTGGCCTTCCGCGAGACGCGCTCGCGCGGGCGGTCGCCCAAGCGGTCGGCTTCCAACGAACCAGCGCAGAAGTTGCAGATGCTATCCAAGACATTGTCGACGCCCTCATCGAACGAGGCGAACTGCGCTTAAGCGGATTCCAAATCACGTTGCCGTAGTGGCACGTCCAGGCACGATGACCAACTGAACGGATTCCACGGTGGAACCCACATAATGGCGTGCCTCCGTAATACGGGCGTCACGCTGCAATGCGAATAGGCGAACGACGAGCCCCACGCACGACCCGGCCGCTAGAGATGCGTTTCGAAGTACTCCGCGACTCGTGTCTCCAGGTGCCGGCGCCCCACCTCGCTTCGAGGCATGTGGCGCTCGTTGGGAAAGACTAGGAGGTCGGCGCTCCGGCCAGCCGCCTGGAGCGCGCTCACGAGCCGCGCAGTGTGGCGGAAGTGCACGTTCTCGTCGATCATGCCGTGCACGACGAGAAGCTGTCCTGCCAGGCCGCCCACGTGGGTCAACGCCGAACCGGCGCGATACCCTTCGGAATTGGCCGATGGCGCGTCCATGTAGCGCTCGGTGTAGTGCGTGTCGTAGCCGTCCCAGTCGACGACTGGCGCGCCCGCGACTCCCACAGCGAACACATCGGGCGCCGTGAGGAGACACATGATCGCGAGATAACCACCGTAGCTCCATCCGTAGACGCCGACATGCCCTGGCTCGGCGAGGCCGCGCGCCGCGAGCCATCGAACGCCGTCGACTTGGTCTTGCACCTCAATCGTCCCCATGCGTCGGTGAATGACTCGCTCGAACGCCGCGCCACGGCGGGCGGAGCCTCGGTTATCAAGCTTGAACACCAGGAAGCCGCGCGACGCGAGGAACTGCGCTCGGAGATCCACCGTCATCGACCAGGTGTCGTTGACCGTCTGGAGGTGAGGCCCCCCGTAGACGGCCACGATGGTCCGGTGACGGTCGTGAGAGGGATCAGGGCGATAGATCGCTCCGCTGAGCTGCGCTCCGTCCCGCGCCTCGACGTCGACGAGCTCCGGCGGACGTAGGCCGGGCGCCGCCTCGCCCGGGTCGGCAGGTCCGTTGACGACACGCACGCGGTCTTCCTCGGACGATCGCAGGGCCACGGACGGTGGTCGCGTGCGGCTCTCCGAACTATGCGCGTACCACCGGCCGTCCGGTGACAGCACCGCCGCGTGGAATCCCGGTTCGATGCTGAGACGGGTCAGCTCTCCGCCATCGAGAGTCACGCCGTAGACATGTCGCTCCAGCCGGGACTCGCGGCCGGCGAGGAAGTAGACGCGACGGCGCGCCTCGTCAACGTCGACGACGGCGTCCACCGGCCAGTCTCCATCGCTCAGCTGCCGGATCAGACGGCCGTCGGCCTCATAGAGGTAGAGATGCCGAAACCCGGTACGCTCGGAAGACCAGACAAAGGTGCCGTCATTCAAGAACCGAAGGTCATCGTGCAGATTGATCCACGAGTCCGACTCCTCAGCATGGCAGAGGGTCCGCGCGCAGCCGTCGGAATCGTAGCGCCAGAGCTCAAGCCGTCGCTGGTCGCGGGACTGGACCTGTACGGCCAACCGCCCATCGGGACACCAGTCGACCCGGGCCAGGTAGATATCCGTATCCGACCCGAGGTCGAGCCAGCGAGTCGAACCACCGTCGGCACTGACCACTCCCAGCCGAACCCGCACGTTCCCGCCGCCGGCGAAGGGATACCGATGGTGCTCCACGCGCCATGCGTCACCACCCTGATGCACAATCGGGTAGACCGGGATGTCGCCCCCATCAACCTGGATGTAGGCGACGAGCGACCCATCAAGAGACACCCAGAATCCGGATGGGCGGTCCATCTCCTCCTGGGCGATGTATTCGGCGAGCCCATTCGAGATGGTGTCGCTCGCGTCGAAGGTCAACTGTCGGGCGGGCCCGCCCTCCACGTCGGCGATCCACAGCTCGCTCCGCCGCACAAACACGACGCGCTGTCCATCGGGGGTGAGCCGGGCGTCGATCGCGGGCTCGGCGGATGGTGCGACGCTGCGAAGCGGCTCTCCACGGCTGGACGTGACAGAGAGCTGACCGTTGCTCGGGACGAGCAGGCGGTCCGCAGCCTTCGCCCAACTGTACTGCGTAACACCGGTCTCGCGCTGGCGCTGGCGCTCACGCCGGAGTGCCTCCTCGGGGCTGACGTTCTCCTCGGTCGTTTCCCCGGTGCGTGCCGGCACGAGGATGCGCTTCGCTCCAGTAGCGACATCCATCGCCCAGAGGTCGCGAATGAGGTCGGCGCGCTCGCTGAACAGATAGGTAAGGAGGCGGGAGTCCGGCGAGAAGGCGAGGCGGCCCGGCACGTTGGCCCCGGGTCGAGGGTAGTGGGCAATGGCGTCGAGGGTCAGCTCCCAGCGACGATGCACCGTCTCACGCACGGGGTATTATAGGGAGAAGGTGCCACACATCGACCTATTCTCAATGCACCGCGAGACCCGCATTCCGTAGGCGCGCTACTGTGCGGGCTTCACGGTGGCCGCTTAGGACGGGGATCTGAGCACCCAGCAGCCCCTTCTCACCAGAGCAGAGCGCAGCGGCTACGAGGAGACGTCGCTCCACGAAGACGTGCTTCAGTTCGTCCGAGAAGTAAGCCAGCGGGCCCCAGACGTCACGCACCTCGGGTCCATGGGTGTCTCGGCCGAAGGGCGCACCGTACCGTTCGTCGTTCTCTCGGGCCACGGCGCGTTCACCCCTCAGGCGGCACGACGGCTGGGACGACCCATCGTGATGGTGAACGCGAACATCCACGGCGGCGAGGTCGAGGGAAAGGAGGCGCTGCTGGCCTTCATGCGGGACATGGCCGTCGGCAATGGTGACGGTGTCCCACCGCTTCGGCCCCTGCTCGACGGTCTCACGCTCGTGCTCATTCCGATCCTCAACCCCGACGGAAACGACCGGATCTCGACCGCGAACCGGCAGATCGACCTGGAGAACCTCGAAGGGCAGATCGGTCCGCCGACTGGCGTGGGGACTCGCAACACGGGCGAGGGGTGGAACCTCAACCGGGACTACATGAAGCAGGAGGCGGTCGAGTCACACCACCTCGCACGTCTGTACGGTCAATGGCGGCCGCACGTCTTTGTCGATTGCCACACAACCGACGGCTCGATCCACGCCTATGATCTGACCTTCGACACGGCCCACACCCCGACGAGCGGACATCCCGGTCCGATCGAGTACGCCCGCTCACGCTTGCTCCCCGCCGTCGCCGACGCCGTGCTCAAGTACCATGGCAGGCGCGGATGTTTCTACGGCAACTATCGTGACCAGAACAATCCCAGTAGCGGCTGGGAGACCTACCCGGGGCTGCCGCGCTTCGGCAGCCACTACCGCGGGCTCACCGGACGGCTGGACATCTTGCTGGAGACATACTCGTACATCGATTTCCGGGCACGGGTTGACACGATGTCCGCGTTTCTCTTGGAGATCTTCCGGTACGTCGCGGCCCACGGGGACGAGGTGATGGCCGTCGCCGACCAAGCGGAGAAGGACACGATCGCGCGGGGGAAGAATCCCCGGCCCGACGATCTCGTCGGGATCAACTACGGCGTTGCGCGCCGTGCAGCAAACGGCAGCCTTGAGTTCAACTGGCCCGTGTACCACTTGGAGGACACGCGCATTGTCGCCTTCGATCGGCAATCGATTTCTGAACGCCGCATCCCCGGGCGCCGGGTTGTCACGTACCGTGCACCTCACTACGCGCGCTTCATCCCGACGATCTCTGTGCCGCGGCCGTACGCATACCTGGTGACGACGGCGGGCATCGGACTGAAGCTGAGCGAGCACAACATCGAGTGGTCGGAGCTCGCGGAGCCTGTCGACATCGACGTCGAAGCGTACGTGGTGCTGGCGTCCGAGAAGACAGTGAGCCCCGACATCTGTTCAGGGATCGAGCGGTTCGAGACCGTGCTGAGCGTCCGGAAGGAGCGGCGCCGCGTGCGTGCCGAGCCCGGAACGCTGGTGGTCCCCACCGCCCAGCGACTCGGCAACCTCGTCGTCTACCTACTCGAACCCGAGAGCGACGACGGCCTGGCACGATGGGAGTTCTTCGATCGAGACGTCCACCTGGGAGCGCCGTTTCCCGTCTACCGCGTTCCCGAGCCCGTGCGCATCCCGACACAATCGCGACGACGGCAGGGAGCGCGTCCAGGAAAAGCGCGTGATGTATCGCCTCGCCCGCGGGCTTGAGGTGATGTGGATGCCCCTTAGGAGAGCCGCTCCATGCGCGTGATCGGAACGGCGGGCCACGTGGACCACGGCAAGTCAACGCTCATCCAGGCCCTGACGGGAATCGACCCCGATCGCCTTCGCGAGGAGAAGGAACGGGGGATGACGATCGACCTCGGGTTCGCCTGGCTGCAGCTCCCAAGTGGGCAGGAAGTCAGCATGGTCGACGTGCCGGGGCACGAGCGATTCATTAAGAACATGCTGGCGGGCGTCGGTGGCGTCGACATCGCGCTTCTCGTGGTCGCAGCGGATGAGGGGGTGATGCCCCAGACGCGCGAGCACCTCGCCATCCTCGACCTGCTCGCGGTCGACGCAGGGGCCGTGGCCATCACCAAGGCCGATCTCGTCGATGAGGAATGGCTGGAGTTGGTCAAGGCCGAGGTGGAGGAGTGCCTCGTGGGAACGACGCTGCGGGGGGCCCCGATCATCGCCGTCTCGTCGGTCACCGGAGCTGGCCTACCGGCCCTATGCGGCGAGCTGGACCGGCTGCTCGCCACCGAACGGCACCGACGGCAGACCGGGTGGCCGAGGCTCCCGGTGGACCGCGTATTCACGATGCCCGGATTCGGCACGGTCGTCACGGGCACGCTCATCGATGGGGAGATCCGGGTCGGACAGGAAGTAGAGATCGTGCCGCAGGGTCGCCGAGCACGGATCCGCGGTCTGCAGGCTCACCGCAAGCGGGTCGACGTCATGTCCGCCGGCGGGCGCGCGGCGGTCAACCTGTCCGGCCTCTCGACGGACGAGATCGGTCGGGGCGACGTCGTGACCGCTCCGGGCTGGCTGCGGCCAACGCGCGCCGTGGATGTCCGCCTGCATGTCGTGCGCGACGCACCGCGGCCGCTGGCGCACAACGCGCGGGCGACGTTCCACACGGGTGCCGCGGAGGCGATGGGACGCGTGTCGCTGCTCGACCACCAGGAGCTCGGCGCCGGGGAGACGGGGTGGGCCCAGATTCGCCTGGACCGGGCGGTGGCGGCTGTGCGGGGCGACGCGTTTGTTCTCAGGCTCCCGTCACCAAGCGTCACGATCGGGGGCGGAGTGGTCATCGACGAGCATGCTGGCCGGCATCGACGCTTCCAGGAGCGCGTCTTCACGCGGCTGGACGTCCTCGAGCGAGGGAGCCCGGCTGAGGTGCTGCTGCAGAGTCTCCAGGGCAAGGAGCCCGCCGAGCTCGAAGCGCTCGCGAAGCGCGCCGCGCGAACCGTTGCTGAGGCTCGGTCGCTCGTCCAGACGCTGGTCCAACACAATGTCGCGCTCGTGTTGGACGACCCAGGATCTGGGGCTCGAGGACGATCTTCAGACGACGGACGAAGCGAGCCATCCGCGGGCACCGCCATCCCGCTCACGTCGCGGAGCTTACTCATCTCCGCCGCCGGATGGGACCGCCTGGTCAGCAGCGTGCGGAGCGATGTCGCGGCGTACCACGGCGAGCATCGGCTGCGACGAGGCATGCCCCGCGAAGAGCTGCGTCGGCGACTGGGTCAGGACCCTCGCGTCTACGCCTCCGTCGAGCGCGAGATGCTCCGCCGAAGAGAGCTCGCCGAAGAAGGACCCTTCGTGCGGCTCGTCGATTTCCGCGTGGTCCTTTCTCCCGAAGAGAATCAGCGAGCCGAGGCCGTCCAGCGCACGCTCGCGGACGCCGGCGTGTCGCCGCCCAGCCGCACGGACCTGCGTGCGCTGCATCGCGTCTCCGACGAGCTCCTCCAAGCACTTGTGGAGCGTGGCGACCTAGTTGAGATCGGTCAGGAGCTCCTTTACTCCCGCGAGACATAC
>WHTR01000290.1:0-272 GCA_009377635.1 Chloroflexota bacterium
CACGTTGTCACCGCTCTCCCCGGATCGGTGCGGCGTAGCGGCGGTACCGGCGCTTGCCGATCACGTGCCACAGCAGCCGCACCGGCAGCGGCAGCGTGCCGAACATCATGGCCGCCTCGTCGGGGGACGCGACCTCGAGCATCTGGCCGAGCGCGATCCAGCGCTGGGACGGCGTGAACTTCTCGAACCCGCGCTTGCTGACCTCCTCCCACTCGGCGGCCGTGAGGTGGCGGTCGATCAGCGGCACCACGTCACGCTCCTCCTCGTCGAGG
>WHTR01000290.1:282-628 GCA_009377635.1 Chloroflexota bacterium
GTGGTGCTCGGTCACCTCGAGGAACTCGTCCAGGCGTGCGGCCAGGTCGGCTGCGGTCTTCTCGGTCGGCTCCGCCGTCCAGGTGCCAGCCGCGTCTCGCACTCGGGCGACCGCGGTGTCGATGTCGCGGTGCTGCTCCTCCATCCGCACCGCGAGTGGCGCGTCGACCCCAGCTCGCTCCCTTCACCAGCGGCCACACGTAGTCGTCCTCGGTGGTGTGGTGCATGTGCAGGCCGTCGAGCATGAACGCCAGGTGGTCGGCGACAGCACGGACCCGTGCGTCGTCGGTCGGCGCAACGTTCGTCACGAGCTGCCGCAGCGAGCGGAACTCGTGCCGGAAGATGTG
>WHTR01000291.1 GCA_009377635.1 Chloroflexota bacterium
GCCATCGGCTTGCTCATTGCGCCTCAACCTCGTGAAACTGACCGAGCATAATTTCGCCTAACTGATGATACATCGTCACAACTCCATCATCTGCGACAACAGTCAGGTGAAATAGACCATTGAGCTGTCATCCTGATGGCGAAGCCCGAAGGGCCTCTGCGAAGGGACGTGCATCGTCGTCCGACTCGGATGGATCAGCATGAGAGGTGGGTCGACGTCACGCCTCACCGAGCAATGCTGAACCATTCCCTGGCGAGGGTTCGTCCAGTTGCTGCCATCGAACGTGCGTGCCATCCCTGGATCCATCATAGGGATGTGGACTGTCGAGGAGATTACGATCCTTACGCCGGCTCGACGAAATCGGCCCGGCGACGTATCGTTTGGAGGGCACCATGCACGAGGAGGTTCCCCGTGGCGAGTACGCATGTGCAGCAGGCCCCGAGCAGTCCGACCCAGACCCGACCATTGAACGTCGGGCTCATCGGCATCGGAGTCGGCGCCGCCGAGATCCTGCCCGCGATGGAGGCAATGGAGACGATCAACCTCGTCGCGGGCGCTGACGTCGTGCCCGCCACGCTCGATCGCTTCAAGGCGCGGTACCCCGATGCGACGGTGTACGACAGTGC
>WHTR01000292.1 GCA_009377635.1 Chloroflexota bacterium
CGCTCTCGACGCTCACCCTGAACGTGGATCACTCGACGTGCAGAGCGCTGCCGCGCATGACAGACAGACACAGGTGGGCCGTCGCGTCCAGTCAAGGATGGGGGTGTCCTCGTGCGTGTGACGGCGCTTCCCCCCTGGTGTCGTGTTCAGGACGGGCAGCGCAGCAGGCTCAGACGAAACCGATGTTCTCGTAGGTTGCCCCGAGGACAGCCTGCTGGTCTGTCGCCAGCCACCCCCCGAGCGCCGTGCCGTACACCGCCCGGAAGTCCATGCCAAACGTGAGGTTTCGGTTCGCGTCCAGGTCCTGCAGGCTCGGGTGCTCTCCGTATAAGCCACCCTTCACGCCTGCGCCGACGAGGAACATGGGTCCCGCCGTTCCGTGGTCGGTTCCCTGGCTCCCGTTCTCGTTCACACGCCGCCCGAACTCGGACAGGGTCATGAGGAGCACCTGTTCCGCTTTCCCCATCTGAGTAACGTCCTCGAAGAACGCACCGACCGAATCGGAGAAGCCGCCGAGAAGGCGTTCGTGGGTCGCGGCCTGGGCCGAATGCGTGTCGAAGCCTCCGAATGCCACGTAGTAGATCCTCGTGCCCAGGTTCCCCGCCATGAGCTGTGCCACGG
>WHTR01000293.1 GCA_009377635.1 Chloroflexota bacterium
CTCGGGAGCACGGGCACCTCGACGGGCATGACTGGTCCGACGAGGAGTTCGTGGCTCAATGGATCGAGCGGCTGGAGGCGCTGTGTGGTGATCTGTTCGGCCTCCATCTCAGCCCGGGGGCCATCGCGCACGCCCTGGCGCGGACGGCGCAGCGCCTAGAAGGACAGGCGGAGCGGAACGCGGAGCAGGTACGAGCTTCTCCAGTGACCGGCTCGGATGAGACCAGTGCGCGGGTGCAGGGGGCGAACTGGTGGCAGTGGGTGTTCCAGACTCCGGAGGCCAGCTTCCACATTATCGCCTTCACTCGGAGTGGGGCGATGGTGCGGGAGTTTCTCGGCCAGGTGCAGCCACCGGTGGGGGTCAGTGATCTGTGGAAACCCCAACTGGGGGCCGGCGGCCCACGCTACCGTGGCCACGGTACTGGGCACCGCGCAACAGCGGGGCGAGGGTCTCCTCTCCGCTCTCTATGCCGCCACCGGCCTTCCCTTGTTGCGCCCGAGCTTCTCCGAGTTCACGTCCGCACGAGGTGAGTAGTTACGACAATTTCGGATATTCCCCATTGCGGGGAGCCACTCGGCCTATTACCGAACTCGGCGCGGGACAGTCGTCGAAGCCGG
>WHTR01000294.1:0-292 GCA_009377635.1 Chloroflexota bacterium
GTGGGAAAACCGCAGCCTCGACCGCGCCGGGCAAGCTGGCCGGCTGCACAGTCGTCACGCGCCGCCGTAGCCCAAGCCCTGACCTGATCCCGGACGGCAGCCGCACTCTTCGACCCCTGCGCCGTGGGGTAGCCGGGGGCGGGCTGGCTGACCCGTTCGGTCTCCGTCGGCTACTTTTCGGGCAGAGAGAGGGCGACTTTTGCTTGCGGATGCATCGCCGTGGAACGCGCGTCCGGGGACCGGATGGCTGATGCTCATGATGACTGTACGAAGGCGTGCTCGATCGCCTGAA
>WHTR01000294.1:302-613 GCA_009377635.1 Chloroflexota bacterium
AGCCTGCCGGCGGCACCGGGAGGACGGCAGATGAACGAGCTCGGGGGCCCCTTGACGGAGGCGCGACGGGCCCACGCTGCACAGGACTGGCCCACCGCTGCTGCGCACTTCGGGATGGTGGCGGCCGAGCAGTTCACCACTGACGACCTCCATGCGTACTTCGAGGCCGTGTGGTGGCTCGGCCGCCCCGAGGACACGGGCCGCCTGGGTGCTGCCGCGTTCGACGCCCTTCGGGCTGACTCCCGCCCGGCCGATGCTGCGAAAGTCGCCTACTGGCTCGCGCTGTTCCACATGTCGCGGGGCGACGAGCC
>WHTR01000295.1:0-163 GCA_009377635.1 Chloroflexota bacterium
CTGGCGCACCGTCCGTCAGGTCGCCACGGCGGCCCGCGTCGGCCCGCCACGGGAGGACCACCGGCGGGCTCCGTCGATGGGCGAACACACCGCGGACATCGTCCGGGATCTGATTGGCTACGCCGACCAGCGGATCGCCGAGCTCCGGACCGCTGGCGCGTTC
>WHTR01000295.1:173-611 GCA_009377635.1 Chloroflexota bacterium
CCGAAGGAGAAGTTCTGGCGACGCCTCGCGATTGCGCTCGAGCACCCGGAGTGGTGCGACGACCCGCGGTTCGCCTCGTTCGCCAGCAGGCACCGGCACGCGCAGGAGGTGCTGTCACTGGTCCAGCGGGAAATCCTCACCCGGACCACGGACGAATGGATCTCGCTGCTCGAGTCGAAGGGCGTGCCGTGCGCCCGCATCAACACCGTCGAGCAGGCGCTGACCGACGAGCACACGTCCTCGCGCCAACTCGTCGTTACGACCGAGCACCCGCACTGGCGCACCGTCCGTCAGGTCGCCACGGCGGCCCGCGTCGGCCCGCCACGGGAGGACCACCGGCGGGCTCCGTCGATGGGCGAACACACCGCGGACATCGTCCGGGATCTGATTGGCTACGCCGACCAGCGGATCGCCGAGCTCCGGACCGCTGGCGCGTTC
>WHTR01000296.1:0-260 GCA_009377635.1 Chloroflexota bacterium
CAAGGCGCGGGTGGCCGACATGGACATCGACGGTGTGGAGGTGATGACCTGCTTCCCATCCTTCCCCCGGTTCTGCGGGACGGTGTTTCTGGAGGCCGAGGACAAGGAGCTCGCGCACCTGTGCGTGCAGGCGTACAACGACTTCGTGCTCGACGAGTGGTGCGCCGTCGCACCCGACCGTTTCATCCCGGTGATTCTGCTGCCGCTGTGGGATCCGCAGGCGGCTGTGCAGGAGATTCATCGCACTGCGGCCAAGGGTG
>WHTR01000296.1:270-609 GCA_009377635.1 Chloroflexota bacterium
AAGATCGGTCTGTCCGAGGGCGGTATCGGCTGGATCCCCTACATCATCGAACGCGCGGACTACGTGTGGCGAAAGCACCGGTTCTATCAGAACATCAACCAGGACGTGCTCCCCTCGGAGATGTTCAAGAAGCACTTCCATGGGTGCTTCATCGAGGACGATTTCGGGCTCCGCAACCGTGACGCGATCGGCATCGACCAGATCACCTGGGAGTGCGACTACCCCCACTCCGACTCGTTCTGGCCCGCGAGCCGCAAGCGCGCTGAGGAAGCCTTCGAGCACATTCCGGACGAGGATGTGCATCGCATCGTGGAACTTAACGCCCGTGAGCTGTACAAC
>WHTR01000297.1 GCA_009377635.1 Chloroflexota bacterium
GACCGGATGCCGTTGCCCGATACATCCGGATGGGGGCCTCTCCCCGCACGTCGTCGATGGTGAACGCCTTGCCTCCATGTGCGAGGGATCGAGCAGAGAAGATCTCGATCCCCCTCTCAAGGTCCGTACCGGACACCTCTTCCGCCACCGCCGGCATGTACACCCCCTGCCCGGTGCCGATCGGAACCTGGGAGTTGAAGACGACGATGCCCACCTCGGGCCTCCCGGCGATGTTGCGCGAGTGCGTCGCCTCGGGGGACGACACCCAGAAGAACTCTCGGTAGTCCCTCACGGCGAAATAGACGGGCGTCGCCCACGGAAGGCCGGACTCATCCGCGGTCCCCAGCACCATGTACTGGTTGGCGTCGATGATCTCCTTGGCGGTTGCACCGAGTTCCTGCGGGTCCATACAGCCTCCTCCTCGGCCGACGGCTCATGGAGTTTAGACACCCCAGCGCAACCAGGTTTTTCATCCCGCGAAGTGGTCATATGTCCCACCTCGTAGGAGAAGAAGGGCTCCCCAGCGCGATCCACTGATCCTAAGAGGGTGGGATGTTCTGGTTGCGGCGCAGTACGTTCGTCGGGTCGTAACGGCGTTTCAGCCCTCGG
>WHTR01000298.1:0-154 GCA_009377635.1 Chloroflexota bacterium
GGAATTGCGGCATGTCCTTGCCCAGGGCCAGGCCTATGTATGCCAGGATCGGAGTAGCATGTGCCAAAAAGTCCACGCCGTCAACCAAGGGCAGAATGTATTGTGCGGCTGGGGAGAAGTCTGCGGTGATCAGCAACCCGATGATCGAGGCCCA
>WHTR01000298.1:164-436 GCA_009377635.1 Chloroflexota bacterium
GGATCGAATAGTTCGGTCGGTCAGCTGAGTAGGACAACCTGTGCTATAGCCGCTGCGGAAAGAAAGGTGGCGGTGTATGTGACAAACGCCGCTATGAACACTCGCCAGCTCAGCTTACGGAATTGCGGCATGTCCTTGCCCAGGGCCAGGCCTATGTATGCCAGGATCGGAGTAGCATGTGCCAAAAAGTCCACGCCGTCAACCAAGGGCAGAATGTATTGTGCGGCTGGGGAGAAGTCTGCGGTGATCAGCAACCCGATGATCGAGGCCCA
>WHTR01000298.1:445-608 GCA_009377635.1 Chloroflexota bacterium
GGATCGAATAGTTCGGTCGGTCAGCTGAGTAGGACAACCTGTGCTATAGCCGCTGCGGAAAGAAAGGTGGCGGTGTATGTGACAAACGCCGCTATGAACACTCGCCAGCTCAGCTTACGGAATTGCGGCATGTCCTTGCCCAGGGCCAGGCCTATGTATGCCA
>WHTR01000299.1 GCA_009377635.1 Chloroflexota bacterium
TCCGTCGTGGACGTCATGGCCGAATCCGCCTTTCAAGCAATTCACGAGACCAAGGCGTGAGAGCCGTCGCGCTCCGCGATTCCTGAGCTAGCACCCATGCGTATGAAGAGTCTCTTCGCACACGCAGCGCATTACTGCAGGCCGAGCCTCCGGGCAATAGCGGCCAGGTTTACACCCCACCCGATCCCCCAGCACCGGTCGATGAACAGGCGATCACTGCCAGGATCCCAGAACGACGCGGTGATCCGCTCCAGCGTGGGAGGCCGAAAGTCGTACGGGATACATCCTGCGATTCGCCCATGCCAGGTCCGCTGGCCTGCCGGTCGAGAAAGCTCCTGGGCGACCGCGGCGACTACCAGCGCCACACCGACAGCCGTGCAGAGTCCTCTCCACCCCTTCACCTCGATCTCGACTCCGCCGAACTCCAACTCAATGTCCATCGCACACACCCTCCGCCCAGCTCAACGAACTGCCTACGTTATAGTTGCCTAGATCCCGACGCCGCCCGTCATGAACGGCTTCGGTTCCCGTCGCCCCAGGCGTCGGGCGCCCCTCTCGGTGATCGTCACCGGCTCGCCGTAGCCGGCCCGAAACCCG
>WHTR01000029.1 GCA_009377635.1 Chloroflexota bacterium
TCCTTCGTCGCTGCGCTCCTCAGGATGACGGGGCTTTGCGGCCGGGGTTCTAGAACGGGAGGGGGAGATGGCACATCGGTATCGCGTGATCTCGGCGGATTCCCATCTGGAGATCTCGCCGGCACGCTGGACGAATCGGGTACCCGTCAAGTACCGAGATCGGGCGCCGCGGCTCGTGAAGCTGGACCACGGCGGCGACGGCGTCATCGTGGAGAATCGGGCCCTCTACGTCCTCGGCCTTGCTATCACCGCTCGGCCTTACCAGGAACACCGGCTCTACGGCATGACCTACGAGGGTAACTTTGGGAGTGGCAGTCCCGAGCAGCGTGTACGCGAGCAGGACCAGGATGGCGTCGATGCAGAGGTGCTCTTCACCTCCGCGGGCAACGCCGGCTTTTGGCGCGGGATCCGGGACGACGCGGCGTATCGGGCCGTCATTCATGCCTACAACGAGTTCCTTGCGGAGGAGTATTGCGCGTTCGACCGGGACCGACTGCTGGCCATGGGTATCATCCCCCAGACGAACGTGGACGACGCCGTGAACGAGCTCGAGTACTGCGCCCGGGCGGGACTGAGAGGGGTGGCTCTCGGGAGTTTCCCCAACAATCAGAGTCACCCGACGCCGGAGGACGATCGCTTCTGGGAGGCGGCCCTCAACCTCAGCATGCCCCTCACGGTGCATGTCGGGTTCATCGGCTCGCGGCAGGGCCCGGTGTTTCGGTACCGCCGGCAGCCACCGCCGGACATTACCGGCTTTGGGAGCGACCCCGTCCAATTGCTCACGCGGTTCGGGGGAGGGATCGCTCAGAACGCGATCCAGATGGTCATCGCGGGAGTCTTCGACCGCTTCCCGAAGCTCCGGATCTACTGGGCCGAGACGATGGTCGGATGGATCCCGTACTTTTACGAGCAGGTCGACGATATCTACGAGCGCAGCCGCCACTGGGCAGAGCGGGAGTACGGGCTTGAGCCGATCAGGCGTCCGGTCAGTGAGTACATTCGTGACCACTGCGTCTGGGGATTCCTGAAGGATCCCATCGGTGTGCGGATGCGCCACGAGATGGGCGTCACGAACACCATGTGGGGAAGCGATTTCCCCCATTCGGCCGGGAACTGGCCGCACTCCAGGGAGCTACTGGACGAGATGTTCGCAGGCGTCCCGGCCGGGGAGCGCTCCCAAATGACCTGCGGGAACGCTCTCGAGTTCTTCCGCCTGGATGACGGCCGGGCGGAGGTGGGCGCTGAGGAGCGGGCCGCGGTCGCGCGGTAGGCACGGCGCCTGCTGCCCGGGGGCTCGCACGCGCCGCCGATGGCATAATCTGGGACATCATCAGCGATCTTCTCATTCCCGGCGATAGTTTTGGGTGGTATGCCCACGTTAGGCGACGGCGACCGCCAATTCCAGCGGTGTACCCACGGGCTGGGACGGCCAGCACAATTGACCAGGAGGCCCACGCCAACTCGGTGATGCCGTGATGGTTCGGCGCATGATGCGACGGCCGTTCCCTGGAGGTTGACGTTGGCCGGGCAACGGCACCGTACTGGAGGAGGTATCAGATGAATGCATGGAACCGGCTTGGTATCGTCTGGCTCGCCGTTGCCATGGCCATCGCGGCCTGTGCACCCGCGCAGAGCCCGGCAGCACCCGGTGTGCAGGTCTCGCAGCCCGATAGGCCGGGGGCCGTGAAGCGCATCACGGCCGCGATTCGGGGTAACCCACCGTCCGTCAGCATGGACGTCAATACAGCCGGCGGCAGCGGCCATATCCCGGGCGCCGACGAGCTCGAGGAGATCCTGAACACCCGCCTGAGCATGGTCGACAACAGCGGCATTCGGCATCCGCAATTGACCGAGACAGTGCCGACCGTGGACAACGGTCTGTGGAAAGTCCTTCCCGACGGGCGCATGGAGATGACGTGGAAGATCAAACCCCACGCCCACTGGCATGATGGAACGCCCTTTACCGCCGAGGATCTCGTCTTCTCCTATCAGGTGGAGGAAGACGACGAGATCGCGGCCTTCGGCGACTCCGACTACAAGTCGATCGAGCGCATGGAGGCGGCTGACCACGGCACTCTGGTCGTCTACTGGAAGCAGCCCTACATCTTCGCGGACGACATCTTCGACGTCTCGATCCTGCCCAAGCACATCCTGGGGACCGCATTTCTCAACGACAAGGCAAGCTTCACGCAGTTGCCGTTCTGGAAGCACTAGTACGTGGGCACCGGTCCCTTCGAGCTCCGCGAGTGGGTGGACGGCAGCTACGCCGTGCTTACGGCGTTCGACGACTATGTGATGGGCCGGCCGACGATCGATGAGATCACGGTCCGGTTCATTCCCGACCCCAACACCATGATCGCCAACATCCTGGCCGGGGAGATCGACCTGACCATGGGCCTCGGCATCTCTCTGGACCAGGCCATCGAGATGCGAGAGCAGTGGAAGGACGGGCGGGCCGACGTGGTCCTCTCCGGCTGGGTTGCCATTCATCCCCACCTGATGTCGCCAGATCCGGCGGTCGTCGGAGACGCTCGATTTCGGCGCGCCCTGGTCCATGCCCTCGACCGCCAGGCGATGGCCGACACGCTCCAGTCCGGCATGAGCACGATCGCCCACAGCTTCGTGGCCCCCAATCAGCCAGAATACAAGGATGTCGAGCCCTTCGTCGTCCGCTACGACTACGACCCACGGAAGGCCGGCCACATCATCCAGGACCTGGGGTACACCAAAGGGTCAGACGGGATCTTCCGCGACGGGACCGGCCAACGGCTCTCCGTCTCGGTTCGGACCATCGGCGGGTTCGACATCAACGAGAAGGCGGTCTTCCCTATCGCCGACAACTGGCAGCGGGTGGGGGTCGCCGCCGATCCATACATCGTCACGCGGGCCGAGGCGCGGGATCGCGCGTTCCGCGCCAATTTCCCGGGCTTCGAGATGACGCGCGGCCCGAACTATATGGCCCGGCTGGCCATCTACCACAGCTCCCAGGCACGGGTGCCGGAGAACAACTATGTGGGCAGTAACTACATGAACTACATAAACGCCGAGTGGGACGCGCTCCTCGATCGCTTCTACTCGACCATCCCTGCGAGCGAGCGGAACCAGGTGCTCGGCCAGGCGATGCAGCACATGACCGACCGGGTGATTGTGATGGGGACGGTCTACGACCTGGAGCTGTACCTCTTCGCGAACCGGCTGAAGAACGCCACGCCGCGGAACTCCAACGTGCGGTCGCCGCAGGCCTGGAACGCGCAGGAGTGGGACGTGCAGTGAGGCGGGACATGAGGAATTAGGGCTCGCTGTCGTCGATCGTTGTCCGGAACAGCGGGACGTCGAGGTTCAGCTCGTAGCGGCGATTCCCCTCCCGCAGATAGAGCTGGGCTCGACGCTCCGGATCGAGCTCAACGCGGATTCGTCACACGAGGTTGACTTGACGCGAAAGGGGGCGCGCGACTGGTGGCTGGGTATGTCGCGCATCAGGCGAGTACGAAGGTATCCGGAACCATATGGGTCTTCCAGTGATCGCGCCAATCAGCCGAGTTCGGGATGACTTCCTGAAGCGATACAAGGTGGGACATCCGCTTCTGCTCCGGGTTGCGGATCACGTGGGGCGGGTCGTTTCCGGCCTGCACCTGGCGAATCGCGCGCAACAACACCTCCCGCGCCTTGATGATGGCCCGGTCGGTGTACGCGACGTGCTCCTGAGACCGGTTCTGCATGCTCCCCGGGCTCTCCGTGGCCCAGTTGTCGTGGTTCTGGAAGACGGGTCCAAGCCCGGCGATACTCCTGACCTTCATCTCATCGCGGTTCTGCAGATATCGATTCGCGCGCGACCGCAGATGATGGTAGTCCGGCGTCATCGTCTGGAGCATGTCCCGCTTCATCCTCGGGAGATCGAGTGGGCTCGAACCACGGTAAATCTGGAACTTCCAGTGGTGGGTGTCGTCGATCGGCACGTGCCAGCCGCCCTGCGTCGGGATCCCAAACCCGTTTGGGTAGATGAAGTTGGTGACGCGCAGATACGTCTCGGACGGACTCGCTGTCCGGACCGAAAAGATGCGAACCCCATAGTCGGTTTCCTCGACCTCGAGCCGGGGCGACTGGTCACGCCCGAACAGGGTATTCGACGAGATACCGGCGCCCTCAGGAGCGGAAAAAGCAGACGGCGCGAGGCGTGTATCGTCTTCCTTCATGAAGTGATGCAGGTACGATAGGTGGGATGGGTCGATGTTCCCTTCGTTACTCTGTAGGTAGTTGCAATCGTGGAAGTACTTATGGGCAAACGTACACTCTTCGGGACCGCTGATGAAGTAATAGTCTGGCAATTGCGGAGGGTCGCCAGGACCAAGGTATGCGAACACGATCCCGGCTCGCTCCAGGCACGGATAGGCCGTCTGGTGAATCCGCTCGTGGAAGGTCGAGCCCGCCGGTTCGCCCGGCTGCTCGAGGCAGCGGCCATTCATGTCGTACAGCCAACCGTGATAGATGCAGCGGAGCCCGCCATCTTCAAGCCGGCCGTAGCTCAGGTCCGCCCCGCGATGGGCGCAGTGCAGGCCAATGAGCCCAGGCTGTCCTAGCTCGTCGCGAAAGAGCACAAGCTCCTCGCCCAGCAGCTTGATCGGGACCGGCGCTCCGCCGACCGGCAGCTCTTCTGCCAGCGCCGCGGGCTGCCAATACCGGCGCAGCAGGTCACCACCAGGCGTGCCGGGCCCGGTGCGGGTCAACACATCATATGGCGACTGAGCTTGTGTCACGAATGCCTCCTCAATCACGCTGCCCGCAGAAAATCCCGAACCATCGCGGCACCTCCGATTTCACAGCCACTGGGCGAAGCCCATGGCATTGCCCGTCCCCGCCTCCGAGCGATAACAGGGAATATAGTCGAGGAGCCGGACGTGCAGGTCGGTGCCGGCCATTGCCCCAGCGGTCGCGATCCAGTTGCGGGCCTCGGACGTGCCACCGTTGTAGAATTCGGCCGGTAGATTGCAGATCCGCTCGGCGTCCTCTGCCTGCAGCGCGTCCAGGAACTGCTGGTCCACGTCTTCTTCCACGACGAAGTGGCTCAACCCGCCTGAGGCGATCACGGCGACGGTCTTGCTCTCAGGCCAGGACTCGATCGCCCGGCGCAACGCCTGGCCGAACGCATAGCAGCGCTTCAGGCTCGGCTGATTGGGCGGGTAGAAGGTGTTGATGAACACCGGGACGTGGGGGATGACCTCGTCGTTCATGATCCGGCGGTAGATGAAGCCAAACGCGTGGGAGATGCCGTAGTTCTCCCAGCGCCCGGCCGGCAGGCGGCAAGAGTGTGCGACGTCGAACTCATCCTGCATCAACGACCCGATGATGTGGCGGCCGAGCCCTGGCTCGCCAGGGTGGGTCATCGGCACCGGTGGCCTTTGACCCCAGTCGGCAATGGACTCACCCGGCGCCCGCCGCGCGCTCTGCTCCGCGGTGAGCGGCACGTTCTGAACGCTGTCGCCCCAGTACACCGCGAACGCCGGCATGTTGTCGTCTAGAAACGACTCGTGCTGATCGTCGCCAATGACCACCGCGACGTCCGGCGCGACTCGCTTCACGGTCGCGCTCAGCTCGGCAAGGCTCGTCTGACACGCCTCGTGACGCTGGGCCATCAACTCAGGCTCGAGCTGGTGCTCCACGTGCTCGTCGGCGCGGAGCTTCACGAGGTCGTCGAAACTGTGCAGCCCGCCCTTGAAGAACAGCTCAAAATGACCGTTTCGGTCCGCGAGTCCGCGCTGCCACCACTGGTCGGGCGGCGTGCTCAGTAGGGGGCCATGCGACGTTGCCATTCCCAGGACGATCCGTGCCATTGCCATTTCCAATCTGGGGCGGGAGCCGCCCGATCATTCGTTCCTCGGTCAATCCGATAGAAGGGAGCTTCGATCCGTCGCTACGCACCTCCGTTCTGGCTGAGAAACTCCAAAGCAAGCGTGTTGAACATAGCAGCTTTCTCGATCTGCGGCCAATGACCGCACCGTGCCAGCAGGAAGTAGCTCGCATTCGGGATCGTAAAAGCGGTCTTCACCGCCGCCTCAATCAGAATAGGGGCCGTCTCCGGCAAGAAGAAGTGCCGCTTCTACCCACGCTGTCCTGACGCCATGGCAATCTGTGCGACGACGGCGCCGGCGCAACAGAGCAGGCGTCCGGCCACATCGTCGCGTGCCATCGCTATGCCGGAGACCCCGTGCTCCACCCGCAGCGAACCGCGACGCCGTCGATTCAACCGGCGGACCGACACAGCTTGCCGCAAATCGCGGCGGGCACGCACTCTCGTGCGTGGATCTCCTGAATTGTTCCGGAATGCTGCCTAGCGGCCGGTGTTGCGAGTACACTAGATCATCGCTTCGCGCTGCTTGCGGGGACCGGCCCGTTCAGTTTCGTGATACGCTGGTCGCCTGGAAGACAATTCGCCATTTGGAGCAGAGCCCATGAGCACCGTCGCGGTCTACACGCTCGATGAGTTCGTCACGGACTTGCAGCAGGCTTTTTCATCCCACCCCGATCTGGTCGGCCGGGCCAACGCCGTCGCGGAGGTGCTGCAGCACCTCGTATCCGTTGGGGGATGGGTCCAGGAGCTGATCGACAAGGGAGGATACGACGCGCTCCCGGGCAGCACGTACGCCGATCCCACTCATGGCCACCCGGCGGCGGGATTCCACATCACGTGCGGCGCGCAAAAGCCGGGGCAGGCGAACAGTCCGCACGACCACGGCGCCGGGTGGGTAGCCTACGGCACCTATGAGGGCGCCATCGAGCAGACCCGCTGGGGCTGGGACTACCGTGACGGCCTACTCCGGCCCCGCCTCGTGGCGAAGGAATCGTTCGTGCAGAACCCCGGAGAAGTGGCCTACTTCCTGCCCGGGGAGATCCACGACACCAAGAACGTCGCCGAGCGGACCGTGGTCGTCCGGGTCGAGAGCCAGAAGGTGGCGACCCTCTGGCGCCATCGCTACATCAAGGACGGCAACACCGCACGGGCCTTCCTGGGTGAGGGGTAGGCAAACCTAGGAGCTAAGACAAACTCGCGACGGTCGCTGCCTCTCGCATCTGCCGGAGCATCGCTGCCGTCGCGTGCGCGCGCGCTCGAAGAGCTCGAACAGCGCTCGGGGCAGCTCCGGGTACCGTTCCACCGTCTCGCGCTTGAACGCGAGGACGTGCATGATCGGGAAGTAGCCCTCATCGCGGAAGTAGCGCTCTTCCTCGGCGCGTACGTCCGCGAACAGTCGGCCGATGGTCGGGTTGCCGTCGAGGTACGGCTTCGGGGGATGCGGGCCAAAGTAGGCATGGATGCCACCGCTCGCGAGTTCCTCGTCGATCTGCTCCGGGCTCGCCAGCTCGAGTGTGATGTCCGACGGCAGATCTACCTCCAGGCTCTCGTTGCGGGACGTGACCCAGGTGATTGTCTTCCAGGGCACCCCGTAGACGTGGGCCAGGTCACCTTTGGCAAGGACGGAAAGCGTCGTCTGGTAGGTGCTGAGCCCAACGCGCTTTCCAGCGAGATCCGATGGACCGCCGATGCCGCTGCCGCGGTGCTTGTACATCTGCGATTGGCTGAACAGGCGCCGCGGAAAGACCGGGATCGCCTGGATGGGTAATCCCTGGTCGCGCGCCACGAGATACGACGAGAGCGACAGCTCGCAGGCGTCCCACTCGCGGGTCGAGAGGAAGCGCTCGTGGCGACCGCTGCCATGGCGGCCTTGCTGGGACTGGGCCACCTCGAGCACCTTGAAGTCGAACCTCGGGTGCTCCGCCAATCCTTCGAGAAGCGGGCCGTGGCGATCGTACGAGTTGACCGCCAGGGTGATGCGCGGCATGATCCTTCCTCCCAACCTGGCTGCCGATATTATTGTAGAAAATGGTTCCGGTTTGGGTCGTTATGATAGCATTCGGTGGACTCGGGAGAGCCAGTCGCCCTCGCGTAGCAGCTCAAATCCGCATTTCGGAGCGTCCATGGGCCGATTCCTGCTTCTGGGACTCGTTGTGGGCACCGGCGTGATGCTCGCGCGGGCCACTGCATGGCGTGCGGGGCGCGAGCTAGCGCGTGACCTCTCCGACCAGCTTGTGCTGCGCGTATTGCGCATGACCTCGGGATTCGCGAACGACGTGTCTAAGCCAACTCAAGAGGAAGAGCGCGACCGGCGACTCCGATGGCGGTAAACGGGCGCCAGCGGATCGTGGTGCTCGGCGGCGGGAGCGGTGGACTCGTCGCCGCGACTCGGCTGGGACGACGTCTGGGAGCCGACCACGAGGTCGTGCTGATCGATCGGAGCCCCGAACACGTCTACATGCCCTCGCTGCTGTGGGTGATGGTGGGACAACGCCAGCCGGGCGACATCACGCGCAAGCTAGCCCGGCTCGAGCACCGCAGCGTGCATGTCGTGCAGGCCCAGATCGAGGGCATCGAGCCGCATCGCCAGGAGGTGGTGACGTCCGGCGGACCCGTAGGATACGACCATCTCATCATCTCGCTTGGCCTGCAACCGGCTCCAGAGCAGATCCCGGGATTCGTGGCGGGGGCGGACCACGCGTGGGAGATGGGCGCGGCGCTGCAGCTCCGGGAGAAGCTCCGGCGTTTCGAACGAGGCCGCGTGGTGATCGCCGTCCCGCCCGGGCCCTACCGGTGTCCGCCCGCGCCCTACGAGACGCAGTACCTGCTCGACAGCTATTTCCGGGAGCGCGGCATCCGCGAACGTGTGGAGATGACGTTCTACACGCGGGACCCCGCGCCGCGCGGGCCCTCCACGGACCCCTCGGTCTGGATGGACACGCAGGCGCGGGCGCGCGGGATCGGCCAGCATTACTCGTACTTCGTCGAGTCGATTGATCCCGAGCAGAAGGTCATGCACGGGCGCTACGGGCTAGACGTTCCCTACGACCTGCTGTTCATGATCCCGCCGCATCGGCCGGCGCAGCCCTTGATCGACAGCCACATCGCGGACAGCCTGATGGGTGTGCGTGTGGACTACGACACGCTCGAGACGCGGTGGGACAACGTTTACGCTATCGGCGACTGTGCCGATATGCCCGCGTCGAAGGCGGGGGTGGTCGCGCACCAAGAGGCGGACGTCGTGGCGCACAACATCGAGGTGACGGTCACGAGGCGGGGACATCCGGAGACGCTGCGTCTCCACACCATGTGACTCCTCTCCTTTGGCGCCGGGCGCGCCGCCGCGAACCGCACGACGTATCCGAACGGCTGGCCCCCGTTTGGCTCCGGGTCGTCCCGAAGCTGGGGGCCATCTCCCCTGATCTACTGGGCGAAGCTGGCCTTTGAGAAATGGTGGCTGTGGCGGTACTTCTGAGATTGTGGGCCTTCGGTGCGCCCGCGTGATGGGGGCGGACCCTCTCCCCCGCGCACACCACGGTTGCGAGGGAGGTTCTCAAGACGGAGGGGGCGATGGCTGAGCTGAGCGGAATCATCTGCGCGTGCTTGACGCCGTTCAACGAGCGCGACTGCGTTGACTACGGCGCCCTCGAGCGCGAGATCCAGTATATCGTCGAAGAGTGCGGCGTCGACGCGATCTCGATCGCGGCCGTCGAGGCGGCGGAGTACACCCGCCTCACCATTGAAGAGCGCAAGGATCTTCTCCGTAGGGCCGTGGAGATGGTGGATCGACGATTGCCGACGATCGCCGGGTGCTCGCACCAGAGCTTCCGGGTGGTAGGCGAACTATGTGAGTTCGCGGCCGGCATCGGAGCGGACTACGCGCAGGTGCTGATGCCCACGCTCCCATGGGGCGGCAATCCCGAGGGCGGAGAGCTGGTGGAGTACTTCACCGAGGTCGCAACGCGGAGCCCCCTGCCGATTGTGGCCTACCACAATCCGGGCCCCGGCGCCGACCCGGACTTCGCCACCTTCGTCAAGCTGAGCACGAACGCGCGGGTCCACTATTTCAAAGAGAGCTCGCGCGACACGCTCAAGATCGCGCGCATGATCGAGGAGATCCAGCGGGCGGGGAACGCGGGCTACTTCACGACGATGCAGCCACTGCTCATGACGCTGATGATGGGCGGCGCGGGCGCCACTATGCCGCCGCCGGGCGCCAAGATCGGCGCGCGAGTGGTCAAGGCGCATCGCGAGGGGGACTTCGACGAGGCTCACCGCTGGCAGCGGCTCTACGCGGCGTTCCCGAGCAAGTGGCCACAGTACGGACTTCCACCCGTGATGAAGGCGGCGCTCCAGGAGATCGGGGTGGACATCGGCCGTCCGGCGCGCCCTTACCTACCGGTCACCCCCGCCGACCGACTGCAGATCCGCGAGCTCCTCCGCGAAGCCGGCCTCCTGTAGCCAAAGGCTCACTCTGCACCGCCCTCGCCTCCCAGACGCTCCACTGACGATCTTCGAAGCGAGCTATGTTTGGCCCCGGGGGGATGCGACCGGCTAAGGCTTCCGGAGCAGCTCGGACCGCAACCCGATCGGGCCCAGCACGTTTTGGGGCGTCGGCGTGTCCTCCCCGGGCTCTTTGAGACCCACCTCCTCCAGGAACTGGCCGATCGCGGCCTCGTCCCACCGCGAGACCCGACCGTACGGTCGCGCCGGCTCGCCCAAATCGATCCCGAGGTGGCGCATGGCCACCTTCATCACCGGCGGATTACCGTACCGGTACCACCGCCCAGGAAAAAGTCCGAGGATGCGCTGCCACTCGATCGCGCGCTCCCGGTCGCCCGCCCGAAATGCGCGGACCACCTGTGCTCCCACGTACGCCGCGGGCGGTGGCATCGCTGCCCCCGATCCCCCCAGCGTGAGGTTGATGTGCAGGGAGGGGGCCGTGGTGAAGTAACCGGCGCTCCCCCGCCGGTCGATCTCCTCGGCGAGGCGGCTGATCCGCGTGATGTCGCCCGAGGTCTCGATCACATAGGGCAGGTTAAAGATGTCGGCGATGCGCAGGTAGAGGGGGATCGCGGGGTCAGCGCCGGGACCGCGGTTGTGCGACACGCACAGCGCGAGCGGACTGCGGCGAGCGACCTCGGCCACGTAGTCATAGGTCTCGTCGGGATCCGGGTCGCCGCCCCACAGGCGAATCGGCATGACCGCCTCGACGACATCCGCGCCCGCCTCGGCGGCGTGGTGCGCCAGCTCCACCGTTCGTTCAAGCGAGGGATGCGAGATCCCAGCGATCACGGGGATACGGCCGGCGACCATCTGCACCCCCTGACGGATCAGGGCGCCGCGCTGCTCCCATGTGAGCACGCTGTACTCGGCATCCTCGGTCGCGCCGATGGCGATCGCGTCAGCATGGCAGACCTCAATGATGTAATCGATCTCGAGCTCGAGCGCGCAGAGATCGACCTCGCCGTCGTCGGCGAAGGGCGTCAGGCAGGTCGCGATAACACCACGGATCGCGGGGGTCGAGTCACCCATCGCAACTCCCAAGAACCGAGCAGTGGATTTGGTTCGCCGTCTACAAGTCTGCGTTGCTACTATTATCATGGTGGAGAGCGCGATGCCAGGGCAAGCGGCAGTTCCCCGCCTCCGTGGGTTCCGGTGCAGTGAGGGTGTCCCCGCGGCGCTCCTCAACAACAACGAGTATCGCTCGACGTTCCCTTTCGCAGGACTTACCGGGCATCCCATGGACCTGCAGTGGGAGTGCACGCACTATTCCTGCCAGCGCGCTTCTCGTCCCGAGACCCGCTGAAGTGGCAACCGGAATGGCTACGGCAACCCGTGGAACATCCATTTGTGGGACCAGCGGTAGAGGAGACCCGCAGCCGCCGTCGACCCGGCGGAGCTGTACATCGAGTCCGCGGTCGTCGGCCAACGCGGAGCGCAAGGTCAGCGGACTAGTCCCAGCTCCTTCTGCGACGGATCGAACTCCTGGAGGCGCCGAGCGATGCGGCACGGGCAAGACGAAGTACAGCAATGAGCGGAGGACGACGATGACGGTTCGAGTCGGAGTATTCACTTCTGGCTGTCAGCGCTCCTCAGTTAGCCAACCGAACTTGCCTTGGCTCTTGACAGGGTTCCTCGCCGACAACAGTATTCCCTTGGCTGATAGCCACAGTAGTGCGCCGCCAGGTGACGACGTCCACTGACGAGGCCATCCGCAGGAAGGGAGGAACAGCGTGCCCAGACTCAACCACCTCGCCATCATGTGTCAGGATCCGGATCGTCTGAAGCAGTTCTACGGGCGATGGTTTGGCTTCGAGGAGCTGAACCGCACCGCGGGAGGCACCGTCTACATCACCGACGGCTACTTCAACGTCGCGCTCATGAAGCAGGGGGCGCCGGACCTCGCCGAGCGCGACCCACGCCTCGGGCTACACCACCTCGGCTTTCAGATTGAAAGCATCGACGATGTCCGAAAGCGGCTCGAAGCGTTCGACCGATCGATGCAGATCACCGAGCGGCCCAAGGGCGGCTACGCCGAGTACCGCGTGGTTGATCCGGAGGGGATCAGTATCGACCTCTCCGAAGAGGGCTGGGGCACGAAGGCCGAGATGCGCATCCCCGGGATCCGCCACATCGCGACCGCGAACAAGGACTCGCAGCGAAAGTTCGCCTTCTACTGCCAGGTGTTCGGCATGCGCGACGCGGGACGATCGGAGGACGAGGTTGACCAGCACATCGCGATGAGCCTTGGCGGGGAGCCCGGTCCGGATCTGCGACAGCAGGCGCGTGTCGGCTCCGCCCACAGTGGGACGCAGGGAACCGGTGTCCGCTTCGCCGGCGACGGCTTCGTGAATTATGCACTGCTCGGGCCGCGGCCGACCGAGCCACGTCCGGGCGTCAACCACTTCGGGTTGCTGGCGCGGGAGCCGTACGAGCTGATGCACCGCATCGCGGAAGAGGATTTCATCCGCCTCGACCAGAGACCGCCGGACCGGTTCGCCGAGTACCGAATCTGGGACCCGGAGGGCAACGCGCTCGATCTCTCCATGCACAAGGGGTACAAGGTCGACGTGGATCAGACGGACCGGATTGCGGAGTGAACGGAGCGGGGGCACCGCCAACCTCGCCAAGCGGAGGAGGAGTCGCCATGCCGCGAGTCAAACAGATGGCAATCGTCTGCCGGAGCCCGGAAGTGATGCGGGAGTACTACCGCCGCTGGTTCGGTTTGGAGGACGTATGTCGAAGCAGCGACGGGAGCATGTTTCTTACGGACGGGTATCTCAACATCGGCCTGATCAAGCAAGGATCACCGATTGCCGGTGCGGCCGCCGAGCCGGGGATGCACCATATCGGCTTTCACGTCGACAGCCTCGCCGAGATCGAGCAGCGCATCGAGGAGTTCGATCCTTCGATCCGGATGGAAAGGCGGCCGCCCGAGGACCCGTACTCCCAGTTTCGCATCACGGTGAGTGGCGGCCTGGCCGTCGATATCTCGGAGCAAGGCTACGGCGTCGATGGTCAGAAACGGGTGCCCGGGATCCGGCACATCGCCCACGGGGATCCGAACGTCGATCGCAAGCTCAGCTTCTACGCCAAGGTCTTCGCAATGGACGAGGTCGAGGTGAACGTCGGTGGGACCGACGAGGGCGGCCGCACCCGCGGGTGCGTCGCCGATGGCTTCGTAAACATCTGCCTGGTTCGGCCGCGAGAGGGCGCGAACCATTTTGGCGTCCTGATCGCCGAACCCGTCGGCGTGACGGCAAGGATGAAGGAGGTGTACCCGACGCGCCCCGAGCTCTGGGAGGTGACGCGGCCGGGCGTCGAGGCCCACATTCTGGACGTGGAGCGCAACAACCTATCGCTGTCGGCGACTCGAGGATGGGAAGTCGCGCCGGGCGTCTGGGACAAGCTGGCGTAACACGGCGCCCACGGTACCAAGGGCTGCAGCGTCTTTCAGTAAATCCAGAGGCGCCGACCGAATGGGCGACCACGCCGGCTGGAGCGGCTCATAGAATGTTTCCGGTATGGCGAGCGACGTGGCGGAGCCTATTTCGCGCGGGAATCGGAAGCGACCCGCCTGATCCGGGTCTTCCCGGGCGAGGTCTATACCCCGGTCGGCGTGAAGAACGCACAGGGTCGTATTGTGGCCGACAACGCTCGATCATGGCCGGCCTCGCGTGGTGTGTTCACGGCGGCGGTCGAGTCGACACACGTCGCTCAATCGCGGATGTCTTGCAGGAACCACTCGGTCGGCACCTCGCGCCCGAGGCCGGCGGCGCGGGCCTTTTCGTACACGAGGGATGCGACCGTCACGAACTGAAGCCCCTGCTTCCCGCCGCCGCGGGCCACGCCGCCAGAGGAGCTGATCCCCTCGTCACTCTTCCGTCCCTGCTTCGCGCCAGCGATGAGGTCTACGAGCGGGACCGCTCGACCGCGGAAGCCCGGCGTCATGCGCGACCGGGCCGCGGGATCCGCATCGTTGCGCGCGGCTTCCCGCGGCTGGCGCCGGCTGGGCCCCATGGCCTGATTGAGAGCATCGACATTCCCGGCGAGATAGGTCGTGAAGCCCTCGGAGTCGTCAACCGGGATTCCCTGCACAACCTGACTTGATGGGTCTCCACCGATGCCTACGTCGATGCGCGCGTAGACCTCCGGCGCAAACTCGCCGGCCACCTGCGTGAGGTGCATCCCGGGTTCCAGCATCGGCGCGAAGACCGTTGGCACCACGGAGTTCGTGCAGCTTGAGAGAATGTCCACGCCCTTGACTGCCTCCTCCGCGCTGGCGCATGGGATGGCCTCGAGGTCCAACAGCTCGGACATCTCCTTGGCGTAGGCCTCGCGGTTCGCCGGCGTGGGGCTGTAGACCTTCACCTGCTTGATCGGGCGCGCGGCGGCAAACGCCATCAAGTGGCTGCGGGCCATGCCCCCGGCGCCAAGCATGCCGACCGTCGTGGCGTCGGACTTCGCGAGGTACTTGGCGCCCAGGCCGGCGAGCGCGCCGACGCGGAGGTGTTGCAAATAGCCCTCGTTGATGATAGCGAGCGGCTCACCCGTGTTGGTGTCGAAGAGGAAGATCAATCCACAGAACAGACCGGGCTGGACACAGTACTTGTCTTCGACCCGCCCGCCGCCGTGATCCCGCCAGCTCACCACGTCCGACTTCATGCGGATCGCGTGGCGCCGGAGGCCCTTGCTGGAGCCCTCCATCGTTCCCCAGCGATGGAAGGACCCCTCGTTGTCCGTCTCGGTGTAGATGTCAACGCGGGGGCGGGCCACCAGCTCCTGGCGTGCCAGCTCGCGATGGCCATCCTCCAGCACACGAAGGGTGTCGTCGATCTTCAGGATTCTTTTGACGTCGTCGTTGTTGATGAAGAACATCTCGCCTCCTCAGCGCACGTCCCAGATGGTACCGCATGGTCCACGGCGATGAGCCTCGACTGCTTCGGTTCCGTATTTCGCTGGGGGCCGTCGTTGGCTTCTCCACAACCCTCTCGTAGTATGATGACGCCTTGATCCAAGCTTTCCCATGTCACTGCTCATCGCGCCAACCCATCATTGGCCACCGCCTGCTCCCGATTGGGCCGGCAATCATCGGCAGTACGTCAAGATCATACTCTCGCGCTCTTTGAATGAACTGCAGCCTCTTGCCGAGCGCATGGACTTGCGGTATGTTGGGGGCGGAGCGGGTCTTCGTGCTGATCGACACGTAGGCGGCCCAGGACGCAAAGGAGGAGGTGGGGGATGCAATCTGTTCGGGCGCGCGAGGGCGTGCAGAACCTGGTGAAGGAGTGCGCCGAGGTCAAGGAAGGGGAGCGGGTGCTCATCCTGAACGAGATCGGCAAGGTCGACCCGGAGATCGCGGATCTCGTCGCGGAGGCGGTGAAGGCCGCGGGGGCCGAGTACCACGTCCTCTGGGGCGAGAGTGTCGAGCGCGGCCGGAAAGAGATCCCGAGCGTTCTCCTCGGCGCCTTTCTCGCGGCGGACAAGGTCATCGCAAACTATGCCCTCAACCGCGCGGCCCTGGACGCCCACATCCGGGGAAAGGGGATCGTGCAGGTCAACAACGGCTGCCGCACCGCCCAACAGATGAGCACGCCCCACGCAACCTTCAACTGGGGAATGGTGAAGACCATCTACTCGCGCCTGGAAGAGATCTTCAGCGAGGGCGAGCGCTGGCGCATCACGTCCCCGGCTGGCACCGACATCTCCGGCCGCGTCGGCAAGGGGAGCGACGTGGCCGACGCCTACTTCGCGGCGGAAGCTGAGGCCTCGCGGTTCATTCGCGTGTTCCCCGGCGAGGTGTACACGCCAGTGGGCTCGGTCGACGCCGAGGGGACTATCGTGACCGAGTACATCAACATGCGGGACACCGCGCCCTGGGAGCAACCGGCCGTTCTCACGGTGCAGGGCAACAGGATCGTAAAGGTCGAGGGCGGCGATGAGGCGAAGCGGTTCGAAGCCGAGATGGAAGCAAACGTCACGCGCTTCGGCGAGAACGCGACCGTCATCGACTCCTGGCACGGCGGCATGAGCCCGAAGGCGCGGGTCCCGACCGAGGAGAACCGAGCACTTGCAGGCGCGACCAGCGGGGCCGCGATGATGCACTTCCACGCGGGGCGCATCCTCGAGCCCGTCTCGGCTGGGATCCTGTTCCACACCATCGAGGTCGACGGACGAAAGCTCTACGAAGGCGGCAAGCTCTTGATCCTCGACGACCCGAAGATCCAGGAGGCGGCCCGCCGCTCTGGCATAGAGGATTTCTAAGCAAACCTATATCCAAAAGGAAGCGCGCACAAGGATATCGCGCCCACGTCCTCACGTAAGCCCACCAGATACGTCTTCCCCTCGAGCCGGCCCCTCCGAGGAGCGTGGCCGATGAAGACCTTCGTCGGGGAACACATAGTCACGAATGTATGCGACGGCGCCGCCGTTGATGACGATGAGCTGACCCGTAATGTTCCAAGCTCCGGGCGAGGCGAGGAACACCGCCGCGGCGGCGATATCATCCGGTTCCGCGATGCGTCCAAGGGGAATTTGCGACAGCGCCGCCTCGCGCCGTTCCGGATAGCGGAAATGCTCCTCGGTCCGATACCCGGCGGTGAAGCCCGGAACGATCGCATTTACATTGACGTTGTAGGGCCCCAGCTCAATCGCCATTGCCAGGGTGGCGTGGTTGATGGCGGCCTTCGCGCCGTGGTAGTGAACGCCCTGCCATCGGCTGTAGGAGATTCCTGAGGTGGACGAGATGTTGATGATCCACCCCCGCCGACGACCGACCATGTGGCGCGCCGCACCCTGCGCGCAGAATACCGCCCCCTTGAGGTCCACTCCGAGGACTCGATCCCAGCTCTCTTCGCGCATGTCGAGAAAGGGCTCGCGGGTCACCGAAACGCCAGCGTTATTCACGAGAACGTCGATGCCGCCGAAGGCGACCACCGTGCGCTCAACCAGCTCCTGCGCCTGTGCCACCTGGCTCACATCCGCCTGGAACACTGCCGAAGCCGCCGCGCCCAGGCTGCGGGCTTCATCCGCAACGGCCTCCGCCGCCGCGCGGTTCTCGACATAGTTGATCGCCACGCAGGCGCCTTCGCCAGCGAAGGCGAGCGCGATCGCGCGTCCGATTCCCCGACTGGACCCAGTGACTAACACGGCGCGAGGCCCCGGAGGAGCCGTCGGATCCGGACGTGCAGATGGCTCGCCGTCCACGGGTCAGTCCCCCAGTTGAGAGACGTATTCGGGAGCCGGCTCCAGCTCTTCGAACCCAGATCCCAAGTCCACGCCGAGCACGTCCACCAGATTCGCCTGTACCGAGATCAACCGTGCCGTTTGTGTCCGGCTCGTATTGACGTGCTGGAACACGACGCCCTCGCTCTTCAGCGGCAGCACCACGACGTCGCCTGACGACCAGCGCTGAATCTCTCCATCTATCTCGGTGTACCCCTCACCTTCGAGGATGTAGTGCACGACATCGCCCTGGTTCTGCTGTTTTCCGCTGCTGCTTCCGGGCGGGATCTCTTGCACGAAGTAGATGAGGGCTCTGGTGGCCAAACCGTCCATGGACGGATGCAGATACCAGCGCATGATTCCATGGGAATTGACCTCGACTGGCACGTCATCGCCATGAATGACTTTGACGGCGTCGCTCTGCTCTCGGCGCTGCCGGTCCCGGAGGGCGATCAAATTATCGAACAGGGTCGATCCTTCGCGTTCGGTCGGCCCGCTCATCGACCGCTCGCCCGCTGCTGGTCGGGTGTCACCATCTCACGCTGCTCGAGCTCCGACGCCACCGCCGTACGGTACGGCTCGTAGATCGCGGCCAGCCAGTGGACAGGCCGGTCAGGATCGCTGTTGAAGTGTTGGTGCTCCACGCCGCCTCGCTGGATGGGCAGCAGAAGCAGGTCGCCGCTTTTCCAATCGCAGCGCTGACCGTCCACCACCGTATAACCCGACCCATCGATGATGAAGATGGCCAACCCGCCCTGGTGAACGTGCTTGCCGGAGTGCGTATGGATCTCCTGAGCAAACAGGCGCCAGTTCGTCGTCACTGTGTCCGTGAGCATCGGCATCAGGTAGTACTTGAGCTTGCCCTGGCGGGTGGTCTGCCACGGCCGATCGCCCGAGCGGACCACCATGCGCTTGCTCGTCACAGCTTGCCGAGAGCGACGGTCGCGCTCCATCGCCTCATCGTAGGTCGTCATCCGTTCCCGCTCGCGCTCCACGCCCTTCCCCTCCGGAATCGGATATGATCGCCAGTCACGCCCTCGGGCTGGGGGACCAAAACCGCGCAGGCGCGGGCTCGGCGGCCAGCACTCCGTCCAGCAACATCGCCAGCAGGTCCACTGGAATGAGCGCTGAGTACGCGAGGCCCCAGCCGGGCCGCTCAACGAGGGGCCCCGCCTCCAACGCTTTTCGCAGCGGATAGAGGTGGTGCGCCTCAGAATCCCGGCGGTCATAGAGGCCAAAGTATCGGGTCTCCGTTTCCGACATGCCGTACCGGGTGCGAAGCGCTTCGCCCAGCATTGGCAGCCAGCGCTGGCCGAAAGGCGCCTGCCACAAGCAGGTCGCATACAGCTCGGCGGTCGTGGCTTCGCGAAACATCCGCCACGCCCAGGCTACGAAGGCGGTGGCCTTCGGCGAGAGCTCCGCGGTCAGGAGCTCGTCCATGCTGAGCCCAAGGGCAGGAGCCAGGTGGCGAAGCGCCCGCGCCGGCCCACCAGGCTGCGGCTGGAGCAGCTCCCAGCCGATGCTGTCGAGGACTCGCTCCTCCACATCCGGGTGAAGCTTAATGAAGGCCACATCGCGCCCGTACATGGTCGCCGTGTCCGCCGTCCACTCGAGCTGACACCTGTGCCAATTGGTCAGGAAAAGCCGGAGCCGGTCGCGATCGAGCTGGCCTGCCACCAGGGCCTTGGTACATGGGTGCTCCAGAATGCGCTCGGTGAATCGCTGCTCGACCGCTTCGAGCAGCTCCTCGGCAGTCCAGCTCATCGACCGGGGGGTGAAGTCGTACTCGTCGATGGGGTGAGCAGAGGGACCGCCGAACCGGTTGTAGACGCCATCGAGCAAGCCCCGAATCATCTCGACCGTCGTAAAGGCGCAGTGGGACAGACCCCACCCTGGCATCGCCACGGCTTCGCCGCGCTCCAGCAGGCGCCGAAGTCGATACCGGGCCGAATCTCCATGCCCCATCACCCCCTCGGCATGCTCCTGGCTGTCCGCCTCATGGTGAAGGCTGAAATACTCCACGTCGGCTCTCGAGATGCCGTAATGGATGGTAAGCGCATCACGCCAGGCCTGGGCAAACTGAGAAAAGCACTCCTCGACGGCGGTTCCAGCCGCGTCCTCCGCAGGGGTCGCGGCCAGGACACGGTAGATGACCCAGTCGGTCCAGGCGCGGGCCTCGGGAATCAGATGCGCGTGCACCATCTCATCGCGGGACACTCCGAGAGCGGTCCCCAGTCGTTCCACCGTCCGGATGTGCCCGCCCCGACCGGGGTGCGTGTACTCGTCTGCGATTTTGTCGACCGTGAGCGCCTCGACCTCGGAGTCGAGCTTGAGGATGTCAAGACGCTGTCGGTACTGGGCCCCCATCAGCGCGTTGACGTCGAGAGCGAACGTGTACCAGTTGCGGAGGTAGGCTTGGATGGCTTCCCGTGGCAAGGTTCCAGCCGTGAGGGCGCGAATCATCGGATGATCGAGGACCCGCTCCGCGTATCGCGTCGCTACGGCGCCAAAAAGCTGGTCGACCTGGGAAGCAGCGTCCGCCTCCGGTACTGTCGTCAGAACCATTAGACCATTCCCTATCTGGCCAGCCGAGCCAACCCGACCTGTCCGAAAACCGTCCGGATTGTCTTGAGCCCGCCGTCACCTAGACCGTGGCAGCGCCGAAGTTTGAGGAGAGAAAGCTCTCCGGCCCCCCGCGCCGCGCTCATTCTATCACTGTCGCTGATGTGGGGGCCGACGAGCGTCGCGGTCGAGCGCGGGGTCGCATTGGGTATGATGTCACGACCGTCGCGTTCACCTCATGGAGGGCAGAATGGGCTTTCATGACCTTCGGGCGTTCATAGCCGAGGCCGATCGGCAGGGCATGCTACGGCGTATCGAAGGCGCGCACTGGGACCTCGAGATCGGCGCCATCGCCAAGATGCTGCACGATACGCCGGCCAATCCCGTCGTGCTCTTTGACAGGATCCCCGGCTATCCACCCGGCTTCCGGGTGCTGAGTAACCATCAGAACAACGTCAAGAAGCTCGCGCTGGTCGAGGGGTTCTCTCCGGACGACAGCCCGATGGAGATCATGCGCCAGCTCAAGGAGAAACGTCGCAAGGGTGTTCCGCTGATCCCGCCGAGGGAGGTTGCGGACGGACCCGTCCTCGAGAACCGCGAGGAGGGCGAGAACGTCGACGTCCTCACGTTTCCGGTACCCCGCTGGCGGACACTCGACGGTGGCCGCTACATCGGGACCGGGACCGTTGTGATCAACCGCGACCCGGACGGCGACTGGGTGAACGTCGGTACCTACCGACAGATGGTGCACGATGCGAAGACGCTGGGTTTCTTCGTCGAAGACCAGCACCATGGCAAGATCATCGCCAAGAAATACTGGGCGCGAGGACAGGCCTGCCCGGTGGTCGCGTGCTATGGCCAGGAGGTCGAGCTGTTCCGAGCATCCACCGGCAGCTCCCCGTGGGGACGCTCAGAGCTCGAGGTTGCCGGAGGTCTCAAGGGTGAGCCGATCGACGTGGTCAGCGGCCCGGTGACCGGACTCCCGATCCCGGCCCGGGCCGAGATCGCGATCGAGGGCGAGGTCCCCCCGCCCGATGTGGATGCCCGTCCCGAGGGACCGTTTCGCGAGTGGCCCGGCTACTACACGCAAGAGTCGGCGCCTCAACCGGTCATTCGGGTGAAAGCCGTGTATCACCGCAATGATCCAATACTCACCGGGCCGCTCGGGAACGACCGCAACGTCATCGTCGATGGGACCCACCATGCCTCCACTGCCGTCTGGGAGGCATTGGAGCGCACGGCCCTCCCCGGAATTCGCGGCGTCTGGGACCACTGCAACGGACTCTTCATCGTCATCTCGCTGGAGCAGCAGTTCGCCGGCCACGCCAAGATGGCCCTGCTGACCGCTACGTCGGCCCATGGCTCCGGCAGCGCTTACCGCTACTACGTCGCCGTCGACGACGACATCGATCCATCAAACCTCACCGATGTGCTGTGGGCCATGACGACCCGCTGCGTGCCGGAGAACCAGATCGACATCGTGCGGAGCACGTTGAGCGCTCGTATTGACCCGATCGTCAGCCCGATGAAACGAGCGATCGGCGATCTGACCTGCGACCGCGTGCTCATCGACGCCTGCAAGCCGTGGGATTGGAGAGAGCAGTTCGGCAAGTCGATGACCTACACGCCCGAATATGAGCGGGAGATTCGTGAAAAATGGCGCCCGGCGCTGATGGGCTGAGAATTCCCTGCCGAGTGCTTTCTGATTCCAGGCTCCTGTGGCTATAGGGAGGACACATGCGATTCCTGAACAACGATGATGTAGCGAAAGTCCTCACGATGAAGCAGTGCATGGACGCGCTCGGCGAAGGGCTGCGCGAGTACTATGCTGGAGACGCGGCGTGTCGGCCGCGGATCGACGTGTGGGCGCCGTGCGATATCCCGGATGCCTATTTCCAATGGGGAAGCATGGAGGGGACGAGCAAGCGCTGGCGAGTATTTGCGACCCGGCTTAAGTCCGACATCGCGCATTTCGAAAAGGCAGATCAGGATGTATGGACGCATGAATACTATTGTCAGCAGCCGGGCACGTTCTGCGGGCTTATCTTGCTGTTCAGCCTCAAGAACGGCGAGCCGCTCGCGGTGATCAACGATGGAGTCGTGCAACACATGCGCGTCGGTGCCCGGGCGGGATTACTGGCAGCAGACCTTGCACTGCCTGGCGCACGGACGGTCGGGATGATCGGGTCCGGCGGCATGGCGCGCGTGCACGCTATGGCCTTCAACGAGATTCGGGACATCCGGCACATCCGCGTGTACAGCCCGACACGAGCAAACCGCGAGGCGTTTGCGACCGAGATGGCGCAACTATTGGACATTGACGTTACTCCTGTCGATCGGCCGGAGGATGCGGTGCGCGGGGCGGAGATCGTTTCGTGCTGTACCGATAGTATCGTCCCCGTTGTGAAGGGCGAATGGATCGAAGACGGGGCATTCATTAGCACGGTTAAAGGGGCAATGGAGCTGGACGACGCGGCGGTAGCGCGGATCGCCGCGGCTGTTGGATCGCCCCCGTCCCCATCGTCAGCGCGCGCTGGCGTGGAGCTCACCGGACCGCAGAGCCACTCTGGTGGCTTCACGGCGTACATTGCTGGCCAGCCCGAAGAGCTAGTGAAGATCCCAACCGCGCACCGCGCCAAGCCACCAGCGCACGCGCTGCGCTGGATTTCACCGAAAGAGCTTGCGGAGGGGACCGCGTCAGGCCGGGTCAACGACCGCGAGATCATCGCGATGGGAATCGGTGGCGGGGGCGAAGCGGCCGCGACCCAGGGGATCGCGTTCGCCTCCGTCGGCGGGCTCACCTACCACCTCGCTGAACGACAAGGGCTCGGTCGCGACGTCCCGACCGACTGGTTCCTACAGGACATTCGGAACTAGCGCTGCTATGATTGGCGCGATTCAGCCGCGTTTCCCACGACGAGGGTACAGCAAGGGAGGACAGCAGCCATGGTGACCGTGACCGAGGTTTCGACAATCTCGTGCACATTGGGATGGAGGCGCAGCTCGCGCCCATTTGCGATCGGGTCGTACCCGCGCTCCGCAACCACTACGGCTTCAACGAACGGCCCATTCGCTTCTGTGTGACCCATCAGACCGCCGATCTCGAGCACGGCTCACGGACGTTGGCAGTCGTCGAACGGTACACCCCTGATGCGCTGCGGCCACGCGTCATCCGCGCCATTCGCGAGGGGACCGAGAAGCGCTGGCTCTATTTCGACGGAGTCTACGTCCGCCACGTCCTTGGTTACAATCTGGGTAACCAAGCGGACTAGAAGAACGCGTGCCACCCTGGCCGCGGCGGAGGCAAACGGCATGCTGACGAAAGAAGAAAATACGCTGCTTTGCTCCGTGGGCGCTGAAACACCGGCGGGCCAGCTCCTGCGTCGCTGCTGCCTCGCTGGGACATTGTTGGGCGCGAGGACTGGGTACGCCGCATTGAGCTGCACCCGCCGCTCGATTGCAATTGGCTCCAACCGATGGAAAATGCCGTCGATCCGGAGCACCTCTACTGGCTGCACGGCTGCACCGGGGGGGCGCCCAGCACGCAGGACGAATACAGCGACTTCGAGTTGTTCGAATACGGAATCTACAAGTACCACTACGGCGAGGGGCGGGTCGAGGTGCACCCCCTCGTGTTTCCGAACATCCTCCGCGGACCGGGCAACGTCGCGCACTTCCGCATTCCGGTAGATGACACCCACACCGGTATTCTGTATGTGATCTACAACCCCACGCCGGACGGCGGACCGGGCCATCAAACTGAGGTGCCATATGTGTACATCGGCGCCATCACTCGGCGGTCAGGGGGACGTGATCAACCCACTGTGGACCGTACACAACTCGGCGTACTCGGCCACTGCGTTCGCGCTCGAGCGCGAGCGTATCCTGCGCCGCGTGTGGACCTTTGTCTGCCATAGCAGCGAGCTGCCGGAGGTCGGCAGCTTCCTGACGCGCCAGGTTGCCGGCGATCCGATCGTGCTCGTCCGCACCGGCGCGGAGACCATCCGGGCATTCCACAACGTCTGCCGCCACCGCGGGAGCCTCGTAGTCTCCGAGCCATCGGGCACCGGCAAGGGCTTTCGTTGCCCGTACCACCACTGGGCGTATTCAATGGAAGGCGAGCTGCTCGCCCTCCCAGGCGAAGACGCCTATGCGGGTTCTGGTTTTGTGAAGTCGCAGACTGGTCTGGTGCCGCTGCGGGTCGATCTCGCCTGCGGACTCGTGTTCGTCTGCCTCGATCCAGACGCTCCGCCGCTACACGACTACCTGGGGTCCGACCTGCTCGCCGTACTGGAGGCGCCACTCGGAGAGGCAAGCTACGAGATATTCCACTATGACTCCTGGCTGCTGAAGGCGAACTGGAAGCTCTTCGCAGAGAACGGACGCGATGGCTACCACGTCCCCTTCGTTCACCACACGTTTCTCGGCAAGGCGAGCCCGCCGCAGCCGTACCGGCTTTTTCCGACCGGTCACGCCGTCCAGCACGTCACCTGGGCACACGATGCAGTCGACGAGGAGACATGGCGACAGACGACCCGGTTCCCCCTGCCCGGATTTCAGCCCGGCGATGGTTGGATCGTCAACATCTTCCCGGACGTCGTGGTGATGGCCCGCACGAGCGTGGTGGAGATCCTCTCGCAGGTCCCGCTGACGCACGAAGAGACGCTCTACGAAGTGCGGGTGCTTGGACTGAAGGGCGACTCCGAGGAGGCGCGCGTGTGTCGCCGCCTGGCGTTCCAAACCTGGCTCCAGACCCAACAGCCCGAGGACAAGCAGGCAATGGAGAACCAGCAGTGGGGGCTCGTCTCACAGAGCGTGCGCACCAGTATCATCGCGCGCGGCGTGGACGCGACCACCGGCATCCGAGGCGACGACAACCGGCTGCGTCAGTTCTGGCAGGTCTGGCGCTCCATGCTGGGCACGGACCGCAACGCTGTGCCGGAGGGAGGCTCCCAATCCGCGACGTGGCCGGGCGAGTCGCGCTTGTAACGGGTGCGCCCGGGGGCATCGGCCAGGCCTTCTGCCGCCGACTGGCGGCCGATGGCGCGAATGTCGTGGTCCACCCGCCTACTATTTCTGATTTGGAATGAGCTGGAGCGTGCTGGCGTCCCGGACGTGCGTGGCGTCTGGTACCACGAAGCCGGCCAGCGGTTCTGGCTGGTGATTTCCATCAAGCAGCGCTACGACGGTCACGCCAAGCAGGCGCTGGGCATCGCTGCCTCCTGCACCAATAGCGCCTATATGGGCCGCTAGCGCAAGGGCCGCAACTCCAAGGCGCTCGTAAACGCATGCCGGCCTTACAGCTGGCTCGACCGCTTCCCGCGCGTCGCGGAGGCCAGTCCAGATCTCCAGGCCGCCGTGCGCCGGAAGTTCGGCGATATCCTGGCAGACGAACGGGACAACAGAGAGGAGGAACAATGGTCTCTACGCGCGAGAACGAGCTGCTGACGCAGACCGATCCGGGCACACCCGGGGGTAAGCTGCTTCGCTGCTACTGGCAGCCGGTCGCACTGAGCGAGGAGCTCCCGGCAGAGGGCGCGCCCCTTCCCGTCCGTATCATGGGCGAGGATCTGGTCCTCTTTCGCAATGAGTCCGGTGACCCTGGACTACTCGGCCTCCATTGCGCCCACCGCGGCGCGGACCTCAGCTACGGCCGCCTCGAGAATGGCGGACTCCGCTGCATTTATCACGGCTGGCTCTATGACGTACACGGCACCTGCCTGGAGCAGCCTGGCGAGCCCAGCAATAGCTGGGCCCATTCGGGTGGCCGTGACTCGATGCAATCCTCAACCCTGGAGGCCCAGACCGCGGAACGGAGCAGGCCCTTCCACGAGCGCATCCACCACACCTCCTACCCGTGTCAGGAGGTGGGCGGGCTCGTTCTCGCGTTTATGGGGACGGGCGACCCGCCGCTGCTGCCCGACTACGAGTTCCTCACTGCGCCGGACAGTCACCAATGGGTGACGAAGACCCACCAGGAGTGCAACTACCTGCAGGGGAACGAGGGCAACATCGACCCGGTGCACCTCTCGTTCTTGCACCGGATCTTCACTCCCGAGAGCGATGCCGCCTTCACCGCGAACGACACCTGTCCGACTCTCGAGACCGAGGAGACCGACTTTGGCGTGCGCATCTACGCCGTACGCAAGGTCGGCGTCGATCGCCAGTACGTTCGCGTCACGAACTTTATGATGCCGAACCTCGCAGCGGTTCCGGGCGGGCGCAATGGCTACAACGCCAACTGGCACGTCCCCATCGACGACACACACCACTGGCGGTACGACGTCCGGCTGACGCTGGGGCGCCCGTTGAATCCCGAGGAGATCCTGCGGGGCCGAGCGGAGACCGATCCGCCCTACCACATGATCCGAACCAAGGCGAATCGGTACCTGCAGGACCGTGAGGAGATGAAGACCAAGACCTTTCTGGGGATGGGACACGCCTTCCAAGCGCACGACAAGTGCGCGATCGAGGGCCCCGGCCCGATTCAAGACCGCACACAGGAACGCCTCGGCTACACCGACCGAGGGATCGTCGCGGCCCGAAAAATGCTTCTGCAGGCGCTGCGCGACGTGCAGGAGGGGCGCGATCCACCGCATGTCCTGCGCGAATCCCCTGCGGTACCTAGCCTGGTGGTCCGCGCACAGATCATCCCCGCCGGCACGGGCTGGCGACGCTTCTGGGAGCGTGAGGACGCGTCACTCGACCCCAGGTGCTCCAGCGATCGCTCGACGATGGGGCAAATCGCCTCCTGCACGGCATGATTTTGCGTCGGGATGTGCGGGATGCCGCTGAAGTTCGGCCTAGACTGGTATCTGAGCTCCGGATGCGCTGGTAGCCGCTCCCAGGGCGCCTTCCGGCGCGCCATCAAGGCCGTAGAGCCGTTGCGGGTTCGTCGATAGGATCTTCGCCCGTACCCGCAGCGACACGTCCTCGCGCTCCATGATGGTCCTCCCGATGTTGTCTTCGCGTGAGAAGTCGCTATGCGGGAAGTCGGACGCGACGACAAGTCCATCCTCCCCGATATCGTGCACGATGTGGTTGATGTTCTCGTCCGCCTCGCAGGCCACGTACACGCGGCCCTCGCGGAAGTAGTCCGCCGGATCCTTCCGCGCGGCGCCGCTGCGCCGGAGCTGGTGCATCACATACGGTACCCACTGTGAACCCACTTCAAGGAAGGCGAACTTGAGATTCGGGATGGCCTCGAGGACGCCGGACTTCATCACGCTGTGGAACGCGATCAGCACCGGCAGCGTGGCACTCGTGAAGCTGGCCGACTGATCCCAGGAATTGAAGACGTTGGTGATCCCCGGGCTACCCCAGCCAAAATGCGAGCACACCGGCATTCAGAGCATCAAGTATAGTATCCGCTTCTCGCGGTGATCGGTGGCGAGAAGGAGGGTGATCCAATAGCGAGTATGATCGCCGGTGGAGTATGCTGAAAGTCACGCTCGACGCGGTCGAGCGCAAGGGCCAGGCGCTCCAAATTGATGAAGCTCGTGAGCCTCGAGAGATGGAATGTGCACGAGTGGGAGCTGAGGTAGCCGGCGAAAGGAGCCGAGCCATGCGAGTTATCGATGCGGATGGCCACGTCGAGGAGTCACACGCCACGTTCAGTTTTCTGGAGGAGGAGTATCATCCCAGACGCCCGATCGTCGTCGAGATCGAGAAGGACACAGTGTACGCGCCGTACACGGCATCGTGGCTGATCGACGGGAAGATCTATCCGAACATCATGGGCAAGGGCGGTGGCCGGCTCGGAACTCCCACGGCGATGGACCGCGCCAAGACCAAGCCATTCTCCATTCCAGCGCAGGAGATGACCGATCTCGGCGCTCGACTGAGGGACCTGGACAAGGCAAGTATCGACCAACAGGTTGTGTATCCGACGTTGTTCCTCATGACGACGACGGACGACGTCCGCTTCGAAGCGGCGCTTCTGCGCAGCTACAACAGCTTCATGGCGGGTGCCTGCGCCACGTCCGGTGGGCGGGTGAAATTCGCAGCCCTCGTCCCCATCCGGGCTGTCCAGGCGTCGATCGACGAGCTGCGGCGTGTCCGTAGCCTGGGCGCGGTCGCCGTCATGTTGCACGGCGTGGCATGGGAGAAGACCCTCGGCGACACGTCACTATGGCCATTCTACGAGGAGGCCGCCAGCCTCGATATCCCGGTCTGCACCCACTTCGGTTGGGGAAGTCCGGGGATCCGCGACGTCTTCGACTCCAGGGATCGTTCGGCAAGCTTCACCGCCGCGACGCTGCCCGTATTGATCGCTTTCCATAGCATCATGGGATCCGGCGTGATGGAAGCGATCCCGAATCTTCGCGTCGCCTTCCTGGAGACCGGGGCCCAGTGGATGCCGTGGGTCATTCATCAGCTCCGCCGCAGCGGTGCCGCGCGGAAAGACCCGGCGGACTATTTCCGTGAGGGGCGGGCATACGTAGCCTGCGAGGCCGATGAGGACATCAACCACCTGGTCGCCGAGATCGGTGAGGATGGCCTCGTGGTGGCCTCGGACTACCCCCACGGCGATTTCTCCCGCGAGGATAACATCCGGACCGCGATCATGGCTCGTGAGGATGTGCCACTGCGCCTCCGTGAGAAGATTCTCTCCGCGAACCCCCAGCACCTGTATGGCCTCGGGGAGGAGTCAGCGCCAACCGGGGTTGGCGTGGTCGCGGCTGCTTCCAGCACGTAGGAGGCGACAAGGCACGCTGCCCAATGACGTGGAGAAGGCGCGGGAGTGTTGGCCAGGTTAGATGAGCGGGTCATCGTCACCGGCCAGACGCTCGCCGTCGACGGCGGCGGCGTCGTCAGCTAACCCAATCGGCTTGCATCGCGGATCCTGGTTTGCGAACGACTATCCAGACGAGAGATTCACCTCCGAGCGTTTGCAGGGGATCTCCTCGTGAGGAGGGTTACGAGCGTTGCTCCAACGCATAGAGTCTTGCCGGATTCGCCCATAGAACCTTCTCTACCACGCTCGCGTCGAGCGCGCCCTCGTTCCGGAAAACCGTGATCGCGTCCACTTCAGTCGACGGATCGAAATGGCCGTAGTCAGTGCCGATGACGATGTTCTCGTCGCCGGCGTACTTCGTGACGTACGGCAGATCGTCGTCGGTCTGGCGGGTCACGTAGATCCGGTACTCCTGGAAAACATGCTCCGGAAACTCCCGCCCCTGCGACTGATAGCGCCCGCGCGCCTCGTGCACGATCCAGGGAACCCACTGCGCGCTCGCCTCGATGAAGGCCCAGCGCAGCTTGGGGAACGCCTGCGGAATCTCGCTCATGATCAGCGAGTGGCAGGAGACCACGGTCGGCGCCCGAAAAAGCCCAAATGTTGATCCTGGGTCGTGCGGATTGCGGAGCACGTCGACAATGCCCGGGTTGCCGTTCGCGATGTGGGCCCAGGAGTATGTCGGCCTGGGACCCTACAGGGTCGAGCGATGGGAGCCAGGCTCGGCGATTGAAGCCGTCGCGTTTGAGCAGCATGCCGTTGGCCGATCGAAGATCGATCGGGTGCGGGTCGTGTTCATCGATGGCGCCAACGCCATACTGGCCAGCTTGCTCACGGGCCATGTCCGCTACTCTGCCGACTTCGCGATCTTCTACGAGGAGCGGATCATCGATGCCGACGGCCACATCCACGAGCGAGACGAAGACCTCTACGCGTACCTCGACCCGAAATATGGCGACGCGGTACGGAAGCACTACTTCTTCCCCAGCCTGGATGGCTGGCAGCGGGGCGCGCTCTCCCGAAACGCGCTCGGGGAGCCGGTCAGGCGCCAGGGTGACCGACCGTTGCAACCCGACGATGTACTAGCGGCACGGCCGAAAACGCCTTCTGTCATCCAGAGCGAAGCGAAGGATCTCCCCTTAAGCGTAAGTTGGCGGTCACGAGAGATCCTTCGTCGCTGCGCTCCTCAGGATGACGGGGCTTTGCGGCCGGGGTTCTAGGACGTGGTCGAGTTTCGTGGCCGACCGGCTCTCGTGCCAGGGTCGTATCCCCCGGGCGCGGACCGGAAACTCGACACGGCTATTCGGTCTGGCGGAGCGCGACGAGCGAGGTATATGATGCACCCGCGGACCCTCGTCAAAGGACGCGCGCGGAGGTGGGTGATGCGCACGTGGACACGCATTGCAGGGATGTTCTTTGCGCTTGCGGTGCTGGTGGCCGGATGCGCACCGCCGCCGAGCCCTACGTCATCGCAGGCCCCGGGGGCCCCATCACCGCAGCGCTCGACCGCGCTGAATCGGGTCGTCGCGGGCATCCCCTCCGACCCGCCGTTCGTGTACAACAAGTTGAACGTTGGAGGCGTCGGCGGCCAGGGCTCGGCGCTGCAAGAGCTGACCCACGTCGGCCTAACCAACTACGACCCACGGGGCACGCTGTACCCCCGCCTAGCCGAGGCGGTTCCCACCCTGGACAACGGCCTGTGGAAGCTGCTCCCCGACGGAGGCATGGAGACCACGTGGACCATCCGGCCGAACGCCACCTGGCACGACGGCACACCCTTCACCGCGGAGGACCTCGTCTTCACCGCCCGGGTTGTTCAGGATAGAGAGCTGGCCGTCTTCCGCCACACCGCGTATGAGTCCATTGAGAGCGTTGAGGCCCCGGATTCGCGCACGATCGTGGTCACGTGGAAGCGGCCGTTCATCGAGGCGGACGCCATGTTCGCTCAGGAGCTTGCCGCTCCGCTGCCGAGGCACCTGCTAGAGGAAGCCTACGCCGAGAGCAAGGCTACCTTCACGGAGCTGCCCTACTGGGGGCGCGAGTTCGTGGGCACGGGACCCTTCAAAGTAAAGGAGCTGGAGCGGGGCAGCCATCTGCTCGTCGAGGCCTTCGACGGCTACATCCTCGGTCGGCCGCAGATCGACCAGATCGAGGTACGGTTCATCGCCGACGAGACGACCCTCGTCGCCAACATCCTCGCCGGGACTGTGGAGCTAACGCTGGCCCGCGCCCTGTCCGCCGAGCAAGGCGGACAAATCCGAGAGCAATGGAACGATGGAAAGATCGAGATCACCAGCGATGACTGGTACGTCCTCTACCCGCAGTTCATCGGCGCGAACCCGGCCGTCATCACGGACGCCCGGTTCCGTCGGGCGCTCCTCCACGGCACCGATCGTCAGCAGATAGCGGATACCCTGGAGGGTCGGCTCTCCTCCATCACCCACGCCATCATCTCGCCAAGCAGACCGCAGTACAAGGAAATCGAGGACGCCATCGTCCGGTACGACTTCGACCCCCGACGGGCGATTCAGCTCATCGAAAACATCGGCCTGACGCGAGGGCCGGACGGCATCTTCCGCGACGCCGCCAACCAGCGGATCGAGATCGAGATCAACACGACTCGCCTCGATGCCCACCAGAAGATGCTATTCACCCTCACCGACCAGTGGCCCCGAATCGGGGTCGCCGTGGACCCGGTCGTTATCCCGCCCCAGCGAGCGCAGGACGCCGAGTACCGCGCCATCTTCCCTGGCTTCGCTCTCCAGGGGCACCCGGCGGAGGTGATCCGCTTCCACAGCACGGAGGCGCGCCTTCCCGAGAAGAACTTCCGCGGCGGAAACAACTCGCGGTACATGAACCCGGACCTGGACACGCTCATCGATCGCTACTTCGCGACGATCCCTAAGCAGGAGCGGAACCAGGCGCTGGCGCAGGTCGTCCGGCACATGACGGAGAATACAGTACCGCTCCCGATCATCTGGAGGGTGGACCCCACGGCAATCGGAAATCGCCTGCAGAACGTGATGTCGAAGGGCCCCGACGCCACGCAGGCATGGAACTCCCACGAATGGGATCTGCGAGGCTAAATCACATAGGTGTATTGTTTTTTTGATTGATCCTCAAACGCTCCCTATAATCGGCCCAACGGTTCAGATCGCCGGCCAGGACGAGGAGGCTCGCGTGCGCGTGATCGATGGTGATGGGCATGTCTTTGAAGATTCGAAGGGAATGCAGAGTTTCTTGCCAGAGCCTTTCAACCAGGGCGAAGGGCTCACGCGTTGGTTCCCTCCTTTGGACCACTTCCATGGGGCCATGACTGGCGTCCACCCGCCGGGATCATTTCAGCGGGTGGGCCCCGCGGGCTGGATTGACTTCATGGATGCCGTGGGGATCGAGCAAGCCGTGCTCTACTCGACCGGTGGCCTCGCTTTCGGAAAGATTTTCCATTACGACTGGGCCATCGCAGTGGCTCGCGCCTACAACAACTGGCTCCACGAGACCTACTTGAAAACCAGCCCGCGGTTCACCGGGATGGCAATCATCCCGATGCAGGAGCCAGAGGCGGCCATCGCCGAGCTGCGTCGCGCAGTGGAGGAGATGGGCTTCAGCGGCGCCATGATCCCGAGCACCGGCCTTCCGAACCATCTCGGCGCGAAGGAATACTGGCCCGTCTGGGCGGAAGCGGATCGGCTCGGCTGCGCGATCGGGATCCACGGCGGGGCGCACAGTGGCATGGGGTTCGACCACCTGAACGTGTACACGCCGGCTGGTGGGATGGGACACCCAGTGGGGCTTATGATCAACTTCGCGGGTATCGTATTCAACGGCATTTTGGATCGCTACCCCAATGTTCGGTTCGGCTTTATGGAAGGCGGGGTCGGGTGGTCGCTCCTGGCTCTCGAGCGCTTCGATCGGGAGCACGACACCCACATGCAATGGAACCCGCGCGGAGAGCTCGCTCCCAGCGCGGACGAAAAGTTCAGTGACTATCTTCGGAAGCACATCGAAGCGGGAAGGGTCTACGTCGGCTGTGAGGGGAACGAGCCGGCACTCGCCGAGGCCGTGCGCGAGCTGGGAGAGGAGTGCTTTGTGTACTCCTCCGATTTCCCACACGAAGTAAACAACGAGCTGGTGAGAGCGGAGCTCGATGAGCTGTGGGAGAACGAGGAAATGACGACCTCGGCAAAGGAAGCCATTCTCCATGGCAACGCCGAGCGTTTCTATGGGGTCAAGGGGCTGGCGGCCGTGTAAGACCCCCATCCCGTGGTCTATGTAGCTGACCGAATTCGTCGATGGCCCGGAGCGCGGCCGCGTCATATAGTCGCGTCACCCGGCTAGCACTGCCGAGCAGTCTATCAAGGCAGACACCTGGCGTCGACTGGGCTTCGATGTACCGGAAGTGCACTGGGCGCCCTCGCTAGCAAGCGACATTGGCCGCGGGCCACATTCCCAGGTTTGTCAACCACGAGCACTCGGCGGGACCCTGCCGTTCGGAGGAAACGTACCATGAGGATGCCAACACCGGAGATCGAAGACCGTCTCCGGGAGCCTGAGTACCGCGTCGAGGGCCCCCTCAAAGTGACCGGGCGCGCCCGTTATTCCGCTGACCTTCGGCTCCCCGGCATGCTCTGGGCAAAGTTCGTGCTCAGTCCCTATCCGCACGCGCGAATTGTCCACGTGGATATCTCAGCCGCGCTGAAGGTACCGGGCGTTCACGCGGTCATCACCGGTCAGGACATTGGTGACCGGCGCTTCGGCCGCTATCTCTACGACTGGCCAGTGCTGGCCTACCAGAAGGTCCTGTACATTGGGGAGCGGGTTGCCGCCGTCGCGGCCGAGACGCGGGACGCGGCCGAGGAAGCGGTAAGCCTCATCGAGGTCGAGTACGAAGAGCTTCCTGCGGTGCTCGATATGGAGGAGGCGCTAATAGAGAGCGCTCCCATCCTGCACCCCAACGCCGAAGGCTACTACTACCTCACCGGCAACCGACCGCCCCGACCCCACCCGAATCTCCAGGGCTACCTGCACGCGCACAAGGGCGAGGCTGACGTCGAGCGCGTGTTTGAGAGAGCGTACCGGGTCTTTGAGGACGTCTACGTTGGGCCCCGCCAGCACCAGGGTTACATCGAGCCCCACGCATGCGTCGTGTGGATCGAACGGGACGGCACCATCCAGGTGCGCTCGACGAACAAGGCACCCTTTTCGCTCCGACATCAGCTATCAGTGGCGACCGGGATAGTCCCCGAAGAGCGGATCGTCGTCGACTCCGCGTTTATTGGGGGCGACTTTGGCGGCAAAGGGCACTCCATCGACGAGTTCCCGCTGTACTACCTTGCCCAGGCGACCGGCCGACCAGTCAGGTCGGTGATGACCTATACGGATGAGCTCACCACGACGAGCCCACGCCACCCAGCTCGCATCTATATCCGCAGCGCAGTCGACCGGGAGGGCCATTTCCTGGCATATCAGCAACGTGCCTACTACAACGGCGGGGCTTATGGCGGTGCAAAGCCCATGCCGGGGATAAACATCGCCAGTGCCTTTGCTCCGTTCGACACCTACAACG
>WHTR01000002.1:0-45127 GCA_009377635.1 Chloroflexota bacterium
CCGCGACGCCGGACACGTCGTGTACCTCACGATCAGCACGGGTGTCGGCAGCGGATTCGTTGTCGACGGGCGGCTGCTCATCGGTGCGCATGGCGCAGCCGGCGAGGCGGGGCACATGGCCATCAGCTTGGACGGGCCCCTTTGCGCGTGCGGGAATCGCGGCTGCCTGGAAGCCTATGCCTCGGGAACTGGGCTGGTGAACCGCGCTCGGGAGGCTATCTCGGCCGGACGGACAACATCCCTCGCCGACCACAGAGGCGACCTGGAGGCTGTACACATCGCCGAGGCGGCGGAACGGGGCGACCTGCTGGCCGAGGAGCTCATCGCACAGGCGGGCACGGCCCTGGGCATCGGTGTGCGCAACCTCCTCCACCTCTTCAACCCCTCGGTCGTGGTCATCGGAGGAGGGGTGAGCCGCATCGGATCGCGACTGTGGGACCCCATGGTGCGCGTCATCAATACCGATGCCCTCACGCCGTACCGAAAGGACCTTCGCATCGTCCCTGCCGAGCTCGGCGACGACTCGGGACTCATGGGCGCCGCCATTCTCGCGCACGAGACTACCCCATAGCGCGCCGTCGATGTCGGTCTGAGGCTGGCTGCTATACTCCGGGCTGGATCCTTCCATCGGCACGTTATGTCGCGGTCAGGCGGCGCGAGATGCCGGCGAGGCCGAATGTCAGCCGCTCGGTGTGACCCCCAGGGCACGCCTCGCCGCGGCGAGGACGGGACATGACTGACATCAGCGCACGCCCGGGCGAATTCACGGCTGCACTGGACCGGGAGGTCGCCCGGCTTCTGTCTGCTGGCGCTTCCTACGCAGAACTCTACGACATGCTTCGCTATCACCTGGGCTGGCTTGACGATGCAGCCGTCCCGAATCCCGGCTCCACGGGGAAGCGGCTCCGCCCCGTGTTGTGCCTCCTCGCTGCCGAGAGCGTTGGTGGAGACTGGTGCAGCGCCCTGCCGGCCGCTGTCGCGGTCGAGCTGGTCCACAAGTTCACGTTGGTCCACGACGATATCCAAGACGCGAGCCCACTTCGCTGGCACCGAGAGACCGTCTGGATGAAGTGGGGAACTGCCCAGGCAATCAACGTGGGGGACGCGCTCCTCATCGTCGCAGAGCAAGCACTCACCGAGACCCCGCCGACATTGTCTCCAGGCACCACCCTTGGCGCCCTCCGGATCCTGAACCGGGCGTGCCGCGCGGTCTGCGAGGGACAGTATCTCGACCTTCGATGGGAGCACAGGCCCGCCGTGTCTGTCGAGGATTACCTCCGGATGATCGATCGCAAGACGGCCCGGCTCTTTGCCTGCGCTGCCGAGCTCGGCGCCCTGTGCGCCGGCGCGAGCATCGAGGCACAGGAAGCGTGCCGCCGCTACGGATCCGCGCTCGGGATGGCGTTCCAGGCCGTCGATGATGTCCTTGGCGCATGGGGCCTCGAGACTGAGACAGGGAAGTCTTCGGATCTGGATGTTTCGAGGCGGAAGAAGACACTCCCCGTCGTCCTCGGGCTCGCGGCGCCACCGTCTCCGCACGCCGACCGCCTCCGGGACCTTTTCGCCATGGATCGCGAGCTGACCGTCGACGAGACGGCCGAGGCGACGCGCATCCTCGAAGATCTGGGTGCACGCGAGCAGGCGGCGTCCATGGCTCGCCAATTCCGCGAGGAGGCCTTCTCCCATCTCGTCCACCCGTCCTTGCCTGCCGGCGCGCAGCTCCGAGCGTTCACGTCGCTGGTCCTGCCCGACATCTAAACGGAATCCACGGTGAAACCCGCCCGATAGTGTGCCAGCGGAATGCGGGTCTTACGGTGGAGTGAAAATAGGCCGACGCGAGTTGCCACTGACCGAAGGCTGCGGTACCATTCCCCGACAGACACAGCGGTCGAGGTGATGGATGAGCGTACACGTGCGGTTCCAAGTGAACGGTGAGGTCCACGAGCTGGACGCCCCGGACTCCCGCCTTCTCATTGACACGATCCGCTACGATCTCGGCCTCACTGGCACAAAGCTCGGCTGTGGTGTTGGCGTCTGCGGCGCGTGCACGGTCCTCGCCGACGGCAAGATGGTTAGTTCGTGCCTCATGCTGACGGCGATGGCGGACGGGAGCGAGATAACGACGATCGAGGGCCTGGCTCACGATGGCGAGCTGGCGCCCATCCAGAAGGGCTTCATCAAGTACGGTGGCTTCCAGTGCGGCATCTGCACGCCCGGGCAGATCCTGGCAGCGCATGCCCTGCTGCAGGACAACCCGCGACCCAGCGAAGACGAGATCAAAGAGTGGATGATGGGCAATCTGTGCCGGTGCACCGGCTACTACAAGATCATCGAATCCATCGACCGCACTGCCGCCGGCGAAGTCTGACACAATGCGCCATGCCCTGCACGGCTACAGCCCCCTTGCCGCCCGCCTCGATCAGGTGCCTGTGGGTCGACCATACCGGAGGATAGAACCATGATCCCATTCGAGCTCCATGTACCGACGAGTGTGGACGAAGCTCTCGATCTCCTGGAACGGTTCGGCGAGGATGCTCGCCCCATCGCGGGCGGGACGGCGCTCGTCCTCCTGATGCAGCAGCGGCTGGTCCGGCCCGAGCACCTCGTGAGCCTCGGCCAGGTCCGAGAGCTGCAGGGCATTGAGGCGGGGAATGGAACGCTCCGGATTGGAGCGCTGTCCCCCCACCGCTCGATCGAGACGAGCGGTGTTGTCCGCTCTGGCTGGCCGCTCCTCGCTGAGACCTACCGCCGAGTGGCCACAGTTCGGATCCGGAATGTAGCGACCATCGGCGGGGGCCTCGCCCATGCCGATCCGAACCAGGATCCCCCGGCCGCGCTCATCGCTCTCGACGCTCGCGTTGGGATCGCAGGCAAGCACGGGCGGCGCGAGCTGCCGGTGGAGGAGCTCTTCACAGGCTACTACGAGACGTGCCTCGAGCCGGGGGAGATTGTGACGCACGTCTCCATCTCGCGGCCGCCGCGTCCGATCCGTTACGCGTACCTGAAGTTTCTGCCCCGGACGGCAGACGACTACGCCACCGTGGCGGTGGCGGTTGCGCTCGACGTCGACGACGGACGCTGCCGCGATGCCCGGATCGCGCTGAACGCGGCTGGGCCCACCCCCATCCGAGCACACGCAGCGGAGGATCTTCTCAAGGGACAGGCGCTCCAGCCGGAGCTCCTGCGCTCCGCAGCAGCGACGGTGCCTGCGATCGTTGACCCGATCTCGGACAGCCGCGGGAGCGCGAACTACAAGCGGCGGATGGCCGAGGTCTTCACACGCCGCGCCCTCGAGCAGGCCCTGGCCTGAGCTACCGCCCCCCCCTGCACCGGCGGCGCGTGAAGGCCGTACTGGCAACGCATCACTCGGTTAACGGCGAAGCGATGCGGTCATGGATTGGTTGAGCCGTCATCCTGAGGCTTCATCGGCCTCCGGCGCTGGGAAGACCGAGATGTTCGACGCGCGACGCGCTCTGCTCGACTGGTACGCACAGTATGGGCGCGATCTGCCTTGGCGCCGTCATCCCACCCCCTATCGGGTGCTCCTCTCCGAGATCATGCTGCAGCAGACCCAGGTGGACCGGATCGTTCCCTACTTCGAGGCCTTCGTCGAACGGTTTCCCACCCTCGCGGATCTCGCCGCGGCAGAGACGCATGAGGTGATTCGGCTGTGGGGTGGCCTCGGATACAACCGACGCGCCGTGCAACTCCGGAACCTCGCGCGCATCGTGATGGAGCAATACGGTGGCGAGTTGCCGCAAGATCGACACGCGCTCCTGGCGCTCCCCGGCGTCGGTCCCTACACAGCGGGCGCACTTCTCAGCATCGCCTTCGCCCACGACGAGCCAGCGATGGACACGAACGTCCGTCGCGTCGTCGGCCGGTACGCCTTCGGAGAGTCGGTGTCTCCGTCCGAGCTCGAAAGGGCCGCGCGAGACTTTGTCCCGCCGGGACGGGCTGGTGAATGGAACCAGGCGCTCATGGATCTCGGCTCGTCGATCTGTCTGAGTCGACAGCCCCACTGCCTCATCTGCCCGCTCCAGACGGGGTGCCGAGGCAAAGGTCGGGTTCTCGACGGCGAGACCGCACGAGGTGCCTCCCCGAAGACGCCATATCTCCGCTCGACGCGGTATTATCGGGGACGGCTGTTGGCACAGCTCCGCTTCCTCCCTGCGGACACCGTCGTGCCTCTATCGGTCGTCGCCGAACGGCTCGGCCAGTATGGCGTGGCCGAGCCCCCTGATGGGTGGGAGCGCGTGGGGAGTGACCTCGCGAGAGACGGCCTGGCACGGATCGAGACCAGGGCTGACAGCGTGACGATCGGCCTGGCATAGGCGATAATGGCAGTGTAGAGATTGCGCTCGACCCATTGTCGGGAGCAGAATGAGATCATGAAGGACATACAATTCAACGACCAGCCAAATTTGCGCCGTCCAGTCCTGATCATGGCATTCGCTGGCTGGAACGACGCCTCAGAAGTGGCCACAACCGCCCGATTCCTCGCGCTGGGAGGCCAAGAAGTTCGCGGACGTCGACCCGGAGGACTTCTACAACTTCGCACGGGTCCGCCCGCGCGTGCGCATCGAGCCGGATTTCACCCGCGCGATCACCTGGCCCGAGAACGCCTTCTACTTCCACGTCGACCCGATGCTGGACCGGGACTTCGTCCTCCTCATCGGCACGGAGCCGAACCTGAAGTGGCGCACGTTCACCGAAGAGATCGTGGACGTGAGCCAGAGGATCGAGGTCGCCAGCGTGCTTTCCCTCGGAGGGCTCGTGGCTGATGTGCCTCATACCCGTCCAGCCCGCGTCACGGCGTTCTCGACGGACCCGGATCTGACGTCGCGGTTCCCGGATCTGGCGATCCGACGGAGTCGCTACGAGGGTCCGACGGGGATCGTGGGAGTGCTATCTGACAGCTTCACGAAGGCGGGCATCCCTGTGGGCAGTATGTGGGGGAACGTGCCGCACTACATCTCCGCATCGCCCAATCCGAAAGTTGTTGACGCGCTTCTGTCGCGGCTCAGCACGCTCTACGGGCTGGGCCTGGAGCTCGAGGAGATGCAGCGTGCCGGCCGCCGCTTCGAGCGGCAGGTGAACGAGGCGCTGTCCAACAACCCGGAGGTCGCCGCGTACGTGAGGCAGCTTGAAGCCCGCGAGGACCAGAACTCCCCAGAGGAGCAGGACTCCGGCCCACGACAGGCGAGCTCGCCCGGTGAGCTGCCGCCGGGTGAAGAGGTGGTGCGCCATCTCGAAGAGTTTCTCCGGCTCCGCACCACCGAGCACAGCGACGAGGACGATACGGAAGACGATTCCGACAACGGGGCGACGAGTTAAGGAAGCACGCCAGAAGCGTGCGCCTTGCGCCGGCCGCACGGGGCTCGGCCTCACGGACGAGCCCCGTGCGTGGGAACCAGTTGTTCGACGGCGCCGACCGCTCGCTCTAGTTGCGGAGTTGCCTCACGCTCTTCACTCAGCGCTCGTCGGATCGTGGACGCTTTTCACCTCCGAGATCTGATTCGAAGGGAACCCGCTACGGCGACTATGCTCTCGGACCATCTCGACGTTCTGGGCGATGTACACACAATACGTCTTGTCATCCGTCACGTAGGTCTGAACCCATTGAATCTGCGGGCCCAGGTCGTTGAGCACCGCGCGGGACTTCTGCCAGATGGCTTTCACCTCCTGAGGTGGAAGCTTCCCGGCACCAGGCACTTCTCTCTCAATGATGAACTTGGGCATGGATGATTACCTCCTTCGGTTTGTCTTCTTGAGTTGACCGCTTCAGCGCCCTCTCACTGGTTCCGCGGTACAGTATCGGCATGGGGCAGAGACCTGACATCTCCAAGAAGGGATATTCCGGAGGTGCAGGTATGGATATCTATTGCGGACGGGGTGGATATCCGGAGCTGGATCAGGGGTGTCAGTCGACCCGAGGTGCGCCTGACAGGGGGGCGACGTCATGCTGGACGGCCCATGCTGCCACCCGTGCCCTCGAGGCGAAACCGAGCTTGGCGAGTATGTGCTTCACGTGCAGGGCTGCCGTTCCCGCAGTGATGACCAGGCGCTCAGCGATCTCTCGGTTCGTAAGCCCCTGCGCCACCAGCGCCGCCACATCTCGCTCGCGAGCGGTCAATAGGAGCACCTCTGCACACAGTTGATCTGTCGGTGCCACTGCCAGCTGCTGGAGTGGGGGAGGGAGCAGATCGCTGTTTGCGAGGGCTATTGCCTCGACGACGGACATCGCCGCGCCCTGGGCCCACGCTCTGGCGAAGGCGGAGTCCTCCAGCTGGGAGCGGACCGCCGCGAGGTTGCGCTCGTAGTCTGCTCGATTGGGTGGCCAGATGACGCCCTCGACTTCGTCGAGCAGTGTCTGCGCGGCGCCGAACAGACGTGCGGCCTGCTCCGATTGACCCAGAGAGCCGAACACGCCCGCCAGACCTATCAGGCACTCCGCATTGCCCCGCTGGTCGCTCTGCTGATGAAACAGGGCAAGGGCATCACGAAAGAGCGACGCCGCGCCTCTGGCGTCGCCTCGCCGGAGGGTCACGTGGCCCAGGTTGTGAAGCCGGCTGGCAACACCAGCCGGCTCGCGCTCGCCGTGGAGCAGGTCCAGGGCTCCCTGATAGAGGGAACCTGCACGGATGTCGTCTCCCCGGTTTCGGGCGATGTCCCCCAGGTTGTCAAGCGTGTTCGCGACGAAGTACGCGTCCCGCAGCTCCCGAAAGAGCGTCAAAGCTCGCTCTAAGTGGACACCCGCTTCGCTGTCGTCGCCGCGGAAGACGGCCCGGAGCCCGCCTGCATAGTTCGCCAGTGCGAGACCCCACGAGTCATCCACCTCCCGGAAGAGCGCTCTGGCCTCCTCGTCAAACGACGAGCTTCCAGACCCGTCCCCGAGGAGCGCCGCAACGTTGGCCAGCACTGTCAGTGTGTAGGGGAGACGTCGGCGGTCATCCAACCCCTGGAACAGCGTCGCGGACTCTTCGAGGCAGGCCTGTGCTGCCGCGTAGTCGTCCAGGAGCCAGGCGATCGTCCCTGATGTCGAGAGCGCTCTGGCGCGGGCCGCCGGCGAGGCGCCAGCGCCGATCAACAGGGCACGATCGACCCAGCGGCGCCCCTCAGCCAGGTGGCCATGCAGGTGCCAGAACCACAGCAGCGCGCCAGACAGGCGCAGGCCGAGATCGGCAGCATCGCTATCGCCGTCCTCGGCCCGCCTCAGGGCCCAGGTGAGCGTGGCGCGCACGTTGGCGAGCTCATCCGCCAGGCGTGCCATGAAGGGGGGACGCCGGCCACTCATGAGTTGGGGCTCGGCCGCTTCCGCTAACTGGGCGTAATGGCGGGCGTAGCGCCTTCGGACCTCCTCAATCTCCTCGCCCGCAGCGAGCCGCTCGATGGCGTACTGGCGCACCGGTTCCAGCAGCCGATAACGGGCTACCTGGCCAGTCAGATGAGGTATGACGAGAGATTTGTCCACGAGCGCGGCCAGCAGCGGGAGCACGTCGTCCCGGTCGACTGAATCGACTCCTTCCAGGGATCCTGCACAGACGGCCTCGACGGCCGAGAGGTCGAAGCTTCCGGAGAAAACGGCCAACCGCCTAAACAGCACCTGCTCCGCTTCGCCTAACAGAGCATGACTCCAGTCGAACACTGCCCGCATCGTCTCCTGTCTCGGCGCCGCCCTCCGTCCGTCAGCGAGCAGGCGGAGCGCGTTGTCCAACCGAGCGCAGATCTGGTCGACCGTGAGCGCCGAGAGGCGGGCCGCTGCCAGCTCGATGGCGAGAGGGATGCCATCCAACCAGCGGCAGATCTCGGCCACCGCGGACGCATTCTCCGGCGTGAGAGCAAAGTCCGGCCGACGCGCCCGGGCCCGATCGATGAAGAGGGAGACGGCGGCCACCTGAACCAGGGCCTTCACCGGTAAGTGCCCACCCGACTCGGGAATGGCGAGGGACGGCACGCGCCAGACGATCTCCCCCTCGGCGCGAAGGGGCTCGCGGCTGGTCGCAAGGACCTGCCCATCAGAGCAGACTCGTAGCAGCGCCTCAGCCAGGTGGGCGCAGGCGTCGACCACATGCTCGCAATTGTCGAGGATGAGGAGAAACCGCCCGGATGCCAGCCAAGCCACGAGCGTTTGCACCAACGGCCGCCCCGGTTCTTCGCGGACGTCCAGCACTGCCGCCACCGCGTGGGGCACCAAGTCAGGGCCAGCCACGCTCGCCAGGTCCACCTGCCAGATACCCGCCGGGAATTGGCCGAGAAGCTCCGACGCGGCCCGCACGGCGAGGCGAGTCTTTCCAATGCCACCTGGCCCGGTGAGTGTGAGGAGCCGCCTCGTGGTAAGCAGTTCCGTGACGGCGGCGATCTCCTGCTCTCGACCCACGAGGGTGGAGGCTTCGGCTGGCAGGTTGTTGGGGGATACGCTGGATCGGAGAGGGACCGCATGGCTCGCCGCAGTGTGCCTTACCGCTTGCATTTGGCCAGTCCCTCACAGCCCCTGCACACGCAGCGTTGAGACCTCGTCGGTCGCGAGATCGATAACGCGAACCGCGTGATTGTTCGTGTCGGCCACGTATATCCGCCCAAGCGCGGCAGACATCCCACTCGGCTCGTTGAACGCCGCCGACTCCCGGGGGCCATCGGCATGCCCCGCAACCCCGGTACCAGACCAGGTCGTCACCGTTCGCATCGCCACGCCGCACCGTTTGATCTTGTGGTTATCGGAGCAGCTACTCATGGGTTTCTGGCCCGCGTCGAGGAATGCACGGCGCCCCGCCGATCGCCTGAGACCGGCGAGCCTGAGGGCAAACAGAGCACGGCCGTTCAGGCCGCGGCTGTGCTCACGCGATCAGCGAACGTCCACGATCGTCAGGCGGCGCATCCCGGCGGGAGTCTCAACAGATACCTGGTCGCCAGTCCGGTGCCCCAGGACCGCCCGGCCGACGGGCGACGTCTGCGATAGTCGCCCAGCTCGCGGGTCGGCCTCAGCATGATCGACGATGATGTATTCCTCTTGCTCTCCGTCGGCGTCGCGAATGACGACGCGGGCTCCAAAGGCGACCTCGGTATGGCGCTCCTTCCGCTCTGGGACAACCTCGACCTCAGACAGCGTGCGATCGAGCTCCCCGATGCGCTGCTCGAGGATGGCGAGCTCCGTCTTGGCGTCCTCGTAGGCGGTGCTGTCGCCCGAGTCTCCGTGCGACTCTTCACGCGCCTGCCTGATGCGCTCGGCAAGCTCCTGGCGCCGAACCTGCCTCAGGTGATCCAGTTCGGCATGGAGCCGCTCAAGTCCTTCTCGGGTGAGGCGGATCTTCGCCATGGAGATCATCCTTTCCTGTCGCGCCGCGTCGGCGCCCCGGCCACTGGGGCGCCCTGACGCGCTGCCCCCAATGGATCCTGGTGTTTTAGTGAATTTGCAGCAACAGTGCAAACCAGCTTCTCTCTGCCTTCCCCTGGCGCAACGACCAGCCATGGCACGTGAAGCCTCGTCTGTCATTTGAAGGTAGTGTATAGCTTGCCCGCACGCCGCTGTCCAGCCCCCAGCGCTGCGTCAAACGGAGCTCAACCGCGCAGGCCGGCTACCTGTTCGTGTGCGTGGTAGGAGCTTCGCACGAGGGGGCCGGCCTCGACGTGCCGGAAGTCGAGCGCCAGAGCATCCTCTCGCAGAGAGCCGAACTCCTCCGGCGTGTAGTAGCGCGCGATGGGCAGGTGCCACGACGAGGGACGCAGGTACTGTCCGACGGTGAGCACGTCGACCCCGGCCCGACGGAGGTCGGCGAAGACGCTCAGGAGCTCGGCGCGGTTCTCTCCGAGCCCGACCATCACGCCGGACTTGGTGAGCGTTCCCGGATCCATCTCCTTGGCCCGGCGCAGCAGATCGAGCGATTTCGCATAAACCGCTTTGGGCCGGACCCACCCGTACAGGCGAGGCACCGTCTCGGTGTTGTGGTTCAGGATCTCCGGGCGCGCATCCATCACCGTCCGAAGAGCATTCCAGTCGCCCTGAAAGTCCGGGATCAGCACCTCCACGGCGCACCGCGGCGAGCGCTCCCGGATGCGCCGAATCGAGTCGGCGAAGATGCTGGCGCCGCCGTCTGGCAAGTCGTCCCGCGTCACCGACGTGAGGACTGCGTGCCGCAGTCCGAGCGACTCGACGGCGCGAGCCACCCGCCCGGGTTCGTCGAGGTCCAGCGTGTGGGGCCGTCCGGTCGCCACCGCGCAGAACCCGCACGCACGGGTGCAGACGTCGCCGAGGAGCATGAGCGTCGCCGTGCCGTGCTCCCAGCACTCACCAATGTTGGGGCAGCGCGCCTCCTCGCACACCGTGTGCAGGCGCTCCTCCCGGACGAGCTGCCGCAGCCTGATGGAGTTCTGCCCCCCTGGAAACCGCACTTTGAGCCAGGGTGGCTTCGCCCCGCCTTGGGCCGGGGCGCTCCTGCGCGGATACGTCGGTGGATGGTCCACGTGTGACTCCAGCGGCAGGGTGCTGGTGTGCCCGATCCGTCGCAGACTCGCTATCCTGACCCGAACGAGCCCGCTCGCTTCATCGGACCGGGCAGCTGCAGGGGCGGTGTCCAGGACGGCTAGCGGCGCCCCTTCCGGTCGAGGGCGCGCCTTGCGGCCGCGGCCACGTCGGCGGCCGTGAGATGGTACTGCGCGAGAAGCTCGTCTGCCTCGCCGGAGATGCCGTAGTCTCGCGCCGCGACGAACTCTATCGGAGCCGGAGCGGCTTCTGCCACCGTTCGCGCGACTGCTTCACCGGTCCCGCCGGCGAGAAAATGCTCCTCGGCAACCACCAGGGCACCGGTTTCCGTCGTGGCTCGCACCACGGCGTCGCGATCGAGCGGAACAACGGTGTGCATGTCGAGCACGCGCGCCCGTACTCCCTCCACATCGAGCATCTCCGCAGCTTCGATAGCGGCCGCCACCATGACCCCGTTGGCGATGATCGTGACATCCTGCCCTTCCACAACCTCGACGGCGCGCCCGATCTCAAAGGTGTCGAAGGAGTCGTACACGCGCACGGCCTTGGCCCTGCCGAGCCGGATGTACACGGGCCCTACGTGCCGCGCGGCGGCATGGGTTGCCCAGAAGGCACAGGTCTCGTCGGCGGGCACCATGACGACGAAGCCGTGCAGCGCGCGCATGAGGGCGACGTCCTCGAGCGCCTGCGCCGACTTGCCGTCTGCTCCGGTGATGAGGCCCGCGTGGGAGGCCACCAGCTTGACATTCGCCTTCGGCTGCGCCACGACCACGCGGAGCTGATCGAAGCAGCGACCAGGCGCGAACACGGCGAAACTGCTCGCGAAGGCAATCTTGCCGCACGCCGCGAGGCCAGCCGCAATCCCGATGAGGTTCTGCTCGCACACGCCGACGTTGAAGAATCGGTCTGGGTACCGCCCCCCGAATCGAGCGGTCATCGTCGACACAGACAGGTCCGCGTCGAGAACGACGATTCGAGGATCCTCAGCACCGAGCGCGATGAGCGCGTTACCATACGCTTCCCGCGTTGCTGCGCCCGGGACGAGACGCCGAATACGTTCAGAAACAATCACGTGCGGATTCCCAGGGAGGCAAGCTGAGGACAGTCGTCGTGGCCACTCGCCAGGATTCTAGCATAACCTGCGAACAGGTCCCTGTTTACTCTTGACTTCGCGTCGACCCTAGACACGTACGGTGTTCAGTCGAACCGTCGTACGCACGAACTGGACTTGCCCGTCGATAGGCTCCGACCCCACACCGATCTCGATGAATGTCAGAGTCGTGAGCCAGGAACCGTTCGGCGGTATCGGGCATGATGCTAGCACGAGCTCCTCGTGCCCTGTGATATGCTGTGACCGAAGAAGCTTTATTGCGTAGAGGGCAGAGTGGAGCTAGACGGGGTTCGAATCGCAATTCTCGCGGAGTCGCTGTACGAGGACCTCGAGCTGTGGTACCCGTACCTTCGATTGCAAGAGGCCGGGGCTGAGGTCTTCGTCGTTGGCAGCGGGTCGGCGCAGACCTACAACAGCAAGCACGGCTACCCGGTGACCGTTGACGCGGACGCCGACACGGTGGACGCACAGCAGTTCGACGGGATCGTGATCCCCGGCGGCTGGGCGCCAGACTACCTGCGGCGCCATGGGGCAGTCCTTCGGCTGGTCCGCGATGCGGCGGAGGGTGGCAAGCTCGTGGCTGCCATCTGCCACGCGGGATCCGTCCTGGTGTCGGCGCGGGTGCTGTCCGGCCGGACCGTCACGGGCTACTACTCTATTCGGGATGACATGACCAACGCGGGCGCCATCTACGTCGACGAGGAGGCCGTGCGCGACCGCAACTTTGTGACGTCGCGCCACCCCATGGATCTGCCGGCGTTCTGCCGCGAGATCATCGGCGCGCTCCAGGAGCTCCGAAAGGCGCCGATCGCCGCGCGGCGCGCATCGAGCTAGTGCGCCCTCACCTGGCCGTTGGACGTTCGCGTGCCCCCGGTCGACGGGGCTAGCGGTGGGCACACTCGTCGTTGCCCAGTCGGGCGGTCCGACGGCGGTCATGAATGCCAGCCTGGTGGGGGCGATCGCTGGTGCCCGAGGAGATCGTCGAGTAGACCGCATCCTCGGCGCACGCTTCGGCATCGAAGGCATCCTCGCCGATGATTACGTCGATCTGACCGAGCTGCCGACGGAGGCGCTGGTGGCTCTCAAGGAGACGCCCGGCGCCGGGCTCGGGTCCTCACGGTACCGCGCATCTGACACGGAGATTCACCGCATCGTCTCGGCGCTCGTGGCCAGGGACGCATCGTGGCTCCTGACCATCGGCGGCAACGATACGGCCGACACGCTGCACCGGATTCAGCTCGCCGCGCAGGACGCTGGCCTTCCCCTCAGCGTCGTGGGCATCCCGAAGACCATCGACAACGACCTGCCCGGGATGGACCATTGCCCGGGCTACGGGAGCGCTGCCCGTTATGTGGCGGTAGCCGTTCGCGAGGCGGGCATCGACACCTGCGCCATGCAGCGGACCGATCCGGTCAAGATCGTCGAGGTCATGGGACGGAACGCGGGATGGCTCGCGGCCGCGGCGCGACTCGGGCGCCACGAGCCGGACCAGGCGCCACAGCTGGTTTTCTTCCCCGAGCGTCCCCGGTCCGTCGAGCAGATGGTCGACGAGATCGCCGGCGCTTATCGGGCCCATGGTTGGGCCGTGGTCGTCGTGTCCGAGAATCAGACGGACGAGGCCGGGCGCCCGCTCGCGGGCGATCAGCCGGTTCACATCGACCCTCACGGGCATCGCTACAACGAAAGTCCAGGCGCGCACCTTGCACGCCTGGTGCAGTCGACCTTCGGCGTTCGGGCGCGCTACGAGCGGCCGGGCAGCCTCCAGCGGACGTCGACCACGATCGTGTCCGAGACCGACGCCATCGAGGCACGGCTTGCCGGTGTCGACGCCGTGAAGCGAGCTCTCCGGGGGGAGAGCGACGTGATGGTGGCGATCCAGCGGGAGCCGGGGCTCGCATACTCCGTGCGATACGAGGCGACACCGCTGAGCGAGATCGCGGCCCGCGAGCGGCACCTGCCCGACGAGTTCATCGCCTCCTCGGGCACGGACGTGACAGACGCGTTTCTCGCCTACGTACGCCCCCTCATCGGCGGATCGCTCCCTCCGATCCTAAGTCTGGTCTGAGCGGGTTCGGGAGGGCCCATGCTCGGCGAAGCCGCTGCGGTGCTGGCGCTCGCTCTGGTGCTCGAGCTCATCGTGAGCGACCCACGAACGCGCTGGCATCCCGTCGCGCTATTCGGGAGCGCCGTGGGTATCTTCGTGCGGCTGGCCCCTCGGGAAGGGCGGGCGCGGCAGCTCGCCTACGGGGCGTTAATGGTTACTGCGGGAGCGGGCGGGGTGACACTCGGCTCGGTCATTGCGTTGCGATGGGCCGGAGAGCTGAATGGCATGGCGGCGACGATCCTCGGAGCGGTGCTCTTGAAGTTCAGCTTTTCATATCGACAGCTGGAGCAGGAGGCACTGCTGGTCGCCAGCCAGGTAGAGCAGGACGCTCTGGGGACGGCCCGCGCATCTCTGCGAGCGCTTGTCGGGCGAGACACGCGCGATCTCTCGGCGAGCCTCGCCGCGTCGGCAGCGATCGAGTCCATTGCCGAGAACCTCAGCGACTCTTTCGTGGCCCCGTTGCTCTTCTATGCGCTCTTCGGCGTGCCGGGCGCGCTCGCGTACCGGGCAATCAACACCTTCGACGCGATGATCGGCTACCATGGCCCCTACGAATACCTAGGCCGGTTCAGCGCCAGAATCGACGACGTCGCCAATGTCGTGCCTGCGCGGCTCACGGCCCTGCTCCTCGTCGTCGCAGCGGCGGCGACGGGTGCTGACGGACGGTCCGCTTTCCGCACCGCGTTGCGCGACCACGCACGAACCGAGAGTCCCAATGCCGGCTGGCCCATGGCCGCGATGGCCGGCGCTCTCAATGTGGAGCTGGAGAAAACCGACTCGTACGTCCTCGGGGACCCACGCACCGAGCGGACCCCGGGGCGGGTGCGCGAGGCGGTACGGGTCGCTCGCTGGGCAGCGGTCCTGACGGCAGCGCTCACCCTTGCGGCGTCGGGGCCTGGGGGTTAGGGGATGGAGATACGAGAGATGGCGGTCACACGGGCACCCGGCGCCCAACACCCTTCCCCCAATCCCTGGGTCGCGGCGCTGACCCCGGCCGTCCATGGGGCGCTCGATCGATCCGTCGCCGAGGAGAACGGAGTCTCCCCGGACCACGTGCTCGATTTCAGCGCGAACGGAAACGTCATCGGTCCGCCGGAGGCAGTGGGGCCCGCCATCGCTGGCGTCGACGTCACGCGCTATCCGGATCGGCGGGCGGCAATGCTCGCTCGCGCCCTGGAGGAGCGCCACGGCGTCACTCCCTCTGCGGTCGTTGTCGGCAACGGCTCGACTGAGATGATCTGGAGCGTCGCGCGCGCGTATCTGGCCCCCGGGGACGTCGCGCTCGTGGTCGGGCCAACGTACGGCGAGTACGCAGCCGCCTCGGCCGCGATGGGCGCGGAGGTGTGCGACTCCGCCGTGATGAACGACGTCGGAGGCGCGACGCCTCACGTGGCCGCGCGTGAAGACGAGGTTGCAGCGTCAGTCCGTCGCCGCCTCGAGCACGTCCGGCCTCGCGTCGCGTGGATATGTCACCCGAACAACCCCACAGGAGCTCCATTTCCCGTCTGGGCGCTGCCGGAGTTCGCCGCGGCGTCGCCCGGAACGTTGTTCGTCGTCGACGAGGCCTATCTCCCCCTGTGCGACGCGCTCGCATCCGCGCTCCCCGCGGTCGCCGGAGGGCGGGTCGTCATGCTCCGATCGTTGACGAAGGACCTGGCGCTGGCAGGCCTGCGCGTCGGATATGCCGTCGCCGCCCCGGGCGTCGCGGACGCTCTTCGCCGTGTTACCCCTCCCTGGAGTGTGAGCAGCGTCGCCCAGGCAGCAGCGCTTGCGGCGCTAGCGGACGATGAGCACGCTCGACGCGCCAGGGCGGCCGTCACCGCGGCCCGCGCCCACCTCTCAGACGGACTTCAGCGCCTGGGACTCCACCCGCGCCCCAGCGTCGCCAACTTCGTCCTCGTCCGGGTGGGCGACGGTCCAGCCGTAGCGAGGCGGCTGCTCGAGCTGGGGTGCGCCGTTCGGGACTGCACCTCCTTCGGCCTGCCCGAATGCATCCGGATCGGCGTGCGGGCCATTCACGAACAGGAGCGGCTTCTCGCAGCCCTCGCGAGCGTTCTGCGGAATGAGGGCTGAGGGATGAGCACTGGGGCGCGTCCGGGGGCTTCACGGTACGGAATGCCCGACACGCATCGTTGCCTCATGGTGCAGGGAACTGCCTCGCACGTGGGCAAGAGCATCTTGGTGGCGGGTCTCTGCCGCCTGTTTCGGCAGGAGGGGCTGCGCGTCGCTCCCTTCAAGGCCCAGAATATGGCGCTCAACTCCTTCGCGACGCACGACGGGCACGAGATCGGCCGAGCCCAGGCCGCCCAGGCCGAGGCCGCCGGTATCGAGCCCACCCCTGATATGAACCCGATCCTCCTGAAGCCCGAGGGCAACGCGCGTTCGCAGGTCGTCGTGGGAGGGCGGGTGTACGCCACGATGGACGCCGCCGAGTACCACCGTCGGACAGAAGAGCTCTGGCCGGTTGTTGAGGCGAGCCTCCAGCGGCTCGTCGCAGGCTGTGACATCGTCATCATCGAGGGCGCTGGGAGCCCCGTCGAGATGAACCTTGCCGCCCACGACCTCGTGAACATGCGGGTGGCGCTAGCGATCTCTGCGCCGGTCTTACTCGTCGCCGACATCGACCGGGGCGGCGTGTTCGCGGCGTTGCTGGGCACCATGGCACTGCTGCGGCGAGCCGAGCGCGACCTCGTCGCGGGCTTCGTCATCAACAAGTTCCGGGGCGACCCGGACCTGTTCGCACCGGGGATCGCGTTCCTCGAGCGGCGCCTTCGAAGGCCCGTGCTCGGGGTCGTCCCGTGGATCGAGCAGATCGGCATCGCTGAGGAGGACTCGCAGGGCCTCCCGGCGGGATCGGGGGCCAAGGGTCGGGAGTCACGGGGGAGAGCCAATGCGTCGGACGGCCCCACCGCTGACACCTACGTCGCTCACCCCTCCCTGGACGTGTTGGTCGTCCGCCTGCCGCACATCGCCAACTTCGACGACTTCGACCCTCTGGCCGCACGACGCGGCGTCGTCGTGCGGTATGTCGACGCGGCAGCGGACTTCGGCGAGCCCGATCTGGTGATCCTGCCCGGGACGAAGACGACGCGCGCTGACCTAGGCTTCCTCCGGGAGCGAGGGCTCGATCGCGCGATCGAGGCGCACGCGCACCGAGGTGGTGCTGTGATCGGGATCTGCGGCGGATACCAGATGCTGGGCGAGCGCGTCGAGGACCACGAGGGGATCGAGGGTCCGCCGGGAACGTCTCGCGGTCTGGGCCTCCTCCCCGCCGTAACGCGATACGAGTCCGAGAAGGCGACCGTCCAGGTCACTGGCCAGGTGATGACGGCGAGCGGAATGTTGGCTGACGTGCGAGGCGCCGCCATCTCCGCGTACGAGATCCACATGGGGCACACGACCGCCAGCGCGGCTCCCGCCTTCGTGATCGCTCGTGAGGACGGCGCGACTCGAGCCGAGGGCGCGATGTCCGCGGACGGCACCGTCGTGGGAACGTACCTCCACGGGCTGTTCCACAACCGCGCGCTCGTCGAGAGCGTAGTCGCATGGCTAGCGCAGCGGCGAGACGTCTCTCTGCCGGCAGCCACCCACCGCGAAGATCCCTACGATCGCCTGGCTGACGTCCTGCGCCGCTCGTTGAACATGGATCGCCTGCGCGCCCTCGCCGGCATCTCCGGCTAGCTCCTGCGGAATTGAGGCGTCGTGCGATGACGAACCGATCTGCAGCAGCTCCTGCCACGGCGAGCGCAGCCATCAGCCCCAGCTCCCACCCGCTGCCATCCTGGGGCGGAGGGCTCCCGCCGGTGGCCGGCAGGGAAACCTGAACCGCTCGGCGGATTGTTTCAGCTCATGGGTCTCAGGCCCTGACGAGGTCAGTCAGCACGACAGGACCGGTCCCGATCACCTGCGAGGGCTCCGCCATCATTGGCTCCAGCAGGCGCTGCACTACGGGCACCAGCGCCGGAAGCGCGGCAGTCGCCTGCTCCTGGGTCTCCCACAGATTTACCGTGAGCCAGCGCCCTCTGCCGGTGTCTACGATGATGGCGCCTCGATAGCCAGGCTGGCGGGAGTGAAGCTCCTGGAACTCCGCGAGCTGCTCGCGCCCCTGTGCGAGCTTGTCGGTATCGTACGTGTTGAATCTCGCGACGGCGTACATGGTGCTGCACCTCCGTACCAGGGTTTCATCGCGGCGTAATGAACCGTCGCTCTGTGGCATTTGGCCCCGCCAACCAACTCGGTCGCGATCGAGCCCATAGTCTGCTACATCGGTGGGGATCCGCGGAGCGCCGAGCAGGTGTATGCCCCGGGCCGCTCGTCACTGACGTGCCTGCGCGGGCAGCAGGACGGCGATGAGCCCGCCGGTGAACACGTGCAGGACGATCATCGTGATCCCGGTCGGAGTCGTCGCCGGGGGCAGGCCGGGCATCGCGCCGGCCATCGCCTGGAACGGCCCGGTCAACGAGAGCAGCGTGACCACGGCAGCCACCGCCACGAAGAGGGGCACGGCCAGTCGCGTGAGGCGCGCGAGCGCCGCCAGCCCAACGGCAGCGACGACGACTCCTCCAACCGAGGTCATGATGATCGAACCGGGGTTCAGTGCAGAGAATCCACTGGGCACACCCCACAGTGCCGCGGCGACGACGTAGACGACGATGTCGGCCCCCGCGACCGCAGCCGCAGTCAGCGCCGCCGCGCGCAGGAGCCGACCGAACGCGATCGGCGCGGCTGAGACCGATCGCCCGGCGGAGACGTGACCCGTTTGCCGTGAAAGATCCGTGTGCATCGCGCTGTCCCTCCTCGATATACTTGACTAGTCAAGTATATCGCAAATTACTTGAGCTGTCAAGTACTCTCGGAGGTACCGTGGGCCGGCAACAGATCTGGGCGCCGAGAACGCACGCCGGCCACCCGGTTCCGCTCGCGTGGGTGCGGCTGCTCGTGGCCCACGCCGAGCTGACCCGGCACATGAACGCGAATCTCCTCGCCGGCCACTTCCTCACCATCAACGACTACGAGGCGCTCCTGCATCTGTCGTGGGCCCCGGACGGTCGACTGCGGCGCGGCGAGCTCGCCCAGAGCGTGCACCTGACCCCGGGCGGGATCACGCGCCTCCTGCACGGGCTCGAACAGATGGGGCTCGTCCGCAGCGTCAGGGACCCGGTAGATCGACGCGCCGTCAGCGCCGAGCTGACCGGGGCCGGGCAGGAGCGTCTCCGTCAAGCCGCCGAAACGCACGCGCGAAACGTCAACGAGCTGTTCACCGCGCGGTTCTCGCGTGATGAACTGACGACGCTCGCCGAGCTGCTGGGCACGCTCACCGACCCACTGGATGCAGGGGGTCCGAGTGGACACAGCGGAATCACCTCTCCCTTTGGGAGAGGTCGGCTGAGTCCGCTTGTGGCGGACGAGGACGGGTGAGGGCGTGACTCAATGGCATCAAGAGATGTGTTATGCGGTACTAGCAGTACGGCCGAAAAGGGCTCTGTCATCCTGAGAGGTTGTGAATTTACTCCGGCTGTCCTATTCATAGATATGCAAGATGGTCCGTGTAACGTCATTTGGAAGTCATCTCGGGGGAAAGTTCACAGCCTCTGAGCGAAGCGAAGGATCCGTCGCTGGCAGGCACGGATTCTTCGGCCTTCGGCCTCAGAGGTTGTGAGCAAATCGATTGACCATCAGAGTTTCATTGTGTGAATGACGAGCAATCATACATCTATAAAAGGGCGGTTTTCAAAAGTTCACAAACTCCCAGAATGACCCTTTGCGGCCGCGCTTCTAGCGCATCTACGCGCTGCGCACCTACCGCTCTTGGCCGCGACAGTTCCAGGGTACAATCAACGAGCATCGACCAAGCGTTGCGAGGATCTATCGATGAAGATTCATCGCGCCCCGCGGTTCAGCGGCTTCTGCGGTGGTGTGAAACGCGCGTGGAGCATCGCGATGCGCACGCGGGACAACACAGAAGGGCCGGTTTTCGTCTCGGGGGAGCTCATCAACAACGACCCCGCGATGCGCGCGCTCGAGGCAAAGGAGATCGGCATCCTGCGGGTCGGCGAGGATGAGAGCCCGACCCAACCAGGGACGCTCATCATGCGGGCCCATGGAGAGGGGCCGCGGTCCTTCGAGCGCGCCAAGGCCCTCGGCCTGAACGTCGTCGACGCGACCTGCGGCATCGTCAAGGTGGTTCAGCAGAAGGCGGTGAAGCTCGAAGACGACGGCTACCAGGTTATTCTCTACGGACACCGCAATCACCCGGAGGCGAGAGCCACCATCGCCTACACGAAGCGTGGGATGATCGTTGAGTCCGTCGAGGAGGCGGAGGCGCTGCCGCGCTTCGAGCGCGTGGCCGCGCTTGCCCAGACAACGGCGCTCCTGTCTGAGTACGAGCGCGTCTGCGAGGTGCTGAAGGCGAAGTCGGAGGTGTTCGAGAATCAGGGCCAGGTGTGCGCGTGGACGAAGATGGCGCAGGATGAGGCGGAGGAGGTGGCCGCCGGGTGCGACGTTATGATCGTCGTCGGCGGGCGAAAGAGCGCCAACAGCCACCGCCTCGTGGAAGTCTGCGGCCAGCGGGTGCCCAGCTATCTCGTCGAGACGGTCGACGACCTCGAATCATGGTGGTTCACTGCGGACTCGGTGGTCGGAGTCACAGCCGGCGCGTCGACGCGGGAGCAAGACGTGCTCGACGTCATTGAGGCCATCACGGCCATCGGCGCCCGGCACGGGGACGGCACCCACGGGTCAGGCGTCGCAGTCGGCGAGCGCGCGATGGCCGCGAGCAGGGGGCATCTCTCGATCGGGCCGCCCGGAATCCCACCGGACCGCCTCGAAGAGGAGGTGCGATGATCCAGCGTCGCTCCACGCGGCAGGTGATGGTGGGGAACGTCGCCGTCGGCGGTGACGCGCCCGTCGCCGTCCAGTCGATGTGCAGTACGGACACGCGCGATATCGACGCGACCGTCGCACAGATCCAGGCGCTCGAGGATGCCGGCTGCGAGATCGTTCGCATCGCCGTCCCGACGAAAGAGGCCGCTGACGCGTTCGGCGAGATTCGCTTGCAGACGACCATTCCCCTGGTCGCAGACATCCACTTCGACTACCGGCCGGCCCTGCTGGCCATTGAGAAGGGGGCCGACAAGATCCGCATCAACCCAGGCAACATCATCAACGCCGACGGCATGCGCGCCGTCCGGCTGGCAGTTGACGCGGCGAAGGAGCGCGACATCCCCATCCGTGTCGGCGTCAACGCCGGTTCCATCGAGCAGAAGTTGCTGGACAAGTATGGCTATCCGACGCCGGAGGCGGCGTGCGAGTCGGCTGTAAACCACGTCCATCTGCTCGAGGACCTGGGCTTTGATGACATCGTGGTGTCGGTCAAGTTCAGCGACGTGCCCCGGATGGTGGATGCGTATCGGCTCCTGAGCGAGCGCATCGACTATCCCCTACACCTGGGAGTGACCGAGGCTGGGGCCGCAATGCCCGCCTACATCAAGTCGGCGCTCGGCATCGGTTCGCTGCTGGCGAACGGCATCGGCGACACGCTGCGGGTCTCGTTGACGACCGCCGACAAGACCGACGAGGTGGTCGCCGGCTTCGAGATCCTCAAGGCCCTCGAGATCCGGAGCAAGGGACCACTCCTCACCGCGTGCCCGTCCTGCGGCCGAGCGCAGGTCGACCTCCCCGCCCTCGGCCTCCAGGTGGCGGAGGCGCTGAAGCACGTCGACAAGCCCGTGAAAGTGGCCGTCATGGGCTGCGCGGTGAACGGGCCGGGCGAGGCGGCCGAGGCCGATATTGCCGTCGTGGGCGGCCGCGGCGTCGGGATGCTGTACATCAAGGGCAAGCCAAGCCGGCGGGTCCCTGAGCACGAGGTCATCCGAGCCCTGCTCGACGAGATCGCCGCGTGGGAGCCGTCGCCCGAAGCGGCCCAGTTTCCAAACGGCGCAACATCCCGCTAACGGTGTCTCAACTTTGACGACAAGATGATCGAATGACATACGCCCCCGATCGACGCACGCTGCGTCGATCCCTCGAGGGACTGGCCCTCTTTCGCGACGTCTTCGATGACGCCATCGGACGCGCCGCACGGGCCATCGTCGACGAGCCGTCGTACATCCAGGCGGCGCGCCTGGTCAGCCTGCTCATCGAGGAGGCGGAGCTCTCCAGCGAGGAGCTGGTGGGAGACGCCTGGCAGAACCATCTGCTGGACCGAGTGCTCGCCGCGGAGAATGCCTTCAGTCGGAAGGCGGAGCGCGCGTGGGTCGAGGAGATGGGGGCGGGGCTCCTCCGCCAGGCACGGCGCGAGCTAGGGCTTCTCCAGCAGCTGTACTACGAAGGTGGCGACATCCTCGCCGCAGAGGCGTACGCGGCCCTCGGCGAAGTCGGCGCTCTGGGGTGGAGCAGCTACCGCCCCCTGGCGCGCGGCCCGCAGCTGCATGCGCCCGAGGCGCTGGCGCTGAAACACGCGCTGGCCGCCTCCCGCGACTGGCAATCCCTCACCGAGAAGCTGGCGGCCGTCTACGCTGCGGCCGGCGTCGGCATGTTCGGGCGGTTCCGGGCATTTCGCTGGGTCCATGCCGGCGAACGCGGACACCTCGAGGGCGTGCACCACCCAGACCCGGTCCGGCTCGACGACCTCATCGGATACGAGCGTGAGCGGGAGGTCGCGGTCCAGAACGCGGAGCGCTTCGCCGCCGGCCTCCCCGCCAACAATGTCCTCCTGTACGGGGAGCGCGGGACGGGCAAGTCGTCAACCGTGAAGGCCCTGCTCAACGAGCTGGGAGACCGGGGCCTCCGTCTGATCGAGGTGCCGAAAGAGCATTTGGAGGACTTCCCCGACCTGATCGCTGTACTGCGTGACCGCCGCGAGCGGTATCTGCTGTACATCGACGACCTTTCGTTTGAGGAGCAGGAAACGCACTACAAGGCACTGAAGGCCGCGCTGGAGGGCGGCATCGAGGCGCGGCCCGACAACGTGGTGCTCTATGCAACGTCCAATCGGCGCCACCTCGTGCGCGAGCGCTTCGGGGACCGGGCGAGCGACGAGGATGTCCACGCCTTCGATACCATGGAGGAGAAGCTCTCCCTGTCGGACCGGTTCGGAATCCGCGTCACGTTCGGAGCGCCGGACCAGGAGCGCTACCTGGCCATCGCTCTCGGACTTGCCGCTCGGGCCGGGATCATCCTCCCCGAAGACGAGGTCCGGCGCCGCGCTCTCGACTGGGCACAGCGACAGAACGGACGCTCCGGGAGGACGGCCCGGCAGTTCGTCAACGCCCTCGTCGGCGAGCTCGCCGTTCCGTAGCGCGGTTGTGCACGTCGTCGCTCACGATGACGGCCATGCCCAGCTGCATATTCGCTCCACTTGACGGGCGCCTACGTGCGAGCGCGGATGACGAGCCGATAGAGTCCACCCGGACGAAGGCTGGTAACGAATAGCTCACCGTCCTGGTCCTCGCCGAACGAGCTTATGCTGAGGGATGACTCGATGAGCTCGGTCTGGCGCCACGTCCTATCGGCCTGCCGGTCGAGGGCCCAGACGCGTCCGCTGCAGTAGTCGGCGAAGAAATACACGCCTCGTGTAGACGGATAGGCCCGTCCCCGGTACACGAAGCCGCCCGTGATCGAGCATCCCAGGTCGTGTGAGTACTCGGTGATCGGGACCGGCAGCGCACTCCGATCACATGCCTGACCGCCAGGGTAGCACTGGCTCCCCTCGACGATCGGCCATCCGTAGTTCCGTCCGCCACCAGCGCCCGCGCCCTCAAGGTGGACCCATTCGAAACGATTCTGTCCGACATCGGCGATGTAGAGATCGTCGGTCGCCCGATCGAAGGAGAAGCGCCAGGGGTTGCGGAGCCCGTACGCCCAGATCTCCGTACGAGCGCCGTCCCTGGTGACGAACGGGTTGTCGGGCGGGATGGCATAGGGCACGCTTGCGTTGACGTCGATCCGCAGGAGCTTTCCGAGCAGCGACGAGAGGTTCTGGGCATTGCCGTATTGGTCCCCCGCACCACCTCCGTCGCCCATGCCGATGTAGAGGTAGCCGTCCGGACCGAAGACGAGATTCCCGCCGTTGTGGTTCGCTGCCGGCTGAGGGATCTGCAGCACCGGGAGCGCGCTATTCGGGTCGACAACGTCCGGATCGCGGGAGACCGCGTACCGAACGATGGTCGTATCCCCGTTGGTGTTCGTGAAGTTGATGTACAGCCAGCCGTTCTCGGTGAACTGAGGGTGAAACGCGAGGCCGAGAAGTCCCTGCTCCGAACCACGCGCGCTGACCATCGGCTGAATGTCCAGGAACGGGTTGGGCAGGAGCCGGCCGTCGCGCACGATCAAAATGCGTCCGGCCCGCTCGAGGACGAACAGGCGTCCTGACCCATCCTTCGCGGATCCCACGTACGTTGGCTCTTGGAGCCCCGTCACGACGGGCTCGAGCGCGAGTTCCACGGCACCCGGATCGAACGGACGGGGCGAAATGGGCCCGGCCTGGATGGCGCCAGAGTCCGAATCGAGCGATGGCGGCGTTGCCTCGGGCACGGCCGCCTGGCTTCCGAGCGTGCATCCCGCGGCCGATGCCATCGACACGACGACGATGCCCATCCAGAGTGCGACCACCCATTGCCGAGGCCCACGCACGGCGCACCTTCACCCGCTGTCGGATTTGCTTCATACTATCCCATCGCGAATGCCAGATGACGGGAAGGAGATTCGCCTGTGATCAAGGATCCGAACTACGTTCCACCGCCGCGCGACCCGGATCGGCCAGGGCCCCACATCGTCGCAGAGATTACTCCTCGGGAGGGGCAGCTCAAGGAGGGACGGGTCCAGGGCTTCACCGTCACGTGCGACGAGGCCATTCGGCCGGGCCCAACCGGCGGCGCCGACAAGGCTCCATCGCCCCTGGGGTATTTCACCGTCGGCATCGGCTTCTGACTGGCGACCCAGCTTGTGCAGGTTGCACACACGCTCAAGATTGAGTATCGGAACGCACGCATCAAGGTCGACGGTAGATTCTTCCGGGAGGGATCGATCCTCGCGGGTACTGCGCGCGCCGTGTGCGACTCCGTCACGACGGAGGTGCACCTCGAGAGCGACGAGCCGCCGGTGCGGGTGGCGGAGCTTATCCGCATGGCTGAAGCGAGCTGCTACACGATCGCCGCGATCCGGAACGCGGCGCCGGTCAGCCTCGTCTCCACGCTGAACGGCGCACCGCTCGAGGTCGATGCGCCCGCCGGCGCCTGAGACGGACGCAACAAGCGCGTCGCGGACCAGCGTAGGGGAGCGCAACTCTGTTACGGGTGAACTCAGCCTTTTAGGCCAGATTCTAGGGTTTGTCGGCCTCCGGGTTCGGCACCGCGGCGCGCCAGGGGTAGTAGCTTGATGCCTCGACCGTGGCGATGATCTCCCGCATCTCCGTCACAGCCTGGATCGGATAGGCGCCAATCGCCGTCTCCTCGGAGAGCATCAGCACGTGCGCACCGTCCAGCACCGCGGTCGCCACGTCGGCCACCTCGGCGCGCGTCGGATGCGGGTGAAGGACCATCGAAAGCAGCATCTCAGTGGCGACGATGCACGTTGTTCCCCGGCGCCGGCACGCGAGCACGATGTCCTTCTGGACGAGCGGAACACGGGCGCGAGGGATGGAGACCCCGAGATCCCCGCGAGCGATCATGACGGCGTCCGCTGCCGCGATAATCGCCTCCAGGTCGTGGAGGGCGCCAGCCGTCTCGACCTTGGCGATGATGCGGGCGCCTGGCGCGAGGTGCGGTCGCAGCGCCTCGAGATCCAAGGCGCGCTGAACGAACGACAGCGCCACCCACTGGACGCCGATCTCACGGCCGATACGCGCATCGGCAATGTCCTTCGCCGTAAGGGGCGGGAGCGGGATCTGACTGGACGGAAAGACGACGCCCTGATTTCCCTCCACCGTGCCGCCGATCACGACCCGGCACCGGACCCCGTCCTCCGTGCGCTCAAGGACTTCCAGGTCGATCATGCCGTCGTCGAGATAGATGCGGTGGCCGGGTGCAACACCAGCGAGTGCCGCCGGCTCCGAGATGCGGAGCACGCCGGCCCCCTGCCCATCGCCGGACAGGACGATCTCCCCGCCCGGGCTGAGGAGTGTGTAGGGCGTGTTTACGGTGCGGATCTTCGGCCCCTGGAGGTCCTGGATGAGATCGACGGCGCACCCGACTTCGTCGGCGATGCGACGCAGCCGTGCAGCCATCTCCTCGTGCTCCTCCGGCCTACCGTGCGAGAAGTTGAGCCGCGCGAAGGATATTCCGGCCCTCACCATCCCGCGAAGCACGGCGTCCGACCGGCTCGCCGGGCCGAGTGTACCGATGACCCGTGTCTGCACGGCGTGTACCTACGCCCGCGAGAGCTGAAACATCGGCCGGCCTTCCCCGACGATCTCACCCCGGTAGTTTCGAACCAGCGGGCGTGCGTGGTCAGCGAGCGCTTCGGCCTGTGCGCCGGACAGGAGGCCAAGCTGTCGAAGGGTCTCGACGACCACGGCTGGAGCTGCCCGTGCGCCGACATCCTCGATTTTGACTGCCTAGCGCGCTCCCACTGCCACCGGCGCATCGCCCCGCGGAATGTTGCGGTAGTGCCCACCCTTTGACACCGCCGGCAGCCCGCGCGCGATGGTCGCCCAGCTCTCGCCTTCGTCGTCGCTGCAGAAGATGTCACCATCGGTGGTACCGGCCATCAGCGCGAAGCCGCCCGGCCAGTGGTTCAAGCTCATGGCCTCGACATTGCCCCGAATGTGCTCGGGCAGGCCGCCCTCCAGGTACTCCCAGGTCCGGCCCCCATCGCTGCTGCGGCCGATGCGCGCGTCAGCCGTCCCTCGCGTGCGCCACTCTCCCGGGCTGCAGATCGCGCCCGCCGTGAATACGAGATTCGGCCGCTCCGGATGGACGATGACAGCATCCGGGTAGGCGATGCGCGCCGATCGGTCGGTCAGAACAGCCCACGTGTCCCCGGCGTCGGCACTGTGGTAGAGACCCGCTCCGGTGGCCATGTACAGGTCATCCGGCCGCAACGGTGGAACAAAGACGCGGTGCACATCCTCGTAGAAGCCACTGAGCTCACGCCAGGTGCTCCCAGCGTCGACGCTCTTCAGCAGGCCACCCACCTCGATGCTCGCGTAGATCGTATCCGACGAGCGCACATCGAAGGTGATGTTCTTCACATGGGCCCAATGCGGGGGCCCCGGGAAGGTCCATGTGTCGACGCTGGGAACAGACCGCAACGAGGGCAGCTCGTCCCACGACTGACCCAGGTCCTTGCTGACGAACAGATGGGCGGGCTCGGTCCCAGCGTACAGGCGGAGCCCCTCCGGCGTCTCTACGCAGTTCATGGAGTAGAGGTTCGCGAACTCCACCCCCCGGTCCCGGCGCTGCCAGGTCCGACCGGAATCATCACTTGCATGGATCCCGTCACCGTGCGTGCCGGCGAAGATCGTCCCGCGTGTCGGCTCGATCAGCAGGGTGCTGACGTGCTTCCCCTCCAGCACGTGCCCGCTCTCCTGCCACTCGGCATTCGGTGCCGCCTTCTGTAGAAACACGATTCCATCCGTCGTCCCCACCAGGATCTCGTTCGACGGACTGTCGGACCGAAAGACTGTTGGCCCACCAATCGAAACGCAGACACTCATGCCCCACCTCCTCCTCGGGATTACTCGACCGGTTCCAATGGGATTACTGTACTGCGCATCTCCTGAAGACTCAAGCACAGAGATCGTGACCCACCGGAGGGAGGGCCCCCCGTCGATGCGCGCGGTCGATGCGCTCGGGTACCCTCTTTGAGTGACGTTGACGCAGAGGAGCGTCTCGAGATACGAGTGTACGCACATGTTGCGAGTCTCGAACCGAGGCAAGGCGAATGAAGATCCTCGTGATTGACGACGATCCCCAGGTCCTCGATGCGGTGTGCATCGGCTTCCAGCTGCAGTGGCAGGATGCGACCGTCATCAGCGCCGTCGATGGGGAGCAGGGCCTCCAACAATTCTATGAGCACGATCCGGATGTCGTGGTCCTCGACATCACGCTCCCCGGCAGGAACGGCTTCGAGATCCTTCAGGAGATCCGCAAGGTCTCCGACGTGCCTGTCATTATCCTGACCGCTCGCACCGAGGAGATCGAGCAGGTGCGCGGGCTCGAGCTGGGCGCGGACGACTACGTCGTCAAGCCCTTCAGCCACCTCGCGCTGCTCGCCCGCGTGAAGGCGGTGCTGCGGCGAGCCGAGCTGCCACCACCGGTGCGGGCGGTGCCCGACTTCGTCGCCGGGGCGCTGACGATCAACTTCCAGAACAGCGAGGTCACCCTCCACGGGCAGCGGGTGAAGCTGACCCCGGTCGAGTACAAGCTGCTCTACCACCTGGTGCGCAACGCCGGTCGGCTCATGCCCCACCAGGCGCTCCTCGACCGAGTGTGGGGCGCGGACTACGGGGCCTCGCCGGACTACCTGAAGGTGTTCATCAGCCGGCTGCGGGCGAAGATCGAGCCGGACCCTGACGGCCCGCGATTCATCGAGAACGAGCGGGGGCTCGGGTATCGCTTCACGCGGCCGAAGGACGTCGCCCCGCCCGGCCCGAACGTCGAGGCCGCGTCCCAGTAGCGCCCAAAAAAACATTCACGCTTCTGTAACCTTCAGCTACCGATCCGGCTCCTTCGCGTTCAGATACTGGTGCGAGCGTGTACCCGTGTCTAGATAACCGAGTACGGCTTTCCCCTAAAGCAGCCGCTGCGCCCGGCGAGCGACTCCGGCAGGATCTCTCGACATGCCGGTGATGGGAGCCTCCTCGCAAATCCCCCGACGATAGTGCGCGATCCGTGCGCGTACTATCGTGTAGAGAAAGGAGCAGTATGAGACTGCTGGTCATCGACGACGACCTCGCGATTCGAGAAGCGCTAAGCATCTGCCTCTCGTCGAGCTGGGAGGACTGTGAGGTGCTGCTCGCGGAGGACGGCGATGCCGGGCTACGAGCGTTCTTCGGAAGCCGCCCCGATCTCATTGTGCTCGATCTTGGATTGCCGGGCATGAGCGGGTACGACGTCCTTCAGCGCATTCGTGAGGTATCCGACTGCCCGGTGCTGGTCCTCTCCGCTCGGCACGGGGAGACGGACAAGGTTCGAGCCCTCGACATGGGCGCGGACGACTACGTGACGAAGCCCTGCGGCTACCTCGAGCTGCTGGCGCGCATTCACGCGATCCGTCGGCGGGCGCAATCCTCCGGTGCCGTGGGCATGCACGACTACGTCGCGGACGGGCTCACGGTCCGCTTCCCTCGGCAAGAGGTGGAGGTGAACGGCCGATCGGTGCCGCTGACGAATACCGAGTGTCGGCTCCTGTACCAGCTGGTGAGCGAGGCCGGCTCGATCGTCCGGCATCGCGATCTGCTCCGCCGCGCGTGGGGTTCGGAGAGCTACGGTCCCGATGTCGTCCGCGTGTACATCAGTCGACTTCGGTCGAAGATCGAGCCGGACCCGACCCAGCCGCGTTACATCACGACCAAGCCGGGCGTCGGGTACATGTTCACCGTGCAACCGCTGGATAGTGGCGTGGAGCCCGATGGGCACATGCCGACGGATACGCCTGACCAACCCGAAGCTGCCGGCCGCGCTGCGAGCGAGATGTCGGAGCGGCGCGCGGAAAGAGAAGAGACCCGGCGGGTGCGCCGGTCGGTATCGCGGCGCAGGGATTCCGTCCGACTCGACAAGGCGTCTTCGCGAGGGCCGCTCCCAAAGCGCTGGCATCCGCTGCAAATCCGGCCGAGGGGCTCGGCCTACAGGGCGTAGCCAAACAATGGGACGGCCTAGCACGACTCCGTGAGGTGAGACGCGGGCCTCCTCGGCATCCCAAGCGGCTCATACATCTTCGTCGCTCTTCGCGGCATGGGAAGCGCCTCCCATCGAGGCCGGCACTCCGCGGCGATCGGGACGCCCGCCACGCAGGGCAAGCGGAATCCGACGGCCCACGTCGCACAGCCGGTACACTCAGTGCCAGCAGAACTCGAGCGAGCGGCAGGCCGACATCGTGACCGAGCTACACCTTGCCCGAACGCATCGGGGGCATCAAGTGGCCCAGACCCTCGTCTTCGGCGCTCTCGGCGTGGCGCTCGGGGTCGGGCTCATTGCCGCGCAGGGGACCCTCTACGGCCTGCAGGGCAGCGTCTCCGTACTCGCACGCTTGCTTCCCTTCGGTTACGCGTATGGCGCCGGCATGCTGGCCGCGGTGAATCCGTGCGGCATCCTCCTCATGCCGTCCCTCGTCGCCTACTACCTGGGAGGGGAGGAGGCAGCGGCCACACCTTGGTGGATGCGCGCGGGGCGAGCGATTCAGTTCGGCGCGATGGCCACCCTTGGCTTTGTCACGCTCTTCGCGCTCGTCGGGTTCATCTTCGCTGCCAGCGGCCGAGCCCTCAGCGCCTACTTCCCCATCGGCGGACTCGCCATCGGATTTCTGCTGGCGGGTCTCGGGGTGTGGATGCTCGTGTCGGGGCAGTCTTTCGGGCTGGCAATGGCGGGTCGCGCCATGGGCGCCGTGCAGGTCACCGGCAACCTTCCGTCGCTTTTCTTCTTCGGACTGGCATACGGCGTGGCGTCACTTGCCTGCACATTGCCCGTATTTCTTGTCGTCGTGGGCACGACGCTGGCGCGGGGGGACTTTCTCGAGGCGCCTGGCCAGTTTGTGGGCTACGCCCTGGGTATGGGAACGATGCTCACCACGGTGATCGTCGCCGCCGCGTTCTTCCGGAGCGCTGTGACACGCTCCATTAAGGGGGCCGTTCCGTACCTGCACCGCCTTGCCGCCGCGCTTCTGCTGGGCGCGGGGATCTTCGTCATCTTCTATTGGCTCCAGCCCGGCGTCCTCCTCGGGTAGTCTCGACGCGAATGGTCCAACGCCTGGCTACGAGAGCAGCGTGCGATCGCGATGCGCGTCGGAGGCAATGAACGTTCGGTGCACCGCTGCAACCTGCTCGATCCGCTCCCGGGCCAGCCGGTCCGCGGCGACGCTCGGAGCGATGTCCTCCTGCCGCGCGCGGGCGAACAGCTGCCGCATTGTCTCGTAGACGCGGGCAGCCATAGTCTCCGCCCGAGCACGCGGCGCTTTCAGCAGCTCGCTCTCGCCGCTGATGATCCCTCCAGCGTTGACGACGTAGTCCGGAGCGTAGGCGACACCACGTTCGTGCAGCATCTCACCGTGGCGGTCCTCAGCGAGCTGATTGTTCGCGCCGCCGCACACGAGTCTGGCCCGGAGCTGCGGGATCGTCTCGTCGTTGAGCACCGCCCCCAGGGCGTTGGGTGAGAAGATATCGCACTCCACATCGTAGACGTCCTCCGGCGGCACGATGGCGGCATTGAACCGCTTCGCCGCGCTGGCGACGCTGTCGCCCTGGACGTCTGCCACCAGGAGGTGCGCGCCCTCCTGCTCCAGGAGCTCCATGAGGTGCCCTCCGACCTTCCCCGTGCCCTGCACGAGGACGCGCTTTCCAGCCAGGGACCCGCCGCCCCAGACGGCCTCGGCACCGGCCTTCATGCCGAGATAGACCGTCCGGCCCGTCAGCAGCGAGGTGTCACCTAGGCCGCCCCAGGCCTCCGGCAGCCCGATCACGTAAGGGGTCTCCGCGCGCACGTGCGTGAGGTCCTCCGACGTTGTTCCCACGTCGGTCGCCGCGATGTACCGGCCTCCGAGGGCTTGGATATAGCGGCCCATCGCCCGAAAGAGCGCCTCGCTCTTATCTCGGCGGAGGTCACCAATGATGACAGACTTGCCCCCGCCCAGGTTAAGTCCGGCCATGGCTGCCTTGTAGGTCATCGCCCGCGCAAGACGAAGGACGTCCTCCAACGCGTCCCGCTCGGACGGATAGGGCTGCATGCGGATGCCACCAAGCGCGGGGCCCAGTGTCGTGTCGTGGATGGCGATGATGGCCCGAAGGCCACTACCTCGGTCGTGACAATAGAGCACCTGCTCGAAGGACTCGGCGCGCATAATGGGGAAGAGCTCGCGGTCGGGGGTGTCCGTCTGGACCGAGCGAGGCGTCATCGTCACCGGCCGTACCTCCTCGTTGAGATTGGCCGTCCACAGCAGTCTAGCATTCCTACGTCGACGCTTGAGAAGATCTGAATGATATGATCGCACCCGGACAGCTCATCTGGCGGGCTCGTGACGACATGGGGGTGACGCGAGCATGGAGGGACACCGACGGGAGCGGGCGCACCGCGACATCCTGCTGCTGCGCGAGCACCATGTAGCGCAGCTCGTCGACAAGGATCCGGGTCTGCGCTCGGCGGTCGAGGCGCTCGAGCGCGGATTCCGCGACTACCACGCTGGCAACCTGGGGCTGCCGGAGCGCGACGAGCGGGTGCGGGTCGTGTACCCACCTGGCCACAAGGCGCGCCCCTATCCAAGGGACATGCGGATTCTGCCCGCGATGGTCCCGGCCATCAACGCGGCCGGGCTGCGCCTCGGCTGTGTCTCTGAGGCGCGCGGCGGCGGCCTCAGCATGACCCTCCTCCTCGACTTCGAGTCGCTGGGCCTCCTCGCCTTCATTGAGGACCATCTGCTGCACGGCATTCGTTCGGGAGGCCCGACGGGGATCGCGGTCAAGCATCTCGCGCGGCCGGACGCCAGGCGTGTGGGCATGATCGGCACCGGGCGCATCTCCGGCGTCCAGCTCACCGTGACCACGGGAGCCCGCGACATCCGGAGCGTCAAGGCGTTCAGCCGCCAACCGGAGCCCCGGGAGTCTTTCGCTCACGAGTACAGCCAGAGACTCGGAGTCGACATCCAACCGGTTGCGTCAGCCGAGGAGGCGGTTCGCGACGTCGACATTCTGCTCGTCGCCACGAACTCGCACAACGCCCCCGTCCTGGACGGGGATCTCCTCGCGCCGGGAGCGCTGGTCTGCTCGGTGACCCCCGGCGAGCTGGACGAGGCGACATGTCTCCGGGGGCGGGTCGTCGTCACGTCGCGCGTTCGGATCACGCAGGACTACACTCTGTGGGAGCCGATGGCGCGCATCGTCCTCCGGGGCGAGCGCGATCTCGAGTCCGACGTGTCCGATCTCGGGGAGGTGCTCACCGGGGAGCGCCCCGGGCGGACCGGAAGCGACGAGATCATGACGTTTCTGAGCCCTGGGATCGGATTCTGCGACATCGCGGCAGCGCGATGGGTCTACGACCTCGCGGTCGCTAACGGTGTGGGCGAGGTTGCCTGGACGACGTAGGACTGACTGACCGTGCGGGCCTTGGCGCCCGATCCCATGACCGGTGGCAGTCGCCGCCCCGATGGGCGGACCCACGACGCGCGGCAAGGCTCGTCCAGCTGAGGCGGAGTGCACCAGCCATTGCGTGGTCGAGGATCAGGTGCTGGCTGCAGGGAGACACAGAGGAGACCCCGTGAGACTCGCTCCGGGAACCACACTTCGGCGAATCGGCAGTTTCCTTCGAGATGGAACCTTCGGCGGCGCTACGGTCGTCTTCTATGTGCTCGCAATCGCGTTCGTCGTCGCCGTCTGGCTGGGCGGCCAGCAGGTGCGCCTCCCGTGGGCGCAGGCGGCATGGACCGTCCAGGCAACGCTCACCCACGTCGATGGGCGCCCGGTGAACGTCAACGATATCGCCTTCGTGAACTCACGGCTCGGCTGGGTGGTCACCGACCGAGGGTGGATCTTCCACACGCAGGACGGCGGTCAGACGTGGCTGCGGCAGGCCTCGGGAACGACCGAACGGCTGCGGGGAATTGATTTCATCGATGCGACCCGCGGTTGGGCGGTGGGATCGTGGAACACCGTGCTCGCCACACACGATGGCGGGCGGCACTGGGAAGAGCTCACAGAGCGCCGAGCCATCTTCCCAGCCACGGTGAACTTCGTCGATTCCCAGCGCGGCTGGATGGCAGGAAGCGGGGGCGACCTTCTCCGAACGGAGGACGGCGGCCGGACCTGGACGCCCCAGCGGGGCATCGGCCGACCGGGCATCTCTGGGCTCGCCGTCCTCGACGCCGCGAGAGCGTGGGCGGTCGGGGCCCGCGCATCGCTCGCGTTCACCGAGGACGGCGGGGAGACCTGGCAGCGGCAGTTCGGCGAGATCGAGGGGATCGGCGCGGTCGCGTTCGTCGACCCCCAGACCGGCTGGTATGGCGGTGAGGAGGGGCGGATCTTCCGGACAGATGACGGTGGCCAGACCTGGCTCGAACAGCGCACCCCGACATTCTCTGGTATCTCCGACATCGTGTTTCGCAACCGTGACGTCGGCTGGGCGGTCGGCGCGGCTGGGACGATCATCCATACAACCGACGGCGGAGGGACCTGGGTGAGCCAGGATGCCGGTGTCGCGAACAATCTCTACGCCCTCGCGGTCGTCGACGCCGAGAACGCCTGGGCGGGCGGCGACAACGGGGTGATCCTCCGCTACGGGACACCATGACGACTCGCTGCGGCGAGGGGTGACCCGGCGATTGCGGGGAACCCTGCGTCGTGACCTCGTCAAGCCTCAAGGCGTCCTCATGTTCGCACCGCGAAACGCGGTACCCCTCTGCGCCCCCCTCCACATGCAGCACGTCATTCCTGATGTGAGCTGTATCGAACCTTCGATTACTCCCTGTTGCTCGTTGACGTGCCCTTAACACGGCCCGAGTACCATCACCTCGTCGTTACCGGGACATTCCACGTCGAACGAGGGGTAGCTGATGAATCAGGACGTGGTCCCTCGGTTTCTACGAACGGCTTGGTAGCGAGCAGACGCACGCCGGCTACTGCATGGCGTCGGCGATGCTGCACTCAACGGTGGAGGTGAACAACGAATGATGGCACAGCTTCGCGTTCTCGCACTCGTCCTGGGTGGGCTCATCGTCTTCACCGCCTGCGCGCCCTCCTCCGCGGCGCCCACGTCGTCGGGTGCATCGGCGCCGGCTTCCCATCAGGTGGGCACCTTTCGCATCGCGGCGGTACCCTCAGCCGACTCGCAGCAGCAGGTCCAAGGCTTCGGCCCGTTCCGCGATTACCTCGCCAGCAAGCTCGACGTCGACGTGGAACAGTTCGTCGCAAGCGATTACACGTCCGTGATCGAGGCAATGCGCGCGAAACGAATCGACGCGGCCTGGTTTGGTCCCTTCTCCTACATTCTCGCGGCGCAGGAGGCGAACGCTCAGGCGGTCGTCGCCTATATCGGCGCGAACGATCTGACGACCTACCGGACCTGGTTCATCGTGCCGGCCAGCTCGCCCATCCAGACACTCGACGACCTCAAGGCACGCGCTGGAGAGATCACCTTCGCCTTTGTCGACCCGGCCTCGACCTCCGGCAATCTCTACCCCCGAAAGAAGCTGCAGGAGATGGGGCTCAACCCGGACACGGATTTCGCAGAGGCCATCTTCGCGGGCGGGCACGACGCCTCCCTGCTGGCCGTTGCGAACGGACGCGTGGGTGCGGGTGTCGTGTGTGACAACTGCGCCGAGGGGTTCCTCGCCCAGGGGATCGCTTCTCGTGACGCCTTCCGCATCATCGGCGAGTCGGACCCGATCCCCAACGACCCGTGGGCCGTGCGCCGTGACCTCGAGCCGGCGTTCGTCGAACAGTTCAGGCAGGCAATGATCGAGGTCTCCTCCAACCCGGCGGCGATCAAGGCCCTCGCGGCCTACTCGACGCTGAAGGGCTATCAGGCGATCGACGACGCGAGGTACGACACCGTGCGCGACACAGCCCGTCTGCTCAATCTCGATCTGGCGAAAATGAAGTAATGCTGCGTACCGAGGACCTGCGCAAGCGGTTTCCGGACGGGACCGAGGCGCTGTGCGGCGTCTCGCTTGTGCTCCGAGCGGGTGAGATGGCCTGCGTTCTCGGATCGAGTGGGTCGGGCAAGTCCACGCTGATGCGCTGTGTCGCCGGATTGATCGAACCGACCCACGGCGCGGTATGGATCAACGGGCGACCGATGACCAGCGCCGGCGAGCGGGAGCGGCGCCGACTCCGCGGCCACATGGGGTTCATCTTCCAGCAGTTCAACCTCGTCGGTCGGCTCTCGGTCATGACCAACGTGCTCATCGGGCGTCTCGGGCGAGTGTCTCCTGCCTGGGCCATCCTCCACCAGTTCGGACGGAGCGACCGCGCCTGCGCCTATCGAGCCCTTGAGAGCGTCGGCCTCGCGGAGAAAGCACGCCAGCGGGCAGATACGCTGTCCGGTGGTCAGCAGCAGCGCGTCGCCATCGCGCGGGTGCTGGCCCAGGAGCCGTTCCTCGTCCTGGCTGACGAGCCGGTATCGAGCCTGGATCCACGCCTGGCAGATTCGGTGCTCGGGCATCTGCTCCGCATCAATCGCGAGGACGGCGTGACCACGCTGCTCAATCTGCACACCGTCGAGCTCGCGCGCCGCTATGCCGACCGCATCATCGGCCTCGGCCAAGGCCAGGTCGTCTTCGACGGACCGGTGCACGCGCTTGACCACGACGCACTCGAGCTGATCTACGGCCCGGCCGGGGAGACCGGGTCAGCCGATGAGGACGAGGAGGGCGCACGTGCGGGGACCGCTCGCGAGGTCGTCGCGGTCTGACCCCTGGGAGGAGCCCCTGCAATGGCGGGCGGCCGGTCGCGTCGTCCTCATCGGACTCGCGGTCATCGCCGTGTACGCCTGGAGTGTGCAGGGCACTCGCTTTAGCCTGGTGGAGCTGGTACGCGGATTGCCCGACCTGTGGAACCTGTTCACGCGCATGGTCCCACCGGACGCCCGCCGCTTCAGCGAGTATCTCGGCCCCGCGGCGCAGACGATTCAGATCGCCCTTCTGGGGACCTCCATGGGTGCTCTCGCAGCGGTGCCGCTCGGGCTGATCGCGGCACGCAATGTGAGCCCTCATCAGGTGATCTGTAGCGCGACACGCGTGACCCTGAACGCACTGAGAGCGATTCCGGAGCTGGTGTGGGCGTTGCTGTTCGTGGCAGCCGTGGGGCTGGGGGCATTCCCGGGCGTGATCGCCATTTTCATCCATGCGACCGGGGTACTCGGCAAGCTGTATTCGGAGAGCATCGAGAGCATCGACCCGCGCCCGGTCGAGGCTGTGCGCGCCGTCGGTGCAGACCGCACGCAGCTCATGCTGTTCTCGGTTCTGCCGCAGGCACTGCCCCTGATGCTCTCGTACGTCATTTACAGCTTCGAGGGGAACGTGCGCTCTGCCACAGTGCTCGGCCTCATTGGCGCTGGCGGCATTGGCTTCGAGATGCAGCAGGCGATGCGGCTGTTTAAGTACCAGGAGATGACAACCATCCTCCTCATCACGCTCGCCATGGTGACGCTCATTGACTATGTGAGCGGCCGAGTCCGTGCCCGCCTGGTGTGAGCTGTGCAGAGTTGGCTGGGAGAGACGTGATGGATCGCGAACGACGGTGCGAGATCCTCGCGGCGGCCGACGCCAAGCGCGTCGAAGTGCTCGCCGACGAGGTCCTGGCGGATCCGAATCTGGATCTCGACCTTGAGCTCGTGCGCACTCCAACAACGGGCCTCGTCATGGTGCGTGCGCGAGAGAGTGCGGCGGGACAGATCTTCAACCTGGGCGAGGCGCTCGTCACCACGGCTCACGTGCGGCTCGGACCGGCGTTCGGCTATGCCATGATCCTCGGCCGCAATCAGCGTCATGCCCTGGCGGCAGCGGTTCTGGACGCTGCTCTCGAGGCCAGCGTGACCCAAAGTGAGGCCATCGAGTACATGCTGGCGGAGGCCGCGGCGGAGCAGAACCGGCGCGACGCAGCTCGGTGGGCCGCCGTCGAGACCACCGCCGTCCGCATTGAGGAGTTGTAATCGATGACTGCCAGTGTCGGCCCCTCCATAGAAATCGCGCGCAACCAGGTAACGTTCCGTCGGCTTCTGGATGCGATGGCCCAGCCTGGCATGCTGGTACGCCTGGGCCACGACGGTGCGGAGGCCTTGGCTTCGTCGCTGCACTGCGTGCTCGATCTTGAGGTCTCGGTGTCCGTCGTCGGAGTCGCCCCGGCATTCGGCGTGTGGGACGCCGCGTGCTACGCGGCCGAGCTGCGACGGAGATTGGACTCGCCACTTGATCCGCCGGATCGGGCTGAGTTCGTTGTGGTTGCCGATCTGGCGCAGCTGCCCGATATCCTCACCGTGGTCAGGCGGGGAACGTTGCTCGCGCCTGAAGCCTCCGCGACGGTGATCGCCGCGGTTCCGCGGCTACTCGTGGCATCTGGACCCCCGCATGACGGTCTGGCGGCAGCGACCAAGGTTCAGGCCGATGAGAAGACCCAGAAGGGGCCCAACGGCTGGTACTGGCTCGAGGGGCCGGGCACGCGACCCGACCGTCTGTTGCGCCTCGGCGGTTTGACCACGGCGGCGATCGAATGCCGCGAGGAGGCCAACCGCGCCTATCCGATGGGCGTCGACATGCTCCTGATCGACCCGCTGGGGCAGGCGCTTGGACTTCCGCGCCGCGTGCGCATCTCCACGGTGGAGCGTAATGGCTGATGGGCTACACAGCACTCAAGGGTGGTCTCGACGCCATTCAGGCTGCTGAGCAGCTCGTCCGTGCGGCGACTCGTTCCGCGGGTGGGCCAGCACTCAGCACGTCCCAGATCATGACGGCGTTCCCGCTGGCCGTGGACCGCGTCATGGCCGAGGGCTCTCTGTACGCTCCCGAGCTGGCGGCGCTCGCTTTGCGCCAGTCAGCAGGCGACCTCTTCGAGGCAGCGTTCTTGCTGCGCGCCTATCGATCCACGCTGAGTCGACTGGCGTACACAGAGCCCGTCAGCAGCACCGAGATGTATCCTGTGTGGCGCCGAATCTCACCGGCTTTCAAGGACATTCCGGGCGGCCAGATCCTCGGCCAGACCCTTGACTACACGCAGCGGCTCCTCGAGATCGAAGAGACTTCTGCACCCGCCAGCGAGGGAGATGGGGCTGCGTCCGGCCACGGAGAGGAGTCGTCTGGCGAGGCAGCGGGATCTACTCCACCGCGGCTTTCGAAAGTCGCCGACGTACTGCGGCGCGAAGGGTTGCTCGGCAACCGTCCTGACGCCGATCCCGCCGAGGCCCCTTTCGACGTCACTCGTGAGCCCCTCAGCTTCCCAGCGCCCCGCAGCGCGCGACTCCAAACTCTTGCGCGGGGAGACACTGGCGTCCTGACAGCGCTCGCCTATGCCGGCCTGCGCGGATACAGCGCGGCAGACCATCCCACGTTAGCCGAGCTCCGGGTCGGCGAGCTGCCCCTTCGCGTGATTCATCCATATACCGGTCGCACATTCACTGCCGGACGACTTCGGGTCACCGAGTGCGAGACCCTCACGTACGATCTCGACCCCGGCGATCCGAATCTCGGCACGCTGGCGGCGCGGCGGATCGGACGGGAGGAGCCAAGCGCGAAGGAGCGGTTCGTGCTCGGCTACGGTCTGGTCTTCGGCCACAACGAGCGCATGGCCATCAGCATCTCGCAGCTCGATCGCGCGCTCGCTGGCGACGGGGACACGGCGGGAGCCGCGCGGAACGAGGAGTTCGTTCTTTCGCACGTTGATGGACTGGAGGGCGCCGGATTCGTCGAGCACCTCAAGCTGCCCCACTACGTCACGTTCCAGGCCTACCTCGACCGCACCCGCCACCTCCGGGAATCCGGGCGCGGAGCACATGCGGCAATGGACCCGGACGTCGGCGGCGCTCATCCGCACCCGCACCCGGCGCAGGTTGGCCCATGACGCGTATCGCCGAGCTCGTCACGGCCAACAGCGCGGGGCACATGCATGGGTACAACTATGCCTACCTTGACGAGCTGACGAAGAAAGAGATCCGCCGGGGACTCCTCAAGGCAGTCGCCATCCCCGGCCATCAGGTGCCCTTTGGATCGAGAGAGATGCCGATCGCGCGCGGCTGGGGCACCGGCGGGCTGCAGATCACCCTGAGCCTGATCGGGTCCGGCGACGTCGTCAAGATCATTGACCAGGGAACCGACGCCGGAGTGAACGCCCTCAACATCAAGCGCCTCATCACGCGAACCACGGGATTGGAGACGACCGAGGACACCGCTGAGGCAACGGTCATCCAGACGCGCCACCGCATCCCGGAAGAGCGACTGCACAAACACCAGATCCTGGTGCTTCAGGTTCCGCTGCCCGAGCCGCTTCGCCTGGTGGAGCCCAGCGAGGCGAAGACCCGCCAGCTCCACGCTGACCAGGACTACACCAAGGCGTGGGTGTACCTCTACGAGGACATCGTGCGCAATGGACAGCTCACGCACGCCGCCGGCTATCCGGTTTTGGTGGATGAGCGCTACGTCATGGCGACCAGCCCGGTCCCTCGCTGGGATGTCCCACGCTTCCACCAAGCTGACTGCCTCTTTCTTTTCGGAGCCGGGCGCGAGAAGCGTATCTATGCCGTACCGCCTCGCACCGATGTGCGGCCCCTGGATTTCGCGGACTATCCGTTTGACGTGGAACGCTTCCCACAGGGCTGTGCCATCTGCGGAAGCACCACGACGTTCCTCGACGAGCACCCGGCGGCGGACGGCGTGGCGCGCACCTACACCTGCTCCGACACCGCGGCCTGCGAGAAGCGGGTAGCCGGCGGCGTGCTCGACCCGTGGCCCAGCTTCTCCAACTCAAGGAGCCGGGAGTGAAAGAGCTGCTGCGCGTGGTGGGACTGGAGAAACGCTACGGGCCAGGATGTCCCACGTGTGTGGAGTCGACTGGTCCTGAGCGAGACACCAACATCTGCCCCTGGTGTGGGAGCGTCGTCGCACTGGCCGCCTTCGACCTGGAGGTGTTTCCTGGCGAGACCGTCGGAATCGTCGGCGAGAGTGGGTCGGGCAAGAGCACGGCTCTGGCCTGCATCTACCAGGACCTGCCGCCGACGGCCGGTGCAGCCTATTTCGCACCGTTCGAGGGCGGCGCCCGCAGCACATTCGAAGCCAACTCACAAGAACGACGTGCGCTGCAGATGCGCCACATGGGCATGGTCTATCAGAGCCCCGCTCTCGGCCTCAGCTTCCACAGCACCGCTGGCGCCAACATCGTCGAGCGGCTCCTCGCCGTGGACTGGCGCGAGGTTAGTGGCATGCGCGCGAAGGCCGGCGAGCTGCTATGGCGCACTGAAGTGCCGATGGATCGTCTGGATGCCTTTCCGGGCACGCTCAGCGGCGGCATGCAGCAACGGGTCCAGATCGCCCGCGCCCTGGCAAACGAGCCGCCGCTGCTGCTCCTCGACGAGCTGACGACGGGACTCGACGTGTCCGTTCAGGCAGGGGTGATCGATCTGATCCGAGCGCTGCAGCAGGAGACGGGCGCGGCGATGGTGATGGTGTCGCACGACCTGGCTGTGATCCGCCTGCTGGCCCCCCGGAGCATCGTGATGCGCCTCGGCCACGTTGTCGAGCGCGGGCTGACCGACCAGATCCTCGAGGACCCGCAGCATCCCTACACGCAGCTCCTCGTGAGCTCGACCGCCTAGACGGAGGCCACCGATGACCACCGCGCGACCACTCCTCGAGGTGCAGGGCCTGAGCAAATGCTTCACCCTGCACGTCCTTCACGGCAAGCGCGTGGCTGCACTCGAGGACGTGAGCTTTGCGTTGCAGGCGGGCACCATCACCGTTCTTCTCGGGCGCAGCGGGGTGGGCAAGTCCTCCGTGCTCAAGTGCATCTACCGAACGTATCTGCCTTCTGGCGGTCACATCATCTATCTCGACGCCACTGAGCGCCAGCATGACCTCGCGACGCTGGACGAGCGGGGCGTGCTGGGGATGCGCTCGCGGGACCTGGGCTACGTCTCTCAGTTCCTGCGTCCGGACCCGCGCGTCCCGACCCTCGAGCTCGTGGCACGGCGCGCGATCAGCCCCAGCGGCGCGTCGGGGACGGCCCGGTCGCGGGCGGCCGCGCTGCTGCGCCGCCTCAACATGCCGGCCAAGCTGGATGACGCATACCCAACGCTGTTCAGCGGTGGCGAGCAGCAGCGCGTGAATCTTGCCCGCGCCCTGATTCAGCCAACGCGTCTGCTGCTGCTCGACGAGCCGACCTCGGCGCTCGACTCCGCCAACCAGCATGTGGTGGTCGATCTGCTCGAGGGGCTGCGCCGTGACGGCACGACCATCTTGGCGATCTTTCATGATCCCGATCTCGTAGAGCACCTCGCCGACAACATCGTGGTGCTCGAGTCGGGCCGCGTGAGCTATGCCGGCCCGCCACGACCGGACGTCTTCTCCGCACACGTCGATTCCCTCAAGTCAGCATGTCGGGAGGTGAAATGAGCGACCGCGTGATCTTGACCAGCGACGCCGTGGTCGGGCCCGACCAGGTGTTCGCTGGACGAGTCGTCGTCGAGAATGGCTGCATCACCGAGGTCACGAAGGGCGGTCACGTTCGAGGTGACGACGGAGTGGAGCTGGGACCAGTCTGTCTTCTGCCCGGCCTCATCGATCTCCACAACGACGGCCTGGAGCAGCAGATCAACCCTCGCCCGGCCGCGCGCTTCGACCCCGCGGTGGCCCTGCTGCACTTCGATCGACAACTGCTTGCCGGAGGCGTCACGACCGAATTCCACGCTGTGTACTTCGCCGACGTCGCCCGCACCGATCGCAGCATGGCCGGCGCGGTGGCGACGGCCTCGGCCGTCCGCACCTTGGGACCTCGTGTCGGTTTCGTCGACCACCAAGTACTTCACCGCTGGGAGCTCCGCAACACGACCGGCCTAGAGCAGCTTTTTGCAGCGCTGGAGGCCGCGCAGGTGCGCTACCTCTCGCTCAACGACCACGTGCCAGGCGTGGGACAGTACCGGAACCTTCCTACGTACAGCGCCGTGCGCCGTGCGCTCGGCGGCGCGTCGGCAGTAAGCGAGGAGGTTGACGAGCAGCGGGCTGCGGAGCTTCACCGCATCGATCCCACCGCAGGTCTGTCGGACGTGCTCCGCATCGTGCAGGAGCTGGGAGTCGCGATCGCCTCGCATGACGACGACACCATCGAGCACGTCGAGCTGATGCACGCGCTCGGAGTGCGCATCGCGGAGTTCCCTGTGACCTTCGAGGCCGCACGACGGGCCCGAGAGCTGGGGATGCTCGTCGGCGGTGGAGCGCCGAATCTGGTACGCGGCGGCTCGCTGACCGGCAATCTCAACGTCGGCGAGCTGGCCGAGACCGCCCTGCTGGACTACCTCTGCTCTGACTATTACGTGCCCGCGCTGCTTGCGGCGGTCTTTCAGCTCGCCCCGCGCCACGGCCTGGCCGCTGCGACCCGCCTCGCCACGCTGGGACCGGCGGCAGCGATCGGCCTCGATGAGGATCGAGGCGCGATTGCGCCGGGGAAACGCGGCGATCTTATCGCCGTACGAGCGGATTCAACACCACCCCATGTCACAGCCGTCTGGGTGAACGGGTGCCCAGTCTACCAGATCGGCGTGCCAACGACCTCTGGAGTCGTTCGTCTCGCTCCTCCGCGCGACAGTGAAAGGATGAACGGCCCGCGGATGCCACGACGCCGTCCAAGCTAGCCGACCTCAGTTGAGAGCATCGCCCTCTCGTGACAGAAATTCTCCTGCAATCTGTGTCACCGAGCCCACGGGCATCGGTTGCACTTTACAGTTGTCCTCAGGTCGAGTATTGTTGCGGGTACGAATCAGACAGAAACGGTGCTGCCGAGCCGCCCGTCAATAGTAGACGGAATCCATGATGAGACCCGCAAGACGTCGTGCCTACGAAATGCGGGTCTCACGCTGGAATGAGAAAAGTCCTGGACACCTGAAGGGGGGTCGATGCACTTTTACCGGTATTCGCGCTGGGACGGGACCCAGCAGATCGAGGCGTTCACTCCTGAAGACGTGATGGAGCACATCGCAGACGAGATGCTCGACGATGGGACGCTCCGCGGTGCGCTCCGCCATTTGATGCAACACGGAGCTGATTTCTCGAGCGGGCGGCGCATGATGGGCCTTCAGGAGCTGCTCGAGCGCCTCCGCCAGGCGCGCGCCGGGAATCTCGACCGCTACAACCTGGGGTCGATCTTCGACGAGATCTCAGAACGGCTGGATCGCCTGATCGACACGGAGCGCCAGGGCATCGCCCGCCGCGCCGGCCTGGAGGGCGAGTCCGACGCGGGCCGAGAGGCCAGCCCTGGGGCCAGGGGCGAAGAGCCAGAGGCCGGTGAAGTCGATGGCGAGACGCCTGCCCCCAATCCCCAACCCCCAGCCTCGGGGCCTGCGCCGGGCTCGACCGACCCGATGTTTCAGGAGATCTTCGAGCGCATGGCCCACAAGCGCCTGGAGCAGCTCGACCACCTCCCGCCGGACGTCAGCGGCCGGATCCGCGAGCTGCGCGAGTACGACTTCATGGAGCCGGAGGCGCGGCGTCAGTTCGACGAGCTGCTGCAGATGCTGCAGCAGCAGGTCATGCAGAGCTACTTCCGCGGTCTGCAGCAGGGCCTCCAGTCCCTCACGCCCGAGGCGATGCGCCAGCTCCAGCAGATGGTCCACGACCTGAACCAGCTCCTGGAGCGCCGCTCGCGAGGCGAGGACGTCGACGCCGACTTCGAGGACTTCATGAAGCAGTGGGGCCAGTTCTTCCCGGAGGGGATCGAGAACGCGGACCAGCTGGCCCAGCACCTCCAGCAGCAGATCGCGCAGATGCAGTCGCTTCTCAACTCGATGACGCCGGAGATGCGACGCCAGCTCGAGGAGATGGTGGACTCCCTCTTCCAGGACAGCCAGTTCCAGTGGGAGATGGCTCAGCTCGCGGCGAACCTCCAGCGGGTGGCACCCACGCGAGGCGAGCCGGGAGACTACCCCTTTGGAGGCGATGAGCCCCTGACGCTCCAAGAGGCGATGCGCCTCATGGGTGACATGAACAGCTTCGACCAGATGGAACGCGAGGTCCTCCAGTCGATTCGGTCGAACGACGCGACCGGCATCGACGCCGACGAGGTGGGGCGGCTGCTCGGCGAGGAATCCCGCCGCCTGGCGGAGCAGATGCAGCAGGTCACCAAGATGCTCGAGGAGGCGGGCCTCATCCACCGGAAGGGGAACGAATGGGAGCTGACCCCGAAGGCCGTGCGGAAGATCGGGGAGCGGGCGCTGCAAGACATCTTTCATAAGCTGAAGTCGAGCAGCTTCGGCGAGCACGCCATCGAGCAGAGCGGGATCGGCGTCGAACGCGTCGACGAGACCAAGCCGTACGTCTACGGCGATCAGTTTCTCATCGACAGCAATCGGAGCGTCATGAACGCGATCAAGCGCGAGGGCCAGGGGACACCAGTTCGCATGCGGATGGACGACTTCGAGGTCTACCGGACGGAGTCGCTGACACAGTGCTCGACGGTCATCATGCTCGACATGAGCTACTCTATGATGATGGCGGGTCGCTTCCAGGCCGGCCGGCGCGTGGCTCTTGCCCTCGATAGCCTCATCCGCTCGCAGTTCCCGAAGGATAATCTCTACGTCGTGGCCTTCTCCTACTTCGTCCT
>WHTR01000002.1:45299-91064 GCA_009377635.1 Chloroflexota bacterium
GGCGATGAAGGATGGGGCGGGGGCGGCTACCGGCGCTCACCGCGCGCGCTCGAGGAGACGCTCCGCGAGGTGGTCCGCTGCACCAAGGACGAGATCACGATCAACACGTTCATGATGGAGCGGGAGCGCTACCTCTCGGAGTTCGTGGCGACGATGGCGAAGCTGAACCGCGGGCGCGCTTTCTTCGCGTCCGCAAGTCGGCTGGGAGAGTACGTCCTGCTGGACTACGTGGCCAACAAGCGAAAGGTCGTCCGGTAGGACGCGGCTCCGCGCCTGCCGGTCACGCTTCTACGCGGTGTTGCGCGCGTACGCGGCCCGCGGTAGCCCGAGCGATCGCTGCTTTCTGCTGGAGAAGCACCGCGTTGATCTCGCCGCCGATCAAGAGAATGAGGGCGACCGCGTACATCCAGACCATCAGCATGACTGCGGCCCCGAGGCTCCCGAACGTGCGCTCGTACGCGCCGAAGTTCGCGATGTACACGCTGAACCCAATGGTGAGGGCCATCCAGCCAACGGTCGCGAACGCAGCCCCTGGCGCCGCCGCCCGGAGCGAGACCTGCGTGTTCGGCAGGACGACGTAGAGCGCCAGGAGTACGATCCCGAGTCCGAGGGTCACGCCCGGGCCGCGCAGCAGATCCCAGAGAGCCAAGAAGCCGGGTCCGAGACCGAGGATTGTGGCCAGCGTCGATCCGAGCCATCCACCAGCGGTGTAGAGAATCACCCCGCCCATCATGACGACGGCGAGGGCGACCGTCGTCCCGAGGGCCAGGATCTGCGCCTTCCAGAACGGCCGACTCTCCGGAACGTCGTACGCGCGGTTGAGTCCCTTGATCAGGCTCCCCACCCCGCCAGCCGCGCCCCACAGAGCTCCGACCGCGCCCGCTGTGAGGAGTCCCCGCCATTGGACATCGATGACGCGCGCCATCCAGCCTCGCACGACTTCGCGGACCTCGGAGGGCAACAGAAACCCGATGAGGCTCATGACCGTGGTGAAGAGGTTCTCTGAGCCCACCGTGGCGCCGATGAACCCGACGAACGCTGCGAGAAAGATGAGGAATGGGAACAGAGCGAAGAGGAAGCGGTACGCCATCTCTGCGCCAATCCCCGGCACATCGTCGGCAGAGGATTCAGCGACGAGCGTGCGGACGAACCGAACGGGAGGTGCCGCGAGCATCGTCCGCAGTATGAGGCGCAGGCCTGCTGGCAGTCGGTCGGTGATCGCCACTGCGCGCCTCCTTCGTGGAGGAACTCAGGTTCCTCCTTCATCATGCCTCACGCGCGAGGTTTCGTAGCAGCGATTCAACGGCCGGGACATCGGCCAGCGTGTAGTCGGCCAGGTCCGCGAGCTCGGGCGCCATCTCTCCGCTCGCAACCGCGAGCGCGACGCCTTGACGTCCCGGCTCCGACGCTCGCCACTGTCGGATCGTCTCGAACGCTGGAATGTCCGTGCGGTCGTCTCCGAGGTATACGAGCGACGCCAGCTGTCGCTCGCGCGCGAGGTCGGCCAGCGACCAGCCCTTCCCCAGGTGCAGTGGCGGACGGAGCTCCACGACCTTCCGCCCCTCCATGACGGCCAGCCCGTGCGCCTTGGCGACCTTGCTCACGCCGGCGATGATCGTGTCGCGCGTGCCCTCGAGACTCGTCGACTGCCGGAAGTGGATCGCCAACACGAGGCCTTTGTCCTCTATCGATGCGTCCGTAGACTTGAGCTGTTCGAGCAGCGACGGCAAGGCCTGGGAGATGCGTTCGGCGAATGGAGCGGCGTCCGGGTGCACCATCAGACCATCGGGCGTCCAGCGGACCATGCCATGGGTGCCCAGGTACTCGACGCCCTCCAATCCGACCATGCGGCGCGCGACGTCCGGCTCGCGGCCGGTGAGGACGGCCACGAGGTCGAGTCGGCGGGCGAGAACGGCGAGAGCGTCGCGGCAACCGGGGAGCACGGCCGCTGCCGCGGGATTCTGCACGATCGGGCTGATCGTCCCATCGATATCTGTAACAAGGCCAGCGGGCCGAGACGCCAGCGCCTCCCGGCATGCCCGCAACGCGCTCAATCTGCCTCGAGAAGGGCGTGTGCTTCCGCCTGCACGCCAAGCGCCTCGCAGTCTTGCAGCGTGGAGCGAAGGGCCGCACTGACAAGCGTCTGTCCGGCATCGCGTGTCGACTCTTGGGTCGAGAGCCGCGTCCGCAGCTTCATCAGCCGCACGAGTCGCATCAGAAACATTGCCTGGAGATCGTCGTAGCCGCGGGTCCCCCTGCTCAACGCCGACCTCCTGCCAGACGAGCTGGGCTTGCGATCGCTCCCGCCTGTACCAATCCTGTCACATGGTACCTCTGGCTCCCAAGCACCGTCCAGCTGCCGAACTCCGTTGACGGTTCCGTAATGCTGCCTCTATACTCATTTTAACGTGTAGTTCACCCTTTCCGAGTGATTATGCGTCGACGCACCCACCGCAGTGGCCAGGCAGAGGTGAATGCCAGTGCGACGAAGCACAGGGCGCGCTGCAATTCTCGAGCTGAACGCCAGTCCCCAAGGTGCGGGCTGGCGTTCACTGTGTCCGCGGTCAGGCCGCCGAACAGGACCGCGTGCATTGGAAAGGACAGCGCCTCTCTGACCACTGCCTCAACTCTTTGCTCCGACGGGAGGACCCATGCACTCGAGCCTCATCGGGAAAATCCAGAAGGCCCATCTCTACGCAGAGGAACCCGACCGGATCGAAGTCCGCGAGTTCTCCGCCCGATTCCGAGGCGAGCACGACAGCTACGTTGTGGCGTACCGTGATGGGCACTGGAGCTGCACGTGCAGCTTCTTCCCGCAGTGGGGTGTGTGCAGCCACACGATGGCGACCCAGCGCGTATTAGGCGAGATCGCGCCCAGGGATGAGGCCCGTGCAGACGCGGCTCGGGTAACCGCCACCGCATAGCAGTCGGACCGCCGCTCCCACGTCGACGACTTGGGTGATGACCCGATCGGTCGACACGTCCGCTACGTCTATCGTCCGGCCAGATGCAGGCCTCACCTAGATGCGTTGTCACATGCGCGATTGGACAGCGAGGACCGATCCCAAGAGTCTCGCACGTGTGTCCACGTCAATCGAATGCGGGAGGAAACCGATTGTGATTCCAAGGCAAGGCCTCGCTCTGTCGGCGCTGGTGCTCCTGAGCGCATGCGCGCCGAGCGCGGGAATTCCGCCCGAGGCAGAGGCTGTGCGGAAACGCTTCGGCTCGCACACAGTGGAGCTGGCAGCGAGCGAGGGGTACGTTCGAGACGAGTTCTGCCTCGATGCCACATCCTTTGGTCAGTCCGCCGATCAGGGAGCGATGGGGTTTCATGCCACCAACGACACGCTGCTTCGGGGCCCCATCGACCTCAACCAGCCGCAGGCGCTGATGTTTGACGCGCACGGGCGAGTGCTGGGAGTCGAGTATGAGGTGATGGTGGACGCGGTGTCCGAGGCACCGCGCCTCTTCGGACAGACCTTCGCCAGGCTCCCGGCCCATCCTGGCGTGCAGCACGAACATTATGCGCTCCACCTGTGGTTCGTGGAGAACTCGACCGGGGCGCTCGCGGATTTCAATCCTGCTATATCGTGCCCGGCCGGGAGCACGCCTCCGCATGGGGACGGCGGCGGAGGGCACTAAGCGAGGCAGATGGCTCTGCTGCCCCGTCTTCACACCTCTCTCGCGGCCAATCTCCTCGCCTTTCTCGTCGCGCTCCAGTTCCTCACGCGACTCCCCACACCTGTCCGAGGCGAGATCACCACAGGTGATGTCTCGCGCTCGGTTGCGTACTTCCCCGCCGTCGGCGCCATCGTCGGGGCGCTCCTCGTCGCCGCGGATCTCGCGGCCAGCCTCCTCCTCACGCCGGCGGTCACCAGTGCCCTCCTGGTCGTCGTCCTCGTGACCGTCACCGGGGCGCTCCATCTTGACGGGCTCGTTGACACCTTTGACGGGCTTGCTGCGGAGGGGGATGCGGAGGCCCGCCTCGCTGCGATGCGGGGAGGCGTAGCCGGCGTGCCCGGTGCGCTCGCGGGCTGCACAGTGCTGCTGGCTCTGTTCGTCGCCCTCTGGGCCTTGCCGACAGCGGCGCGAGCGCCGACGTTGTTCCTCGCGCCGGTGGCTGGGCGGAGCGCGATTCTTCTCGCGTACTGGGCGCATCCGTACGCCCGACGAGAGGCTACGGTGAGCCTCGCCCTGAAGCAGGGCGCGACGACGTTTCGTGCTCTCGCGGGCCTTGCCGCAGCATGCATCCTCGCTATCGCCGTGGCCGGGATCGCTGGGCTTGCCCTCCTTGTTCTGTCGGCCGCCGTGATGCAGGTCGTCGCCTGGTTCGCGCGCGCAGGGATCTCGGGCTTGACGGGCGATGTGTGCGGGGCGATCTGCGAGATGAGCCAGCTCTCGGTCGTCGTAATCGCGCCGTTCGTGCTCCGATCGTGAGGGGCTTCTTCATCGCCTTCCAGTTCCTCACACGCCTTCCGTCACCGATTCGAGGCCAGGTAGCCCTTGAGGAGATGGGCAGATCAATGCGCTGGTTCCCGGTGGTCGGGGCGCTCATCGGCCTGCTCGTGGCTGCGGTCGACTTCCTCCTCAGCCAGATCACGACTCCTGAAATCCGGGCGGTGTCCGCCGTCGCGCTGCTGGCCGCTCTCACTGGCGGGCTCCATCTCGACGGCCTGATGGACTCCTGCGACGGCCTGTTCGCGTTCACGACGCCGCAACGCCGACTCGAGATCATGGGGGATAGCCGCGTTGGGAGCTTCGCCATCGCAGGCGTCGCCACGATGCTTCTGATGAAGTTCGCCGCGATTCTGTCCCTCCCGCCGGAGCTGCGCGTCGTCGGGTTCATCTCCATGGGCGCACTCTCGCGGTGGGCGATGGTGTACGCCACCGTGCGATACCCCCCGGCGCGGTCCAGCGGACTCGCCCACGACTTCAAGATCAGCGCTGGCCGCGTCGACGTGGCGATCGCCACAGCAACCGCCGTGCTCGTGGCACTCACAGCCGGGCCCGCTGGCCTTGGCGCGGCGCTGCTCACCTTTGCCGTGACCGTCGGCGTCGCTCGTTATGCCATCGCGAAGCTCGACGGACTGACGGGCGATGTCTACGGAGCAATTGCCGAGGTCGTCGAAGTGTCGGTCACGGTGGCGCTTCCGCCCCTTGCCCGGCTCATCCTCGTGTGATTGCTGTGACCCGCGGACGCGCAGCGGGTTCATGGTATGCTCCTCAACGTCGCCTCGTGAGCTCTAATCGGAATCCAACGTGAGACCCGCAAGATGTCGTGTCTGCGGAATGCGCGTGTGACGGTGGAATAAGAACAGAGGTGTTGACGTGTCAACCGCCACAACCCGCAGCCTTCAGCTCGCTGCGCTCGAGGAGCTGGATATCCTATTCCCCTACGCCCGGGACGACGGCAGGCACTTTGCGCTGCGCGTGCAGGGCCAGCGCCCGCTGTTTGTCTGCGTCATTGCCTCCACGGATACGGCGCTCATCCCCGGCATCTCTGCGGCCGGAGCGACTGCTCAGCTCATCCCGTTTACGGCCGCGGCCGACGCCGAAGTGCTGACCTATGGAGCCGCCCGCTGCATACCCGGTGTTCCGTCCAACCCGCTCGGGCCGCCCGGACCGGCCATCATCACCCGGGCGGCACTGGAGCTCGCCGAGATCCCGCACAAGATCGTCAACGCGGGGTGTCGAATCGTCCCACGGAGCCCGACGCTCGATCTCGGGAGAGAGCCGGGCGGTTGCATCGGCGAGGAGGCCGCCGTGCCCGGCGCCCACGAGCTGTTCGGGCGAGCATGCCGAATGGGTGAGCGGCTCGCACGGGAGTATCCGTATCTCGTCGTTGGGGAGAGCGTGCCCGGCGGCACAACGACTGCGCTGGCCCTGCTCCTGGCGCTCGGCATCGCCGCTGACGGTCGGGTGAGCAGCAGCATGGCGGCGAACGCGCACGGCCTCAAGAGCCGTGTCGCCAAGGCCGCGCTGGAGCGCCTGGACTGGGGGGCGACGGCGGAAGACCCGCTCGTCGCGGTGGAGACCCTCGGAGACCCCATGCAGGGCGTCGCCGCGGGGCTCTGCGCAGGGGCAATCGGCGTTGGAGTCCCCGTCCTTCTGGCCGGTGGCACACAGATGGCGGCGGTGCTCGCGCTTCTGCGCAGTATGTCGGACCGTCGCATCGGGCCGGACCCGTCCGGGCTCGTTGCCGTCGCCACGACGCGGTGGCTCCTCGAAGACCCAACCTCTGACCTCATCGGCCTCATGGACGACATCCGCGCGGGACCGCTGCTGGCAACTCGGCTCTCCTTCGCGGGCTCGCGGCACCATTCGCTCCGCGGCTACGAAGAGCATCTGGTAAAAGAAGGCGTGGGCGCGGGGGGATCGGCCGTGAGCGCGGCGCTCGCCGGCGGCGTAACGTGTGACCAGCTTCTGACCCGAATCGAGGAGATCGCCGACAGGCTGGCTGACGTGATGCGCCATGAGCCATGAGTCTGACGACCGCCACCTTCCCCCGACTCCGTGCGGCGACACTACGTTCCACTGGGGCACCCGAACCTACGTCATGGGGATCCTGAACGTCACGCCGGACTCGTTCTCCGGTGACGGCATCCTCGATGCCGATGCCGCGGCAGCCCACGGCATGTATCTGGCCGCGCACGGCGCGGACGTCATCGACGTCGGCGGCGAGTCAACGCGTCCGGGATCGGAGCCGGTCAGCGCCCTCGAAGAGCAGCGCCGAGTCGTCCCCGTCATCCGGGCGCTTCGGCAGCGGGCAAGCGCTCCCATCTCCGTGGACACGTACCGGGCGGAGGTCGCCGAGGCCGCCCTGGACGCCGGCGCGTCCATCGTGAACGACGTTTGGGGGTTCCAGCGCGATCCGGGCCTGGCGGAGATCGTCGCGCGCCGGGGCGCGGTGGCCATCGCGATGCACAACCGGCCGGCGCCCCCCAAAACCGCGCAGAGGCTGGGAGGATTCTTCCCGGCTGTCGAGTACCACGACCTCCTCGGGGAAGTCGTGGGCAAGCTCCGAGAGAGTATCGACATCTTGACCTCGGCCGGTGTCCCCTTCGAGCAGATCATCGTCGACCCCGGCATCGGGTTCGGGAAGACGCCGCAACACAACCTCCAGCTGCTCGCCCATCTCAAGGAACTGCGCGCCCTCGGGCGACCCGTGCTGCTCGGCACGTCGCGCAAGTCGTTCATCGGGCTGACACTGGAACTCCCGCCCGATGAGCGCGTCGAGGGGACGGCGGCAACCGTCGCACTGGGCATCCTGCACGGGGCGGATATCGTCCGCGTCCACGACCTCCCAGCCATGGCGCGGGTCAGCGCCGAGACCGACGCCGTCGTGCGTGCCGGGCGCGATGGCGGTTAGCGAGGGCACAGCGCATGGCGAAGTCCACTCACTCCGCATCCCGAAACGACTACAAAAATGCCCTGCGCTTTCTCGCCGAGTTCGCGGACTTCGAGCACGGTGGGGGAGCAAGCATTCGCCTCGGCCTTGAGCGGACCGACCAGCTTCTGGGGGCTCTTGGCCATCCTGAGGTGCGCTTCCCCTCTGCGCTCATCGCTGGCACCAAGGGGAAGGGGTCGACAGCCGCAATGGTCGAGCGCGCCCTGCGGGCCGCGGGCTACCGGACCGGTCTCTACACGCAGCCCCATCTTCATACGATCCGGGAGCGCGTCCGCGTCGATGGGGAGCCCGTCTCAGAGGAGGATTTCGCTCGCACCATGGAGGTCGTCCGGGCTGCGATGACCCGCGACCGCGGCGCCAGCTGCACAACAACCGCCTACGAGGTCATGACCGCGCTCGCTATCGAGCACTTCGCCGAGCGGCATGTGGACGTCGGGGTCCTCGAGGTCGGCCTCGGTGGGCGGCTGGACGCAACCAACGTCGTGCCTGCCCGCGTGTCAGCCATCACCTCGATCAGTCTCGACCACACGCAGGTCCTAGGCAACACTCTGGAGGCCATCGCCAAAGAGAAAGCGGACATCATCAAGCCTGGGCAGCCATGCGTCTCGGCGCCCCAGCCGGCCGAGGCGATGGGGGTGATCCGGCACGTCGCGGCCGAGCGCGGCGCCCCGCTCCGGATCGCGTGCGAGGATGGCGCCCGATGGGATAAAGACGCGGGAGAGCGGACGCTGGTGACCGGCCGAGGACGCATCGAGGCGGTGCGGCCTGCCCTTCAAGGAGGGTTCCAGCGCATCAACATTGCGGTTGCAGCAACGCTCCTCGATACGCTTGCGGACGCTGGCCTCGAGCGCGTTACGCTCGACGCCGTTCGGACAGGAATCGAGGATGTCGATTGGCCGGGGCGGTTCGACGTGCACGCCGGCCGTCCGGCGGTCGTGCTCGACGGCGCGCACAACGTCGAGTCCGCACAGCGGTTGCGAGAAGCGCTGGACGAGGCGTTTGGGAAGCGCGGGATCGTCTTCGTCGTGGGCATTTATGCGGACAAGGACATTCCGGGCATCGTCGCGGCCTTGCTCGCGGAACAGCCGGCTTCGGATGTGCGTCTCGGTGCGGTGGTGCCTGAGACCCGTTCTGTTCTCGCAGGGGGGGCAGGTGCCCATCGAGTAAGGGGGGCGAGCATGTTTATAGCGACCCGCTCGGCACACCCTCGGGCGGTGGATCCAGAGCGCATCGCCAGCCTCGCCCGCGCAGCCGGGGTCGACGCGACGAGTTCTCCAACTGTGGCCGCCGCACTCGGGGTGGCGAGAGGGCGCGCGTCTCGAGCTGACGTGATCGTCGTGACCGGCTCGCTCTCCGTCGTCGCTGAAGCGCGGGAAGCGCTGGGGATCGCCCAATCGAGCGGAGAGCCCGCCTTCAATCCGTGGGCCGCGCGATGATCCGCGTGATCCTCGCCCGTCACGGCGTCACGACATGGAACGAGGGAGGGCGCTACCAGGGGCACCAGGACGTGCCGCTGGCGGACGACGGTCGCCTTCAAGCGCAGCGGCTCGGCATGCGACTGCGCGACACGCCGATCACCCTCGCCTACAGCAGCGACCTCTGTCGAGCGCGCGAGACGGCCGAGATCGCCCTCGAGGGACGGGACGTCCCGATCGTGACCACGCCCGCGCTTCGCGAGATGTGCTTCGGCATGTGGGAAGGGCTCCGCCACGACGAGATCGCCCTCCGCTTCGCGCCCGAGTGGGGCACGTGGACCGTCGCACCCGCGACCACATGCCCGCCGGGCGGCCACGAGACCCTCCAGGGCGTCCGCGACCGGGTGCGCGGGTTCTTTCGCGCTGCTGTCGGGGACGCGCCGCACCCCTCCCCAGCGCATGACTGGTTCTCGTACCGAGCGGCCGGTGAGGCGGCCAGGCCCGAGGACGGCCGAACGCTGCTGTTCGTCGCGCACGGGGGCCCCATCCGTCTGCTCCTCGCAGACCTGTTCCAGATGCCAACGGCGGCGTACTGGCAGTTCGCCGTTCGGCCCGCGTCGGTCAGCCTGCTGGACGTCTACCCAGAGGGAGCGATTGCCGAGGTGATCGGTGACACGTCACACGTGCTCTGCAGCTCGTAGATCGACTGCCGCGCAACGATCGGTACTGTATGCCCGGACCGGTGGCCCGACGGGGGCCCCCAGACCGTGGTCGGCTCCATGACCGCAGTCGTCGCGGCCATTGTCCTTGCGGCCGGCGAGTCCTCCCGCATGGGTCAGCCGAAGCCACTGCTTCCCCTCGACGGCGAGACGTTCCTCGGACATCTCCTGGCCGAGATCCGTAGCTCCCGGGTGGACCAGACGATCGTCGTCGTGGGCCATCGGCCGGACGTGATCCTCAGTGCGATGCCGGAGATCGCGCCACTGGTCGTCGTGAACCACAACTACGCGCTGGGCCAGCTCTCCTCGCTCAGGGTCGGCCTGGACACCTTAGGGGAGCGGGCAGACGCCATTCTCCTGTCTCTCGCTGACCATCCATTCGCGTCTCACACGCTCATCGACACGATCATCGACGCCCATGAACGGAGCCAGAGCCCGATTGTCATTCCCGTCCATCAGGGGCGACGGGGCCACCCCACCCTGTTCGCGCGGTCGCTGTTCCCCGAGCTGCGGTCTGCCCCGCTTGACCAGGGTGCTCGGGTGGTCGTTCACGCCCATGCCGCCGACGTGCTCGAGCTGCCCACGGACGACGCCGGTGTCGTGGCTGACGTCGACACGCCCGAGCAGTACGCGCAGTGGCTCGCCTGGCACCGGGCACGCCGAGGGGCCGGCAATGGATAGGGTCGATTGCCGGACGCATGGGAGCGGGGCCCGCCGAATCGGTAAGCTGTAGGCGGCGCATATGGTCGGACGGAGGTACGCGTGGCGGATGACCTGACGGGTCACGAGCAGGCCCGCGAGCGGGCGCGAGCCAGAGCGCGGCATGCTGTCTACGAGCGGATGGCGCTCATCTCCGCCCTCATCTGGGTGCTCGGCACCCTCGCGCTCTTCGTCTTCACCGTCCCCTTCATCGACCGACCGCAACCGTACATGCTCCGCGCGATCGTCGTTCCCATCCTACCTGCGGCGTTGCCGTGGATCCTGTACCCGTGGATCAGCGATGGGCTGGCTCGCCGGTGGGCGGAGCAGGAGAACGCTGCCCTGGAGCATCGCAATGGATGACACCGGACGGGCCGTCGTCGCGGTGAATGCCGATTTCTATCGCGCGTTGGGGAGCTGCGACCTGGCGTTGATGACTCGCGTGTGGCTCCAGGGTCCCGAGGCGACGTGTGTACACCCTGCGTGGCCGCTCATCGAGGGCTGGGACGCGATCTACGCGAGCTGGAGCCGCATCTTCGAGCATCAGCCGCACATGCGCGCGTGGCCCAGCGACGTGGAGGTCACCGTGGACGGCCAGGCGGCCGTCGTGACGTGCATGGAGAATCTCGATTCATCCGCGGGATTCGTCGCCTCCATGACACAGGCCCGGGCGCGAAACGCGTTCCGGCTGACGGATGGCGAGTGGAAGATGCTGCACCACCACGCGCGCCCGGTCGAGCCGAGGGGAGGGCCCGCCCGCGCTGCCCGGCCGCGCCTCAACTGAATGCGGGGATCAGGACCAGAATGCGTCGACCGCCGCCTGGTCAGCCCAGAATTCCCATGCCTCCTTGACCCAACCACACGAACGGAAGTCGCATCGTGGATTGGAAGATCGAGCAGGCATCACAGGATCCTTGGGGATTGGCCCACGGCGGGGCACCGGACCGCTCCGCACGAAACGCATGTTCAGTTCCCCATCGGAGACGGCCTACGGAGGTCCGGCCTACCGAACACGTCTGCGTGGCAGGCACGAAGCCCGCCGTCCGCCTGTCAGGCTCGACTGAGTCGCATCGGACAACGGGCTTCGTGTGGTGGCGGAGGAGCTGGGATTCGAACCCAGGACCCAGGTTTCCCCAGGTAACCGCTTAGCAGGCGGCCGCACTAGACCACTATGCGACTCCTCCAACGTTCGGGGCTCGCAACTGCATCCCGAAGAGCGAGCGCACCAGCCCCTTCTTCCCCAGTGCAGGGCCGGGCGGAGGGAGAGGGATTCGAACCCCCGAGGCTCATCGCCTTGCTGTTTTCAAGACAGCCGCCTTCAACCGCTCGGCCATCCCTCCAACGCAGAGTATACCGGCGGGGGCGTTCACCGCAGCAAGCGAGAGAGTCGTCGGTCGGCGTAGGCTCGACCCTCCGCCTGGCAGCTCGGGCAGTACTGAAGCGACGAATCCGCGAGGTGAATCGAGGCGATGCGCGCGTCACAGCGAGGGCACGCCTGACCGTCGCGCCGATGCACCAGGAAGGCGCCGCGTTCGTCGCCACGGGCCATGAGCAGGTAGTTGCCCTCCCGGGCGTGGTCCTTGGCGCGTAGCAGCACCATCCGAATCGCCACGTGGAGCCGCTCGACCTCTCCGTCGCCCAGACTCGTGGTCAGCCGCAGCGGGGCCAGCCGTGCCTCCCATAGGATTTCGTCCGAATACGCATTACCGATGCCGGCGATGCGCCGCTGGTCCGTCAAGAAATGCTTGAGCTGCCACCGGTCAGCATGCAGGAGAGACCCAAGGCGGGCGACCGACAGGCCTGCGGATAGGGCGTCCACTCCCAGGGACGCGAGGTGTGCAGCGACATCCGCTCGGTGCAGCACGTGGACGGAAGTGCGCTTCTTGCTGCCTAGCTCGGCGATTTGGACGGCCGCGCCATCGTCCAGATCGATCCCCAGCGAGACGGAGCGCGATGCGTTCTTCCCAGCCACGCCGAAGACGAGTCGCCCACCGATGCCCAGGTGGACCGAGACCGTATGGTCGGCTCCCCAGTCCAGCAGGAGATGCTTGCCATGCCGACGGGCGCCCGCAAACACGTCGCCGACGACGGCTTCGAGGGGCGGATCAAATGTCTTGACCAGCGCAAACTGGCGGACCCACACGGACATCGGGCGGACGGCATGCAGGCGAGCCTCGATCGTTTCCCGCAGGGCGTCGATCTCGGGAAGCTCCGGCACGGACTCTCCTCGCCGGACCGCTAACGGCCAGGCGCGAGCGCGACCGCCAGGGCCACGGCTCCGATCACGATGGCGGGGCCGATCCAACCCGACGCCGGCGAGCGCTCGAGACGGACGCCCACGACATCTCCGTCGAACCCATGTACGACCCGTACGCGGGGCACCAGCCAAACAGCCGCCGCCACGCCCCCGATCAGCCCACCTGCGTGGCCCCAGTTGTCAATTCCCGGCTGCACGACGCCGTACACCGCGTTGATCGCCAGCACCGTGATGATGCCGCCCAGCTGTCCCTGGTCCGAAGCTGGATGCGCACGACGGTTGTACGCATAGAACACAGCGAGGGCACCCGCGATCCCGAAGATCGCTCCGCTGGCCCCCGCGCTCGGGCTCGGCGACATCAGGTAGCTCAACACCGAGCCCGCTACGCCGCTCACCAGGTAGATGACAAGGAATCGGACGTGCCCGTACGTCGTCTCGACGAGGCGCCCGAAGCTGAGGAGGCCGACGGTGTTGAATACGAGGTGCACGACGCCGATGTGGAGGAACACGGGCATGATGAGCCGCCAGTACTCACCCTCGGCGATCAGTGCGTTGACCTTGGCACCAAAGTCGACGATCACCCGGGAGTTCATCGAGCCGCCGCTCGCCTCCATGGACAGCCACACGGCCACATTGATCCCGACGATTGCCCAGGTGAGTGCCGTGCCGGGGATCCGTAGACGCGAAGTCGCCGGAGGCGACGTGTCTACTTCACCGGCTGCGCGATGTTCCTGGGGGTGCTCGGCGTCCGCCATCCGCGGGCCGTCCTCGTCATGCTGGAGGTGTGCTCTTGGGTATCGGGAGATTGTAGAAGATCCGATGAATCAGAGAGAAGATGGCCGTATAATTTGCATTGCGTCCTTCCTGGAAAGGACTTCGTGGTGAGCGTGGCCTAGCGGTTAAGGCGCCAGGTTGTGGCCCTGGAGATCGTGGGTTCGAATCCCACCGTTCACCCCCACCGGTTCGTGGCACGCGCAGGCGTCCTCAGACCGAGTCCTGCATTTCGCCTTCGCCCGCGCCCGTAGCTCAGTGGATCAGAGCACTGGTCTTCGGAACCAGGTGTCGGGGGTTCGAATCCCTCCGGGCGCGCCAAATTACCACGACCAAAGTACCATGACTGATAGATACATTCAGGAGTTCGGTTTGACATCTTGTCCGCACCGAGCGATTTGACGACAACCGGGCCGCACTGAGGCCGGAAGCATCTGTGTCCAGACAAGGCGCTGGACCGGTGTTCAAACAGCTCGGCGGAGCTGACGGATTGAGCCCCCACCTGCTCTTAGAACACCTTTGATGGCGCCCCGTAGATCGACACCGGCATAGCGCCGGCTCAGTAGTTGACGTCCGCGACGCGTGGACGATCTGAGCCTTTTTCCACCAGATTCGCAGATTCGACTCGACCTGGGAGAGTGATCCAGCCGTTCCCGCCTTAACCACTGGGCCTACGACTCGACACTCCTGTCGGCCCAGCGCGACCAGCGTCGGCACCGCGTGGAGGAATGATGCTCTGAATTCCAAGCAGCCTTTCCCGTAGTCTGCCGGATTGCCACCTCCCTGACCCGATGTCGCGGTTTCGGTGTACTCTAACGGTGCTTGGAGTATGTTCCAGCGAGACACTCGCCGGGGAGGGCGGAATGCTGAGCAAAGAGGAGAATGATCTTTTGACCTGCATCGGTTCGGGCACTCCTGGCGGCGAATGGATTCGTCGATACTGGCAGCCGGCCGCGCTCTCTGAAGAGGTTGCGGCTGGTGGTGCGCCCCTGCCGCTTCGACTCCTGGGCGAGGATCTCGTGCTCTTCCGAGACGAAACCGGCGAGCCGGGTCTGCTCGACATTCACTGCGCGCACCGAGGCGCCGATCTTTCTTACGGGCGGCTCGAAGATGGCGGAATCCGCTGCATCTACCACGGCTGGCTGTACGATCGAAGTGGCCGCTGCCTCGATCAGCCGGGCGAACCAGTTGGCAGCACATTCCACGACCGAATCAGGCAGACAGCCTATTCGTGCATCGAGCGCTCGGGGGTCATATTCGCGTATCTCGGCCCCGGGGAGCCCCCACTCTTTCCCGCCTACGACTTCCTCACGGCGCCCGACGAGTGCGTCACGGCAACAAAGTACTTCCAAGACTGCAACTATCTGCAGGGCAACGAGGGAAACTTCGATCCGCAACACCTCTCGTTTTTACACCGCCTAATCAGTACAACGCCGGACGATTTCCGGAACGCTATTCAGTCGACAGACAAATCGCCCACCATCGACCCGGTTGAGACCGAGTTCGGGATGCAGCTCTACGCGGTGCGGAAAGTGGACGACAATCAGAATTTCGTAAAGGTTCGCTCGTTCGTCATGCCGGGTGCTTCCCTGGTCGATAGCCGAGGTGATGGCTGCTACCACTCGGACTGGCACGTGCCAATCGACGACACCCACCACTGGAAGTACAGCATCGCGTACAAGCGCACGGGGCTGGATCGGGAAGCCGATCTCGCCCTACGCAAGCGGCCGGCCGAGGCGGACTACACACTCAAGCGCAATCGAGCGAACCGCTACCTCCAGAGCCGAGAGAAAATGCAGACGGACACCTACATCGGCATGGGGCGGGACTTCATCATCCACGACACATGGGCAACCGAGGGCGAGGGCCCCATCTACGACCGGTCGTCCGAGCATCTTGGCTACACCGACCGCGGGATCATCATCTTGCGAAACCTCATGCTCGCAGGTATTCGAGCCGTACAAGAAGGGCGCGATCCGCTCGGCGTCGTCCGGGATCCCGCCAGAAACCATTTCCCGGACGTGCTCGCACGCGACGATATGGTGCCCAGCAACGTTCCGTGGCGATTCCATTGGCGACGGCAGTCGGTCGAAGGCGAGCCGGCTTCAGCCGCGGCTTCCGCGGCAACTCGATAGACAGGAGAGCACGGTGGAAAATCTCCCATCCAGCGAAGGCACCGAATCTCTGCACATCAATCCCTACACGGTCAAGGAACACGGTTGGCGCGGGCTCACGATTCCAGGCAGCCGCAAGCGGAAGTGGTACACGGTCCTCCACAACGACAAGCTCCTCGTGACCGCGCTCCTGACAGGCATCCCCGGCGAATACGGCCTCCGTCACTCCCACGAGACGGGAGAGCTCTCGATCCACTTCCGCGACGAGATGCGACCGGAGGTGACGTGGAATCCCCCGGGGGTCCTCCACGGAGGGATGCCCCAACCAAAGGCGAATCTCGCGGACGCGGTGGCGGCCAGCCTGAAGCAGCGCGGGGCAGCGCTCCAGGCCGGCAATGCCGACGTGGCCCAACTGGTTGGCATGATCACCGAGCTGCAGCAGCAGATGGCGGAGCTCCAGCAACAGCTACGGGATGCCGTCAGCCCGGGCCCGGCCCCGCGGGTCATCATCGACATCACGTTCCCGCCCTTCCGAACGCTGATCGACGATCCAGCGCTTCCGGAGCAGCGCGTTGTCACCGGCCAGTGGTACGACTGAACGCTGAGCCGCGTGCCTTGAGAGTCAGGTGGGCGGCAGTGTCGCTTGCGCTGGTGGCGGTCATGGCGTGCGCGTCGACAACGCCCGGCCCGCCCAGCGAGCGAGCTGACAGCGCTGCACCGTCGGAGCCAGCGGTCCACCGCCTCGTACTCAGCGTACCGGCTCCAGGCACCGAAAGCAACACCGTGCGCCTCATTGTGCAGGGCGAGGCGTGGCAGCTCAGGCCGATGTACGAGCACCTCATCCGTGTCGATTCGACCACCGGTCAGTTCATCCCCATGCTCTCCACCAAGTGGAGCGTGGAGCCGGACGGCAAGTCCTACCGTTTCAAGCTTCGCCACGGCGTCCAGTTCCACGGTGGTTACGGCGAGCTCACCGCCAAAGACGGCGTCTTTTCGTGGCAAGTCACGACGAAGGAAGACGCGATCGGCGCCAATCCAAAGCTGATCGTACTCGACGAGCCAGTCTCGGCACTCGACGTGTCGATCCAAGCGCAGATCATGAATCTCCTCAGGAGTTGATCCCATGGCCATTTTGCTGAACAACCAGGAGCAGGAACACGCGATCACGCCGAAAGATGCAGTCGACGCGTTGGAGAGCGGGCTCCGCCAGCTGGCCCGGGGGGATGCGACGCGCCGACCCCGCATCGACAACTTCTGTCCAACCTCACGACCCGACGAGTTTTTCTGCTTTAGCTCCATGGAAGGCGTCGTGCGGGACCCCGGCTACTACGCTCTGCGCATCAAGCCCGACGTCATTTCCTGGCCCGTCGTGAACGGGGTGCGGCGCCGCGAGACCTACAATACGCAGCCTGGCCTCTATGGTGGTCTGGTCTTTCTCTTTCGGGTGGACAACGGCGAGCTCCTGGCCATCCTGAACGACGGTTTCGTGCAGCACGGCCAGCCGGAAGAGCGGGCGCGCATCCCCGCCGGGCCCACGCCCACCAACCGACATCCCCACGCACGGTACGTGGACTGCATCGACTGGGAAACGGGAGTCCGCTACGTGCGCGCTCGGGTCGACGAGGTCACGGCTCTGGCCAGCTCGTCCTTCGGCGCCGTGGTGGGCGAAGGCGCGGCCAGCGCCGGCATCCAGGGACTCCAGTTCGCCACTGTGGCCGGGCGCATCTACGAGCGAGCCGTCGAGCAAGGACTGGGCACGCTCTTCCCGGCCGAGCTGTTCCTCCAAGACATTCCAACCTGATGCGGATGAGTCCCGCGAGGGCCTCGGGTCGCCGGCTGGAGCATAGGCATGAAGGTAGATAGCGCACTGGGAACGAAGAGGGCGAGGATTCCGTAGCCCACCAAGACGAGAGAAGCGGCACGCCCGATGAGCGGGCCGGGCGGTAGCGACGTCTCGGCGAAGATGAGCAGCGTCAGCGCCGCCATCGCGGCGAGATTCATCACCCGGAGCGGAACAGGGATAACGAACCGTAGCCAGCAGCACCGCAGACAGTAGGCACCGTGTTTGAGACCCATCTGCAGGGTACCCAGATAGCCATCACGCCAAGGGGCCGAGAACGAAATCGAGCGGCGTGTGGCACTTGGCAAGGCAAATGCGCTTGGAGATCGGTCCGATCAGTTACAATGAGCCCCCCTAGATGGCCGGCGTTCCGGAGGAGCAAGTTCTTTACTACGATCTGCCGAAACCGCGCGCGCATGGACACCTCACCAGGACTGCGATAGAGTGGCAACCGTAAACATCTCGCTGGCCGACGGCCGCCCTTCGGTCCCGTGAGAGTGTCTTGTAAATGGACAGGAGGTCCGTATGGTAATCGCGAAGGTGAGAGTCGTCGATCCTCCCAAGGAAGAAATTGCGATCCCGACCACCCAGGCACCGCTCAAGCTCACCGGCTGGGACCACATCGCGATCGTGGTTCCAGACATGGTTGAGGCGGAGCGTTGGTACGTAGACCTACTGGGAGCGGAGGTTGTCGGCCGTTACAACTGGGGCGGCGACACGGCGCATCCCGTGACTCCCCATGAAGATATTCGGCTCGGCAAGGACGTCATCAGCCTCTTCCATGGTGACCCCACAGCTTCGAACCCGCGCATGGTCCATTACGCGTTCAACTGCCGGAGCATGGAAGAGCTGGACGTCTGGAAGGCGCACCTCGAGAGCAAGAATGTCGCGATCCGCGGTCCGATGGCTCATCCTGGCTTCGGTGCCGTGAGCATCTACTTTGAAGATCCATGGGGCTATCGGCTCGAGATCACCAACTGGCTCCCGGATTTCGAAACAGGCAAGGCCGAGGCGCTGAAGCGCGGCGGCGGCATCATGGGCGGCGGCCCGCGCCCAACAGCCTGATGTGACACTCCTGCTATCTCGCGACGTCGTCCGACTGCTGATTGGTCCGCGGGAAGCGCCGCTCCACGATGTCGTAAACGCTCGCCGTACCGGTGTCACGACGGACCATGATGGCGAAACGGTCGTCATGAGGAAACGAGCAAATGGCGCGCAGCTCAGCCTTGGTGTTGGATGGCGCCTTCCCGGCCATCGCCGAGGCCGCGTACCAGTTGCGCGTCACCATGCCGATGAACCCCACCCGAAGCTTGGGAAACCGCCCCAGCAGGCCGAAGGCCATGATGAAGTAGAAGCCCCAGATGACGGGGACGGTTGCCGAGCAGATGAATGCATAGATGTTGTTTATATCCTCGGCGCTACCCTCTCACGACATTGCGCACGTAACCGCCGGCCCCGACGCTGGTGAGGGCGAAGTAGGAGAGGCGCTCGTCTCCCGAATTGCGGATGCCATGGACGCGCCCGCGCGGGACGATGACGCATTCGCCGGCCCGGATCGAGACGGTGGAGCCACCCTCTTTCAGGTAGTCGCCCTGCCCTTCGAGGATGATCAGGGCGTGGGCGTTCTCCGGGTGCTGATGCGTCCCATTTTCTTGCCCGGGCTCAAGGCTCCACACGACCAGGCTGAGATCCTGATCTGAATAGACGGGGACGACGGTCGCCTTCTCCGCTGAGAATCTACGGAAGGCCTTGGGATTGTGGACACCGCTGCCCAGCGTTTCTGGGTTCATCGCTCGTCGCTCATCCGCTTTCATGTCGAGCCTCCAATCTCAATGAATCGTTTTTCGTCAGGCTCATCGATCTCCCGCGCGCAACCCGCCCCGCCACCCGACCTGCTCGGCCAGGTCTACGAGCACGGCCCTCTCGTCCCATCCCGCTCGTCGTCCCGACACACCTGGCCGGGCGGCGGACTAGTCCCCGCCCTACCGGAGCAACGGAACGACGCAATGGCGATATGCACGAGAAATGATCTACGAGTATATTCACCCGGAAGCCTATGGCGAAGCATGTGGTTCGACAGGTTCGACAAGCGCGCCATGAGCGGTGCCATCCCCAGGCCGGGCTTGATGAACTGGACAGTCGGAGGCAGACAGTCATCACCACGAAGGCGACCTACGACGTGAAGCAGCTACCGGACGACCTGGCCGTGGCTGGGCACCAGATCAACTTCATGCCTGGCCAGAACGGCGTCTACCCGGCCTACAAGAGCCTGCGGACCCGCGTCACCGCCTTCTGGTCCACCTCCGCGGCCATGGGGCCAGAGCCGCTGGTGGCGCTCATGAACGCGATCCACCGCGATGACGAGCGCAAGGTGGACGAGATCTGGGAGGACATGCACAGGGTGCCGCCCATGGTTCCGCCCGGTGAGTTCTCGCATTTTCCGGAGTACAACGCCCAGGTGGAGAAGGTGCGCTTCAACGCTGCGAGCTATGTCAACGCCGGCCCGTCGCGGGCTCCGTACCGCGATCTGCCCGACTACTAGCGGAAGCAGGCCGAGCTGCACGGCAAGGTCTGGGCGGAATTGCGGCGCAAGTACGCCCACGGGGAATGATCGGCCGTGAAGAGGGTAAGGCGCCTCTTCCCCACCCATTTTGGGGGAGAGACAGGGGCAACAGACCACCGTCTACGAAGCCCTACCCCGCGTCGAGATGGAAGAAGCGGATGACGTTCCCGGCCAGCATCAGGTACTTCTCATCCTCCGGCACCTCTCCAAACTCCCGCTCGATCTGCTGGAGTGAATGTGGCCAGTCGCCGGCGGCGTGGGCAAAATCACTGCCCCACATGATCGTCTCGACCCCAATCTCGTGGCGCGTTCCAATGCCGTACGGGTCGGAGAGGAACCCCCACAGGTTGTGCCGTCTCACATACTCTCTGAGCGGGACTTCGAGGAAATCGAACCCGAACTGGTCCTGCGCCAGGTACTTGTAGCGCTCATAGTTGGACTGCACCTGCACCAACGTCGATGGGAGCCAGCCGATCAAGGTCTCACCCCAGTAGATCTGCAGGTCCGGGAACCGGTCGTAGACCCCAGCCATTGCCATCTGCACCGGAGCGACAATGCCTTCGAACGTGTAGCGGAAGAACCAGGGGCGGATGGGGTCCTTGGCGAAGAACCCACCGGCTCGATCTGGCGATTCGGACTTCTGGTAGTCGAACGTCGGCTCATCGTCGCGGGCCATCCGCGTCGAGCCCGAGCCGCAATGATGGGTGATCGGCATCTTCATATCGAGGGCAGCAGCCCAGAAGCGGTCGTCCTCGGCAGCGGGAAATGGCTTCCCGCTGGGGTAGCGGTCGACCTGTACACCCTTCAGGCCGGCTTTGGCGCAGTACTCCATCTCCTTGATCGCGGCATCGACACCCGCCACGGGAAGCACACCGAGGGCAATCAGGCGATCAGGAGCGACGGCGGCGTATTCCTCGGCGAGATACGCATTGTAGGCATGATTGACGGCAAGATAGGCCTGGGGATCCGGGATCGAACGCAGCATGTCCAAGTTCCCGGGCTGCGTCGAGAACATGATTTCGGCATCCACGCCGTCCTGGTTCTGCTCCTTGAGGCGTTGCATGGTCAATTCGTGAAACCGCATGGCGCCCCACCGGATGACGGATCAAGTCCGCGCTATTGGCTCCACCGGGACCACCTGCTGCCAGGCCGCGTCGGGCGCGGTCACGAAGCTGGCGCTATTGATCTGATCGTACTGGAGGCTCGCCTCCAGCCCGGGCGGGTCCTCTCCCTGCAGATGTGCCCGCGCGCACCTCAACATCAGATGGCGCATGGCGATCACGGCACCGTCCGAGCTGCCCAGGTGCTCATGGGTCCGGTCGAGGATCGGGCCCTGGGTCTCGTTCACCGCGTGGTCCTGGGTCATCACCCCCTCGATGCCGGACATGGTGCTGGTCTTCATGGCCTCCCGGTCCTGGAGATACCAGTTGTCGAGGTTGCGGGCTTTCCGAAACCCGGCGTCCACCTGGTGGCCCCCGTTCTGGACCCGCCACTCCACGTCGACTGGCTTCTCCACGTCGAAGAAAAACTGGAAGTGCCAACTGGTGGTGTCGTCGCGGGGGACCCACGCGTTCACGATGCGCGACTGGTCCAGGTACGTGCCGGGCGGGACCACGGTCCAGAATGGGAGAATAAACGGCGTGACCCGTACCAGGTTGCCGCCGTCGCGAGCGCGGCGAATCGCCGCGTACCGGAACCCGTAGGCGGCGGGCTCCACTTCCAGCCTCGGCGCCAAGTCGGCGTCGGTCGCCGCGACTCGTCCATCCTCGAGGCTGCCCCACGGGGCCAGGCGGTGGAGGATGGCGAGGTGGGCCGAATCGATGCCTCCTTCGATGGCCTGGGCGTAGTTGCATTCCTCCAGGGTCTTGAAGGCGTGGGCATAGCTGGGCGGCACCTTCAGCCACAAGAACTCGGGGAAGGGCGGCACTCGGTCGGGAGGCCCCAGGTAGGCCCAGATGACCCCGCCTCGCTCTCGGGTCGGATAGGCCAGGTGCTGGACGCGCAGCGTGGCCGGCTCGCACGGGGTGTCGAGCACACGCCCCTGCACGTCCATCTTCCACCCGTGGTAGATACAGCGCAGGCCCCCGTCCTCGTTGCGTGCCAGGGCCAGCGACGCCTGGCGGTGCGGGCAGCGCTCTGCAAGCAGGCCGACCCTCTCCTCGGTGTCGCGGAAGGCCACCAACCGCTCGCCCATCAGCTGCACCCGCGCAGGTGCGCCATCGCGCTCGGGCAGCTCCTGGGAGAGCAGCGCTGGCATCCAGTACCGTCGAATCAGAGTACCCATCGGGGTACCGGGACCAATGTGCGTCAGGAGCTCGTTGTCTTCAGCGGAGAGCATCTTTCCTCCCTTCAGCCACCAGCGATCCGTCTGCTAGCGCTTAACCCGTTTTCCTACGCGCTGCGCGGCTGACCACTGATAGCCCCTCGGCAAGTGGGCAGGTCTCCTGCCAGCGGGCGCCCGCGGGCTGCACGAAGTCCGCACCCGCAATGCGCGCGAAGGGAATCGACGCCTGCACGCCGGGCAGGTCCCCTCCAGCGGCTAGCGCCTGAGCAGCAGCCAGGAGATGCCGCCGCAGGGCCACGACGGCGGTGTCGGTGGCGCCCACGCGCTCCCGGGTCCGATCGACCACCATCCCCTGGATCTCGGCGAGGGCGTGGTCCTCGATGATCACCCCCTCGATGCCCGTGAAGCTGCGCAGGCGCATCGCCTCCCGGTCCTGGTCGTATCGGTTGGGCATGTCCCTGAGCTTCCGATACCCGGCGTCCAGTCGGTCCAGCCCACGGGTGGCCGTGTATTCGGCGATATCCACCGGCTCCTCGTTATTGAACCGAAACAGGAATTGCCAGTTGCTGCCGTCGTCCCGCGGCACGACCACCTGGGCCGTGGTATTGGCCCCTACGGCCGGCCCCAGAATCAGGCAGGAGGGCATCACGTAGGAGGTCATGCGCACGTGCTCCTGGGTCTCGTCGCGTGGCCGAACCGCCGCGTACCGAAATCCATATGCCGTTTCTTGCACCTCGACGCGCGGGACCGTCTCGCGGCGGTCCAGGTCAGCCAACCGGACCCCCGCCCGCACCTGTCCATCGGTCAGGCGCCGATGGGCAATGGGGATGTGCGCCGGATCGACATCCCGCTCCAGGGATTGGGCGTAGTTACAGTCCTGGCGCACCTTGTAGGCCTGGCACTGCGTCGCTGGGAGCCGCAGCCAGGAGTACTCGGGAAAGGGAGGCTCCCGCTCCGGCGGGCCGAGGTAGGCCCAGACCACCCCGCCGGCCTCGCGGTTCGGGTACGCCGGCAGCCGCACGGACTGCTTCACCTTACTGTCCTCTGGCTCGGTCGGGGTGTCGACGCACCGCCCCATCCCGTCGTACTTCCACCCGTGAAAGATACAGCGGATCCCGTACGCTTCGTTCCGGCCGTAAACCAGGGATGCCGATCGATGGGCGCAGCGCTCCTCCAGGAGCCCCACGGCGCCGGCGGTGTCCCGAAAAGCCACCAGGCGCTCTCCGAGAACCTCCACCGCCACCGGCGCACCGTCCGGGTCGGCTACCTCTCGAGACAGCAGAACGGGAAGCCAGTACCGTCGAATCAGGGAGCCCATGGGAGTGCCCGGCCCGGTCCGCGTCAACAGCTCATTTTCTTCAGCCGTCAGCATGACGCACCCGCCGCCCCCTGCGGGGGAGGCGCGATGCTGCGCCAGCTCGCATCGCGGGGAGCGGGGGGCCAAAATCGGGGTCCAGGGGAGCCGCGTCCTGCCACCGAACGCTCGCCGGAGCCAGCGCGGTGGCGGCGGCGAGCTGATCGTAGGGGACGGCGGGATTCAGGCCCGGCGGGTCCCCGCCGGCCATACACGCCCGGACCGCGTCCAACATGCTGCGCCGCATGGCGATGACGCCCAGGTCGGAGGGCCCCAGGTGCTCCACGGCGCGATCGAGGATAGGGCCCTGCGTCTCGTTGACCGCGTGGTCCTGCGTGACGACGCCCTCCAGCCCGGACATGTTCTGCGCTTTCATGGCTTCCCGGTCCTGCAGGTACCAGTTGTCGAGATTGCGGACCTTACGATAGCGGGCGTCCACCTGGTGGCCACCCACCCGGATGCGCCAGGGCACGTTGACTGGCCCGCCTGGGTCGAAGTAGTACTGGAAGTGCCAGGTGCTGACGTCATCGCGCGGGACCCAGGCGTTCACGATGCGGTCGCCGGCCTGGTCGCTGGCCCCATAGCCATCTCTCGGCACGGTCGTCCAGAACGGCGCGACGAAATTAATGATCCGGATCAGCTGAGACTCCGGGCCAGCCGGGCGCACCGCCGCGTACCGAAAGCCGTACCGCGTCGGTTGGATGTGCTGCTGGGCAGCCAACTCCCGCTCGACCACCCGGTCGGGGTCGATCAGGCCCCACGGGCGGGGCCGATGGAGGATGGCAGCGTGGGTATGGTCGAGGCCGCCCTCGAGCGCCTGGGCGTAGTTACACTCCTCCAGGATCTTGAAGGCGTGGTACTGGGCGGGCGGCAGCTTCAGCCACGGGAAATCGGGAAAGACCGGCCGCTTCTCGGGCGGGCCCAGGTAAGCCCACACCACCCCCGCCACCTCCCTGGTGGGGTACGCCACCGCCCGGACTCGGCCGCTGAGTGTGGATGTGGCAGGCTCGGTTGGCGTATCCACGCAACGGCCGGCCGCATCGTACTTCCAGCCATGGTAGATGCAGCGCAGGCCCCCGTCCTCGTTGCGAGCCAGGGCCAGGGAGGCGGACCGATGGGGGCAGTGCTCCTGGAGCAAGCCTACCCGCCCCTCCGTATCCCGGAACGCGACCAGGCGCTCGCCCAGGATCTGCACCCGAGCGGGCGGACCGTCGGCTGCGGGCAGCTCCTCGGAGAGCAAGGCCGGCATCCAGTAGCGACGGATCAGTGCTCCCATGGGTGTCCCCAGCCCCACCTGCGTGAGTAGCCTATTGTCCTCGGTGGAAAGCAATTCTCACGCCCTCTGCGACGGCAATCTCGAGTAGGGTTCCTGCGTCTTGTAGTGTACTCCGCAGAAGCGCCACTCTGAACTCTGGGTGCGCCCTGAGATGTTGCGGGCGGCATCGCCACCCGGAGAATGCCCACGCACTGATCGTCCTCGAGGGGTGGGGCCACTATCAAAAAGAGGAATCACCAGCCTCGGAGCTGCAGGATACGTGCGGAACGTCGTCGCGAGGGGAGAGGATACTTCAGCTCAGAGAGACGTGTCGTGATTAGCGCGAAGAGCGCGCCACCGGCAAGCGGCGTCTAGTTGAACGCGGCACCACCGTCGACCACGAGCGTCTGGCCGGTCATGAAGTCGCTGTCGCTCGAGCATAGAAAGGCCACCGCGCCCACGAGATCCTCGGGCGTCTGGACTCGTTTTATGGAGCGGCTCTGCGAGCGCTGTTCGAAGTACTGCATGGTGGCGTCGTCGATCTCATCGAAGCTCTGCGTAAGCCCCGGAGCAACGGCGTTCACGGTGATGTTGTAGTCTCCCAGCTCCCGCGCCAGCACGCGAGTGAAGCCGATCACTCCGGCCTTCGAGGTGACGTAGTGCGCGAAGCGTGGGGTGCCGTTGAGCACGGTGCCCGAGCTGATGTTCACGATCTTCCCGTAGCGCTGGCGCCTCATATGCGGGACCACGGCGCGTGCGCAGAGGAACACACCGCGCAGATTGACCGCCATCACACGGTCCCACTCGTCGACGGTGATCTCCTCGAAGGGACCGCGGGAGACGGCGGGTCGCTGGTACATGGCGGCGTTGTTCACCAAGCCGTCGATACGTCCGAAGCGATCGACCGCTGCCCGGACCAGCCGCTCAGTCGCAGTGGGGTCGGACACGTCCGCCGCCACCGCCAGCGCATCGAACTCGGCCCCGCGCAACTCCTCTGCGACCGCTTCCGCACGCTGGGCGTCGATATCGGCGACCACAACGCTGGCGCCCTCGTGCGCCAGCCGCTCACAGTAGGCCCGCCCGATGCCCTGCGCCCCGCCAGTGACGATGATCGCGCGACTCTGGAGTCGTGACATATTGGGCTCCTTCACCCTTCCATGTGGGACCCGTCCAGGACATGCCCGTCTGCATCAACGATGCGCATATGCTCTCCCTCTCAGAGATGACACGCGCGAGCCCGCCTGGGTCATTCGAGCGGGTAGGTGCTCCGAATGCGGGCTGCAGCTTTGACCAGCTCGATCATCGCCAAGTCCCGCCGGCGGAACGCCTCGTCCACGCCGTATTTTGTGTAGTCATAGTTCAGCCCGCTGGTGTTCACCTCGCCGCGCCGGAGCGGCGACATGGGACTGGTGAGGTCGCCGGAGCGAAGCAGCCCAAAGGTGGAGTACTTGGGGCCCAGGCAATAGAGGGCCGCCGTCTCGATGTCGTCCTTGCTCGCAACGCCCGCGTCGAGCAGCGCCGCCACCTCTTTTCGAAGCGCCTGCTGCAGCGCATTGATCACGAAGGAGTGCCGGTCCTTGAGGACGCGGAGCGGGACGGATCCCAACGATTCGATGAAGCCAACGACGGCCTCGAAGGTCTCCGACGAGGTCTTCTCTCCCCGGATCGCCTCGACCACGCGCAGCACGAACGGTGGCTGGAAGAAGTGAATGCCCACGACGCGCTCCGGCCGCCGGCAGCGCGCCGCGATCTCGCTGGTGGGAATGCCGGAGGCGTTCGAGGCGAGGATCGCATCGTCGCGGGCGAGTCCCTCGACGTTGAGGAACACCTCCTGCTTCAGATCGAGCCGCTCCGGCACCGCCTCGATCATCAGGTCCGCATCGGCCGCGGCGTCGCGAAGGTCCGCGGCCGGGCGAACCCTGGCCGTGGCGGCGTCCGCCTGAGCTCGGGTGATCTCCTCTGCCTCGACCAGCACGTCGAGGTTTCGCCGCACGCGCCGCAGCGAGCGGTCGAGGATCTCCCGCGAGAGGTCCGATATGGCAACCGGGTAGCCAGCCAGCGCGCAGACGGTTGAGATGTTGGACCCCATCTCTCCCGCCCCCACGATCGCGACGCGCTCAATGCCTTCTGCGTTCACGTTCTTCCTCCTCGCGTACGGTCAGGGCCGCCACTCCCAGCGATAAAGCTGTACCACCTCAGGCGCCCGTGGTGTGCAGCCCGGGGAAGGTGGCCACGGCCTCCCCGTCCCGCATAGGAGCACGCGTCATGCCAGGCGCTTGGGTTGCACCACGGTCCTGCTCGGTGGACGGGCGCGCTTAGGAGCCGGCTGGGGCGAGCCCGTAGAAGCGCTCCGCGTTTCCATGCAGGATCGCCTCCTTGTCCGCGCTGGTGAGATCCTCCAGATCGACGAGCTCGTTGATATCTACCTTAAGGAAGGAACTTGGCGATGCCCTGGTTGTCTTCGATGACGTGCCCATCGCCGTCGATGATCCGAGTCGCTGGCATGGTTGCGCCTCCTCACACCCGATAGAACCGGGCGGCGTTGCCCCCCAGGAGCTTCTCCTTCACGCTGGCCGAAATGTCCTGGCGCAGCATCAGCTTGTCCACGAACTGCTCATCCGCGGATGCATCGCCATGGGGATAGTCCGTCGACATCATCAGCCCGTCTTCCCCCAAATGCTGCAGGAGATGGGGAAGGTCCTCGTCCGCCTCGAAGGTCACAAAGGCCCTGCCTTCCCGGAACCACTCCGCCGGGTCCCGATACAGCTCGCGGTCGATGCCGCGCGCCCTCGGTTGCCTTGCCCCCTTGCCGCGGATCACGGTGGGCGGTTGGTAATGGCGCCGCAGCTGGTTGATCACGTAGGGCACCCACTGCGCGCCGGATTCGATGAATCCGACCCGCAGCTCGGGGAACCGACTCAGCAGGCCGGAGGCCATGATGTGGACAAAGCCCCAGATCACCGGAATGGTCGCCGAGCAAAAGAAGGCGTTCTTGGTGAAGAGCTGGGTCGCTGCAGGCGCGCCCCAACCCAGGTGCACGCATACCGGCAGGTCCTGCTCGCTCGCAGCCTCGTGCACCGGGAAGAAGCTGGGGTCATCGAGCTGGCGGTCGAAGATGACGCCCATGGTATAGATCGCCGAGGCTCCGAGCTCACTGGCCCGGCGGACCTCGGCCACGGCCGCCTCTGGATCCCGCCAGGGCACGCACGCTGCCCACAGGAGGCGGCCGTGAGACCTGGCGCAGGCGGCCCCCAGGTAGTTGTTGTACGCATGGTAGAGCGCGGCCTCCAGACGCACGTCCTCGGCGATGGACTCCAGGAAGAGGGTTGGATAGACAACCTGCCGCTCAATGCCGAACTCGTCCATCCCCTGCAGGCGCTCCTCGACGTTCTCCAGGGTCTGGCCGCCGATCGTCGCCCGTCGCGACGCGGCGGCTGGGCTGCCCGGAAAGCTCGGGGGGAAGGTCAGCCCACGCCCGGAGAACCGGGGCGCCACCTTGCCCTCGATGATCCACGCCCGGTTCGAGTCCCCCGAGTCCGCGTCGAGCGGCAAGGTCGTGGCAACCGGTCGCCGCGGATAAAACTCCTCCTCCACGTTGGCGAACATCGCCTCCGATTCCCAGATGTGACCATCGGCATCCAGAATTCCCACGACACTCCTCCTGGAAACCGCTATGCTCGCTCGACGAGCACCACGGCCGATGAGAATGCCCGTTCCCGAGGGGCCGGCCCCCGAACGGGTCTTCGCCGCCACGAGTATAGCGCTCGGTATCCGTTAGTTGCTATTGGTTGAACAAAGGCACATATCCGAATAGGTGTGCAATCGCAGCGCCGAGATCCGGAAAGTCGAAGGCCAGATCGACCCTCGGCCCCTGACGGACTGTCTGCCAGAAGGTCCCAAAGCTCGCGCGCTCGAGTTGCTGAAGATTGGCAGGCTCGCTTACCATTCCGAGCCAGTAGAGCTGGGGCCGGGTGTTGCGAACATAATTGAGATGTTTCGACGTCAGTGCTATTTCAAGGGAAAATCTATTGGACTGGCAGTCGCCTCTGACATATGGTTGGGTACGAAAGTCTGCATCCAAGCTGGGAGGTACCGATCAGTGGCTATTCACGTCACTACCAAGATCGTCGACGGCGACGGACACATTCAGGAAGACGGGCCGGGGATTCTCTCCCACCTGGCTTCGCCCTATCGCGAGATCGCCGAGGGCCGCGGCTCCCTCTTTCCACCGCTTGACCATCTCCACGCGGGCCGCGCCGTGGAGACGCCCCCAACCCGGGATCGGCGACCTGTGGTCGGGCCCGAGGGCTGGCTCGCCTTCCTCGACGATGTCGGCATCGAATGGACAGTGCTCTACCCCACCGCCGCGCTGGCTTACGGCAAGATCGTCAGCCTCGACTACGCCGTCGCGGTGACGCGCGCCTACAACGACTGGCTTCACGAGACGTACCTACAGGTCAATCCGCGATTCAAGGGGATGGCGATCGTTCCGATGCAGGACCCCGACGAAGCCGTGAAGGAGCTACGGCGCGCGGTGACGGAGCTCGGGATGCAGGGGGCGATGTTGCCCTCCAACGGATTGGCTCTCCCGCTTGGCTCGAAAGCGTACTGGCCTATCTACGCCGAGGCCGAGCGGCTCGGCTGCTGCATAGCCGTCCACGGCGGCTGCCACGACCGCTTCGGCATGGACCATCTCAACATGTACGTGCCAGTCCACGCGCTCGGCCACTCGTGGGGCCTCACCATCAGCTGTGCGAGCATTGTCTACAACGGCATCTTCGACCGCTTCCCGGGCATTCACATTGCTTTCCTGGAGGGCGGCATCGCCTGGCTGCTCCTGTGCCTCGAACGATTCCACTCCTCACACGAGACGCATTTCCAATACATGCCGGCGGGCCAACTTGGCCCACGAGAAGGCGAGCGTCCCGACAAATACATCATCAAGCAGATCAAAGAGGGCCGCTTCTTCATCGGGTGCGAGACCGAGGAGCTGACGATGCCATTCGCCCTCAAGGTGGTTGGGAACGAGCCATTCCTGTACTCGTCCGACTTTCCGCACGAGGTCACCAACCAGAGCTGCAAGCACGACATCGAGGATCTGCTCGAGGGCGACGAGCTCAACCAGGATGACAAGGAGGCGATCTTGGCGCGCAACGCGGAGCGCTTCTACGGCTGGGGAGGCTGAGCGAGCGGACCAGTGGAGGCAGGCTGCAGCCAGAGCTCGCAGAACCCGGCGCAACGCTGCCGACTATGTTGTGGTCATCTCAACCCCGCCTCGTGCGGGTCGACGCGTCTCGAATCGCGGCGGCGATGGCCGCGTAGCAGCCGCAGCGGCAGATGTTTCCACTCATCCAGTCAGCGATCTCCTCTTGGGACGGGGAGGAGTTGTGTAACAGCAACCCCTTCGCCGCCATGATTTGACCAGAGGTGCAGTAGCCACACTGGAAACCCATGTGCCGAATAAAGGCCGCCTGGATCGGGTCCGGGCTATCCTCCGACCCGAGCCCTTCGATGGTCGTGACCGACTTGCCGTTCGTCTCGAAGGCGAGGTGGCTGCAAGAGCTGGTGGGCGCCCCGTCGACGAGGACCGTGCACGCCCCGCAGACCTGGGATTCGCACGACCGCTTGGTGCCGGTCAAGCCGAGTCGCCGCCGCAAGAGGTCGAGCAGGACCTCTTCGACCGGAACGTCGCCGGACCAGACCCGGCCGTTTACCGTGAGCTGCAGCGCAACCGTTTCCAGCGTGGCGATGCCCTCGCTCGATGCTTCCATCATGACTCCGCGGCTTCGTTGGTATGCGCGGCCTCGCCGATTGCGCGGCCGAGCAGGACGCACGCGACGTGTATCTTGTACTCAGCGGACCCGAGCAGGTCGTCGACGGGCTCGAGGAGCTCGGTGAGGATGGGGCCGTATTCGCGGCCGACGCGGGTCGCCTCGTCGACTCCGAGGCCGGTGACGCGCGTCTCGAGATCGCGGAGACGGATCGTCCGCGCGCCCACGCAGCCCACCGCCAGCCGGGCCTCGGCAATTCGCCCCTCCGCAGCGCGCACGCCGCTAGCTACGTTGACGGTCGGACGATGGTACCGCTCGATGCGGAGGAACGCCTGGCCAAATCCGGTCGGGAGCGGCTCCGCCTCAACGCCAGTCAGAATCTCGTCCGGCTGGATCGCGGTCTCGAAGGTCCCGACCAGGAAATCGTCCACCGGCAGGCGCCGCTCGCCGGCCGTGCACGAGAGCACCACCTGGGCGTCGTGCACCAGCAACGGCGCCTCGGGGTCGGAGTGGGGGTCCGCGAAGCAGAGGTTGCCGCCGATGGTGCCCTGATTGCGCACTCGGATGTTGCCGATGGTCCCCGCCGACTGGGCCAGGGTTGGGAGACGTTGGCGAACAATGGGGTCGCGCTCGACTTGTGAATGCGTCGTTGCGGCGCCGATGCGCGCGACCGTGCCGTCCCAGGTGACGCCGTGCAGTGATGGGATCCCCTTCACGTTCACGAGGTAGTCCGTCTGGAGGATGCCGTGCCGCATCAGCAGGACCAACTCGGCGCCGCCGGCATAGACTCGGGCCTGGTCGCCGAGACGCCTGAGCTCCGCGGATGCCTCCATGGCGGTCGTCGGCTCGAGCAGGCGGAATGGTCTAAGCATCTGCCACGCCGGACGGCTGGATGCACGCAGCGCGGGTGTTCTCACCGAACTGCTTCATGATCTCATTCATCTTGCGCTTCATGGCGAACTGGCCGAGGCTCGCGACTTTTCCGAGCACCTCGACGTCACCCGTGACGTCCAGGCTCGTCTCGGTGGTCGAAACAGGCCGGAGGCCGATCTCTAGCCATAGACGCTGGGTTGCGCCCAGCACCGTATCCTTGCCGATCGCTCGCAGTCGGATGCGATCCGGCGCGTGGACCTCCTCGACGGTGACTTCCAGCTCCGCCTCGATCTGAAAGGGCCCGATCTGGTCCACCATGTGGGCTCGATATGCTCGGCCAGGCTCGATCGTCATCACACGCTCGCATCCGGGGAGGCATGCGGCCAACCGCTCGGTCTGCCACACGAAGTTCCAGACGTGGTCCTGGCTGGCTGGAATGAGCACTCGCTCCTCGATGCGCACGGCTAGGGCCGATCTGTGAGCGTGCCGAGGGCGCGGAGCACTTTCTCGGGGGTGATCGGGGTGGAGGATACTGGCACGCCCACGGCGTCGAAGATGGCGTTGGCCACGGCTGGAGCCACACACGGAATGGACGTCTGGGCGATCCCTTTGGCGCCGAAGGGGCCGGGACCGTCGCCATTCTCGGTGATGAGGACCTGGAACGATGGCGGGACGTCGCGCATCAACGGGAGGCGGTATTGGAAGGCATCGGCATTCTGGACCTGTCCGTCCTCGTAGCGCAGCTCCTCGAACAGCGCGAGTCCGAATCCCATGACGGCTCCTCCCTCGAGCTGTCCCCGCGCCGAGTTGTAGTGGAGGATCTTCCCCGCTTCGGCCAGAATGGCGTATCGGAGAACGCTGATCTCGCCGGTGTCCCGATCGACATCGACCTCCGCCGCGGCTACGCCTGGCGTCCAGAATTCGGTTTCCCCGAACGCGTCGTCGGTCGGATACACCTCAGTATCGGAACCGACGGCCGAGAGCACGACACCGGGCGCCTCCTTCGCCAGATCGGACAGCGAGTAACGGACGTCGCCGAGCCATAAGCTCCCGCCCTGGATGATCCACGCATCCGGCGTGCCGCCCCGCGACTCGACCGCGAGATCGATGATCTGGCGCTTCAGGTTCGTACTCGCGGCGTAGACGGCGTTGCCTAACTCGATCGTCGTCCGCTGGGCGGTCGCGCCGGGGAAGCGCAGCATGGTGCTGGTATCCGGATTCTCGACGTGAATCTGGGCCTGGTCGAGGCCGAGGGTCTTGGCCGCCACGACGCTGATCATGTTGTAGATGCCTTGGCCCAGATCCGAGGCCGTGTGCGCGACGGTTACCGTTCCGTCGGGGTTCAGAGTGGCTGATGCCTGACTCTCCTCGCTCCCTTTGGCCCAGTTCCGTAGGGACACGGAAACGCCGCGCCCTCTGACGAGAGATGGAGAGAGCGGCGGTTGCTCAGGCCCGAGCGCGTCCATTCCCTCGCGCATGAGCGACGGGAAATCGATGGTCATGGGCGCACTGTCGCCGGCAATCCTGGAGCCTTCGACCGTGAAGCGCTCTGGCACACGCTCACCGGGGAGGAGCACGTTGCGCTCGCGGAATTCGACCGGATCCGTGCTGATCGTCCGCGCGACCTCGTCCATCAGGCATTCAATCGCGAACGTGGTCTGCGTCTTGCCGGTCCCCCGGTGGGGCGTAGCGGGCGTCTTGTTCGTGAAGGCCGTCTTGGCCCGCACACGGAAATGGGGCACGCGGTAGGGCCCCCAGGCGGACGTGCACGCGTTGTGCGTCGCGACCTTTCCGCCGGTGAAGTACGCGCCGCAGTCGACGGCGAGATCGACGTCGAGCGCGACGAGACGCCCCTCGGCGTCTACGCCGACGCGGGCCCGGTACTCCATCGCGTGGCGCACGGCGACGTGGAAGCTTTCCTCACCCGTTGCGACCACCCGTATCGGCCGCCGGAGCTTTCGGGAGAGCGCGAGCGCAGCGGCCATCTCGCGGGTGGTTTTCTTCGCGCCGAATCCGCCTCCGACGTAGGGCACGCGGAGATGAACGTGGTCCGCCGGCACGCCCAATACGTGGGCGATGTCGCTCGCATCGCGCATGGGTGTGTTAGTTGGCGCCCAGATCTCGGCGATGTCGCCCGCGAACCGCACCATGCCCGTTCCGACCGGCTCCATGGGATGGTGGAAGACGGTTGGGGAGACCAGATTCCGCTCAACGATGGTGACTGCCTGCCTGAAGCCGTCCTCGATGTCGCCCCACATGAGGCTGTCGTCGAAGATCGAGTTCGTGCCCCGATGGTCGTGCAGGATCGGTGCGCCCGCCTGAAGCGCGGCCTCAGCCGAAAACACCGGATCGAGAATCTCGTAATCGACGTCGACGAGCTCCGCAGCCCGGCGCGCGGTCCGCAGATCGGAGGCGACAACGACTGCGACCAGATCGCCCTGGTAGAGGGCCTTGTCGCCCACGATGAGGGCCGGATCCAGTGGGGCCAGCGCGTCGAGCTGGAGACCAAACTCGTGCAGGTTGTCGCGATACAGAACGCTGGACACGCCCTCGAGCGCCAATGCCCGGGAAACGTCGATCGCTCCGACCCGGGCATGCGCGTAGGGACTCTTGACAGGCGCCGCGTAAAGCGAACCGGTCAACTCGGGCATGTCCTCGACGAAGGTCGCGCTCCCGGAGACCTTCCCCCACGAGTCGATGCGTGGGGCCTCTTGCGTTCGCTCAGCTTGCACCATCGTGTTCCTGCTCCCGCGGCCCATCATACAAACAATGCGGTTCGAGGGCAACTGGTCGCCGTTGGGGAGCGCGCGCCGTCTGACAACGAATATTCCGGGCGGCTGCTGGCTATGGCCGAAGGCTACCGGGGACAGGACGGAGTTCAGCGGTGGCGCGCGAGGGCGATGTCCTCGTCCACGATGACGATCTAGCGCCCATGCAGCTCGGCGATACGCGCCTCCGAACTGCGGACGGTTCGTCGATCGAGAGAAAGCGCCGCCAGTTTCAGCTTGGGCGGAGCGCCGTGCACTGCTGCGGATCGAAACAGACGTACACCGTGCTCCCCAGGCTCAAGTTGTCGACGCCGCTGATCCGCGCCTGCAGCGAGACACCCTGAACGTTCACGAAGCACTCCCAGGCGTCGCCCACGTACAGCAGCGCCTCGAGCGCGCCGGGGAAGCTGTTCTTCCCCATCGCAGTGGGGTCGTCCGTCAGCCGCACGTGCTCAGGACGGACGGATACGAGCACTGACTCCCCCTGCTGCACATCGGGGGGAAGCATGCAGGTTACCTCCCCGATCGACATGGCGACCGTCCCCAACTCGCCATCCGTACGGACGACCCGGCCGTCCATCAGGTTGACCTTGCCGACGAACTGAGCGATGAATGGCGAGACGGGGCGCATGTAGATGTCGGTCGGGCTTCCCTCCTGAATCACGAGCCCGTCGCGCATCACGGCGATGCGGTCCGACATGGAAAGCGCCTCCATCTGGTCGTGGGTCACGTAGAGGGTCGTCAGACGCAGACGCGTAACGAGCGCGCGCAGCTCCTTGCGCATGCCCTCGCGCAGCCGGGCGTCCAGGTTGCTGAGCGGCTCGTCCAGCAGGAGGACCCGCGGCTCGCTCACGAGCGCGCGCGCCACGGCGACGCGCTGCTGCTGGCCACCGCTCAGATTCGGGGCGCTCCAAAGCTCCCAGATCATCGTCGCGAGCACTGCATTTCCGGTCGTGCGGAGCAGCAGGGGGTACGTGAAGTCCCGGATACTGTGTGCGAAGATCCAGAGCCACCCATTGAGAATGGCGGGGAATACCAGCGGGACGATGACCTTGCGGAAAATCGTCAGCGGCGTCGCACCGCTCGTGATCCCGGCCTCCTCGAGCTCCTTCCCGATCTGCAGGATCGCCGGGCCGAGGAGACGCACACCGAACGGGAGGAACCCGACGACGTGGCCGATCACGATGATCCACACTGTGCCGAAGACGGGCGTGCGAATGAGCGTGACGAGCAGCGCGAGCGCCATGACGATGCCCGGGACGGCGAGCGGCATGAAGGCGAGGACCTCCAGCAGTCTGGTGCCCTTGAGCTTGATCCGTGTGGAGGCCCACGCGACCAGCGCCGCGAGCCCAATGCAAAGCGTGGGCGCGACGGCCACGAGGAGCGCGGTATTGCCGAGCGATCCTACCACGCGCGCGCTGTCAAAGATGAACCGGTAGTTGTCAGCGGTGAGCAACTGAAAGGCGTTGACGGACAGCGGCTGATAGAAGCGCAGCATCGACGCCCACAGCAGTGCGAGGAAGGGGAGGCCAATCTTCACGAAGAAGATACCGAACACGAGCAACGCGGCCGAGCTCTTCCATCGGCCGAGGTCCAAGCGCGATGGCCGGTACCCTTTGCCCGTGATGACCTGAAACTTCTCTGCACGGCGCGTGACCCAAAAGGAGAGGGCGAGCAACGCGAGTCCGACGACGAGCGCAATCAGGGCGAACGTGGACGCGAGGCCATAGTGGACCATGCCGAATTCGGGCTGGGTGAGGAGGAATACGCGCACGCTGAGCACGGGGATGCCTGCCGTGAGCCCGATGGCCAGAGGGAACTCGAACAGTTGGATCAGGGTGACCATGTAGTACACGGCGACGGTCAGAATACCCGGAGTCAGCAGGGGCAGGGACACGTAGCGCAGCGCCGTCAGGCGGCTCGCCCCGCTCGCCGTGGCCGCTTCTTCGAACGATGGGTCCATGCGCTGGAAGTACGGCGCTAGGAAGATGAACATGCTACCAGCGAGCGAGATCCCCGTGACGAGGATCATGCCCGGCATCGTGAAGATGTCGATGGGCCCGCTCGTGGCGGATGAACCGACAGCGCCGCGGATGAGCACGTTCAGCAGCCCGGTGTTGGGGCGACCGAGGAGGATCCAGCCAAACGCCGTGACCACCCCCGGCATCGCGAAGGACGCGAGCGCCAGCGGGTATACCGCCTCTCGGAACGGGACATTCGTGCGGCCGACCAGCCAGCTCAGGAGCGCACCCAGCGAGAAGCCGATGGCCAGGCTGCCCACGGCATAGACCAGCGTGTTGACGAACAGGCGATACGTCAGCGGATCAGCGAAGGTGACGCGGTAGTTCTCGAGGCTGAAGCCCTTGATCGGGAACGGGAGTCCTTCGCCCGGCTGGACGCTGGCGGTAATCATGATGGCTATCGGGACGAGGACGAGCACTGCCAGCAGGAGCCCGGTCCCGTAGACGATCACGTGACGCTGGTCGATCCGCGAACCCCAACCGAGCCGCCGGATCCCGCGGGCTTGCGGCGTCGTTGCCATCGTGCCCTTCCCGTCGCCGTCCCCACCCCTCGACCGACTAAGGGGCAGGAGGACGCAGTCAGTTGCCTCGCGTCCCCTGAATTCCTGCCCAGAACTCAGCGACCTGGCGCTGGACGGCGCGGTCCTTCTCTACGTCCGCAAAGCTCCGTTGCTCGACCAGCGTGATCCGTCGCCCTTCGGCCCGCTGCTTGGCGAGTTCTTGTGCTTCGGCCGAGTTCGGGTTGGAGATGCGCCCGTTGAACTCATTGGCCGAGTAGGTGGGGAACCCGTCGGTCATCAGCCAGGCCGCAAACAGCTTCGCGGCATTCGGGTGCTTGGCCTCCTTTGGCACCGTGGCTAGCAGCGGGTTGAACAATAGGTAGTCCGGGTAGATGCAGTCGATCGGGGCGCCCTTTGCGATGTCCCCGCGGTTGCAGCCGCCAATCTGAATGGCCACTTCCCCCGCGATCACCTCTTGCCCGCGGCTCGCGGCGGCCAGCACGGGGTCGTTCCTCGAAAGCCGCTGCACCAGGTCCATGACCGTCGCTTCGGTCCAGTCTGGCGAGTGCATAAAGAAGTTGAACGGGAATCCTCGGGCATCGATGCCGATCCTCCCTCGCCAGCGCGGGTCCGCGAGCCCCTCCCAGGTCGTCGGGACCTCCTCACGCCGTAGGAGATTCGTGTTGTACGTGAACTCGTACAGCACGTCCCAGAAGTGAAGGGCATAGCCTTCGAGCTCCGTGAAGAAGACGTCGGTCGCTTCGCTGATGCCGGGGAAGCGCTGTCCGAACTCCTCCACCCAGTCGGTCTTCTCAACAACGCCCGCCTCGATCATCTGGGAGAGGAGGCCCGTGCTCGGCTGGCCCAGGTCCGCCACTTTCTGTCCCGCCTGGCTCTCCTGGATGACCCGACTCGTCATCGCAGAGGCAGGCATTGCGACAGACGTGATGCGTAGCGGAAAGCCAAAGTCTTGCTGCCACTTCTGCTCCAGCGCCCGCACCGTCTCCTCTTCCCAGTCGATCCAGACCTCAACCTCGCCCTCGTCACGCGCGGCGTTGACCATGTGCTCGAGCGCACTGCCCGACGGGATTGGTGGCGGCTGGGAGGGCTGAGTCTCTGCCGCACGGGGTGCAGCGCAGGCGGCGGCGAGCACCAGGGCGCCCAGGACTGCGAGCCACCGGAGAGGGGGGGTACTCCGTGTACGCATACATGCTCCTATGCTGCGATGGTGGCGCAATGATAGCCGTCGGCCCGCACAGGGATCAATACGCATTCCTCTATTGAAAGATAGTCCTCTACGACAACGCGCACGGCCGAGCGGTTGAAGGCTCCCATGCCCCACGGGCCCCGGACCGCGGCTGTTGTCGCACCCGGGCTCCGCGCCGTATGCTAGCGCCCGAGCGGCCGGGCTGACTTCAGGAGGGCGAAGGAGGCATTGTGATGCTCAAAGCCTGGGATGCGGACGGGCACGTCTACGAGTCAGAGGCAACGTTTTCAGACTCGTACTGGGATCCGACGTTCAAAGACCGTCGGCCTGTCGTGGTCGAGGCGAACGGCACATGGTTGTGGCTAATCGATGGGCGCCCGTTTCCGGTCACGTCCGGACCGAACGTCCGCCTGGGCGGCACGCCGGCGACCAAGGGAGGTGTCCCGGCGCCCTTCCACCGGCAGCGACCCTTCGACCCGGTGGACTCCTCGGACTTCCAGTCGGCCGCAGCGCGTCTCGCGGTCCTGGACCGCGAGGGAATCGCCCTGCAGGTGAACTATCCGACGATGCTGCTGTCCTGGCCCCTCGCCCACACCCCGGGGCTCGGCGCGGCCATCGCCCGCTCGTACAACAACTGGATGGCGGACATCAGCGGGCAGGCGCCGGATCGCTTGAAATGGGTCGCGTTGATCGACCCAGGCGATCCGAAACAGGCCGCTCGGGAGATCTACCGGACCAAAGCCATGGGCTCCGTGGGGGTGATGGTCTGGGGAGTGGTCGGGAACCGGCTCATCGACCATCCCGAACTCGAGCCCATCTGGGCGGCGGCCGCGGACACCGATCTCACCGTGGCCGTGCACGTGGGCTTCAGCTCGGTGCTCGGGGAGATGTATTTTACCCACGCCGACACCATGGCGGTCCCCTTCGTATTCCCACTGCTCATGGGGTTTCATAGCATCATCGCCCATGGTCTGCTGGACCGGTACCCTAGGCTACGAGTGGGATTCCTGGAGGCCGGCTGCCAGTGGCTACCCTTCATGCTCGAGCGTGTCGAAGAAACGTCCCCGTTCGCCCATCGGACGTCCAGCGACCGTCGGGGGACCGACGCCCCGCCCCCTATGGCGCGATCTACACGGGCTGGGTACACCGCGGAACTGGAGCCGGAAGCGTATATCAAGCGAGGACAGATCTTCGTTGGGTTCGAGGTGGACGAGCCGATGCTGCCATACGTCATCGAACGCTACGGCGACGACTTCCTGTTCTTCGCCTCTGACATCCCGCACAACCATCGTCTCGTCAACGCGAGCGCCTACCTCGAGGGGCGGACGGACCTGAGCCCCGGGAGCAAGCACAAGCTGCTAGTAGAAAACACCGCGCGACTCTACGGGTGGCCCGTGCCGGCCGGGGTGTAGGCTGCTCGCGGTCCCGGGACGGAAAAAGCGTGCTGGCGCGATTCCCACATCGATCCGCTGAGCGTAAAGAACGCCATCTTCTTTCCGAGCGACGATGCCTGACGGCGCGGCAGGCTCCGCGGGGGCACGTCGACGCAGCGGCCACCGCGTGAGGGAGGTTCCCGATGGCCGTAATCGAGGTCCACGAGCTCATCCGTCGGTTCGGCCTAGGCAACGCGATGGAGGGTGCGAGCTTTGCACATGTCCGCGGCCACGTGCGCTGAACAGTCGAAGCTGTTCAGAGCGCAGTCTGCAAGGAGGTCTCCGATGGCTCAGGAAATCGTCGTGTTCCACTCCGCTCTCGGTCTGCGCCCGGCCGTACGCGCCTTCGCGGATCAGCTGCGCGCGGCAGGTCACACTGTACACACACCTGATTGCTTCGACGGCGACGTGTTCGATGACCTCGAGGAGGGCGTGCGCAAGCGGGACACGCTCGGCATCCCGGAGCTCATGAGGCGCGCCCAAGCTGCCGTGGCCAATGTCCCGTCCAAGGTTGTGCTCGCAGGATTCTCGATGGGGACCGGCGCGGCTGAGTTCCTTGCCGCGACGCGCCCCGGGGCCAGGGCGGCCATCCTTATACACGGTGCCTTCGCGCCGGCTGAGTTCGGCATCGAGGCATGGCCTGGTGTACCGGCGCAGGTGCACTACGCTGAGAACGACCCGTTGGTCGAGGTCGACCAGATTCTTGCGTTCGAGGCGATGGTGCGGGCGGCGGGCACCTCCGTCGAGGTGTATTCCTACGACGGCGGTGGTCACCTGTTCGAGGACGCCGGCTGGAAGGGCCATGATCCAGCGGCCGCGCAGCTCATGCTGGAGCGCATCTTGGCGTTCCTTGGCAGGCTGTGACGGACGTTGGGCGTGGCTGGACGGCAGGCCGCGCCGGATGGACCCGCAATCCAAGGACGACTCGCTGAAGCACCGCGTGGACCCCGACCGCCAGGTCTTCCTTGGCTCGGGACCGGCCGGCACGGGACTGGGCGTGACCGCAGTGCACGGCGATGCGCTGGTTGCGAGGCACCGCGAGTCCAGCCGTCGCCAGCGCTCCGGCCTCGACGTGGAGGGCTGGGCGTGGGCGATCCCGCGTGCGACGTGATGGTCGCGTGGACGCTCTTCTCCGGCGAAAGCCGGGACGTGTTCCGCGCGACTCTGGCGGTCGACGACGCGATCTGGGCGCGAGGTCGCGGCTGGGCACTGTCCTGGGCGCTGATCTTCATCCCCTACGGGCTCGTGGCTGGAGCGAACCGGGTCGCGGTAGATGCCTTTGGCGGCCATGCGTTTCCCCCACCGGCGCTCCAACGTCTCGTCGATGCCGAGAACCAACGGACCGGTTGGGTCGAAGGTCGCCACCAGGAGGCCGAGCAGGACCCGACTGGCCACAAGGCTGGACTACTGCGCGCGATTCAAGACGCGGCAACTGAACAGTGGCACGAACGGCGCCAACAGGTGTAGCCTGGCGAGCGGTTTTGGCATCGCGCGTTGCTCCTGCGAGCTTGGGGTCTCCGCTCGAACATGCGCGGATGGGACGCCATGTACGTTGCACTCGCCGATTCCTTTCAGGCAACACTGCTCGCCTCCGATACTCGTGTCGCTCGGGCGTCAGGCCCACGGTGTACCATCGAGGTCATCCAGCGCATGCGTGGCCCGACCGATGATCACGGAAGCCCGCGTCAGACAAATCATCGACAAGGCGATCGACGAGTTCACGGCATCCGAGTCCTTTCAGGACCTCGTCTCAGGCCGCCTGTCAGTGTCGGCCATGCGGCAATTCATCAGGGCGTGCTTTCTTCCCCATTACCAGTCGACCAGAGTGCTGGCGTTCGAGTATTCGGTCCACGGTGGACCGCAGTCCGAGCTCCTCCAGCACAACATGCTCGAGGAGATGGGCCTCGACGACGAGGGCATCTCCCACCCGAGCTTACTCGAGGATCTCGCCCTGGGCGCGGGGTATTCGCCGGACGAGGTGACAGAGCTGATCGAGGCGTCCGGCGAATACGCCCGCGCGTACTACGCACAGCAGATCGCTTTCCCAACCTTGCGCGACCTGGGGCTGGCAATCCTGCTCGAATCCTCCGCCTTCGAGTGCTTCCTGTCGCGCCACGCCGACCAGATCGGGAGCGCGCTCGAGCAGCATTTTGGCTTCCCAAAGGAGCGACTGCGCTGGTTCGCTCTCCACGGTGAGCTGGACGTTCGCCACGCCGAGGAAGCGCTCAGCGTGGTTCGGGGGTACGTGGACTTTCACCGCCTGGATGACGCGCATTTCGAACGCATCGCCCGCGCGACGTTTGCTCACAGTCCATTCCTGTCGCGCTATTTCGCGGACAGTCACCAGGCCATGCAGGCGCCCCAGGCTCCCGGGGCATTCCAGGCGTCCCGCGCACCCTCGCGCCTCATCCACGCGCAACCCACGGAGGGTCAGATCAGCGCGGTGACCATCTACCGCCTGGACATTCCCTTCCGCAGCGCGTTTCGCCACGCTCTCGCCAACCGGACAGCCAGTGATTCCGTGATCGTCTGCATCCAGGACTCCGCCGGGGTCCGGGGGTATGGCGAGGGCATCGCTCGGGAATACGTGACGGGAGAGACGACCGCGACGATGGCTGAGGTCCTGGCGACCGCGCTGGCGCCGAGGTTGCTTGGACACGTCATCGACGACGATTGGTCGCTCGCCACGCTGCGGGACCTCTTCCGTGGTTGGCTGGCCGCAATGCCAGCGCTCAAAGGGGGCGCACCCCCCAACGCGGCCTGTTGCGCCCTGGAGCTGGCGATCATTGACTGGCTCCTCCGGCGCTCTCGGAGGTCCGCCGCGGATGTTCTGCCGCCCGCCCGTCAAGAGGTCGAATACAGTGGCGTGATCCCGGTGGAGGGACTAGCAGAGGTGGCCGCGCTGGCCCGTCGCTTCACCGAATTCGGCATCGCGCGTCTCAAGGTCAAGGTTGGCGTGGGGGATGACCTCGCCCGGCTGCGCACCGCGCGGGAGGTAGCGGGAGAGGGCGCGCAGCTCCGGGTTGACGCGAACGGCGCCTGGAGCGCGGAGGAGGCCATTGAGCGGTTGCGCCTGCTCCAGACGGTCGGGATCGAGTGCGTCGAGCAACCGGTCAGCGCGGCGGCGGGGGCGAATGCGCTGCGCAGAGTACGGGAGGCGACTGGCCTGCCGATCGCAGCCGATGAGTCCCTGGTGACCGTGGACGACGCACGGCAGTTGGCGGCGGCTCACGCTTGTGACATCTTCAACATCAGGGTGTCCAAGAATGGTGGCCTCACTGGCGCCCTGGCCATTGCAGAGGTCGCGGAAGAGGCGGGCATCCGTGTGCAGGTCGGCGCCCAGGTCGGTGAAACTGCCATTCTCACGGCGGCGGGCCGCCATCTCGCCGCGCACGTGCCGGACCTCGTGTTCGCCGAGGGCTCCTTCGGGACACTCCTGCTGCAGGAAGACATCGCTGAGCAGGAGCTCCGCTTCGGCCCGGGCGGGCTAGCGCCCATACTGCGAGGGCCGGGCCTCGGGGTCGAGTGCCGACACGAGCAGATCGAGCGCTTTGCAGTCGAAATCATCGAGGTACGGGGCTAAGCGACACGACGAGGCCAGACGCGGCATGAGCTGGTGGTCGACGATACGAGGGCGGCTGCGCGGCAGCCAGTGGCGCGGCTGGGCCTTACGCGCATTCTCCCAGCAGGCCTGGAAGCGGTTCGAGGCAGCCGCCCGGCATGCGCCGCAGGCGCAGGCAGATCTCCTCTTCCGCTTGGTTCGTGCAAACCAGGACTCCCGCTTTGGCCGCGACCACGAGTTCAGGAACATTCGGAGCCTGGCCGATTATCGGTCTGCCGTTCCGATCGGAGACTACGAGCGCTTTCGTCCCTATGTCGACCGAATCGTGGCGGGCGAGGCGGACGCCCTCACGAGCGACCCGCCCTACATGCTCGCGCAGACCAGCGGGACGACCGGCGTGCCAAAGCTCATCCCGGTCACATTGGGACAGCGAGCCGCGGCGGCGGCGGCGACCCAGGTCTGGTTTTATCGCGCCCTGCTCGACCACCCCCGGCTCCTGGACGGGCAAATCCTCGCAATGGTCAGCCCGGCGGTCGAAGGTCACACGCCGGGAGGCCTTCCGTACGGGTCTGCCTCGGGACACCTGTACCAGAATGCCCCATGGTCGGTTCGCCAGCTCTATGCCATTCCTTATGCCGTGACCGAGATCAAAGATTACGAGGCCCGTTATTACACCGCGATGCGGTTTGCCCTCCAGCAATTGGTTTCCTTTGTCGGCACCCCCAACCCGAGCACAATTAGCCGGCTGCTCGAGACCGTGAACGCATACCCGGAGGAGTTGATCCGGGACATCAATGACGGCACACTCTCCGCCCGGTTCGACATCTCCAACGATATCCGAGCGACCCTCGTCCAGCGGTTGGTACCTGACCCAAAACGCGCCGAGCACCTTCGCGGCCTGGCGGATGCCGCGGGAGCCTTGCGGCCCAAAGACTTCTGGCCTGACTTGCAGTTGGTAGGCTGCTGGAAGGGCGGCTCCGTCGGGGTTCAACTGCAACGCCTCCAGCAAGTGTTGCCCGCCGGGTTGCCGTTCCGGGACATCGGCTACCTGGCAAGTGAGGCCAATTTGGCCATCCCCATCCAGGGTGAGGGAGCCGGCGGCGTGCTCGCGGTGGGCTCGAACGTCTACGAGTTCATACCGGAAGACGCGATCGGACACCCTGGATGCCCTGTCCTCCGGTGTGATGAGGTTGTCGCAGGCCACACGTACTACGTGGTGATCACGGTGTCCAACGGTCTGTACCGTTATGACATCAACGATGTCGTTCGGGTGAGCGGCTTCTTCTATGAGGCGCCAATTGTGGAATTCGTGCGGAAGGGCCGGGACATGACCAGTATTGGCGGAGAGAAGATCCACGTGTCGCAGGTCACGGGCGCCATCGATGCAGCCCAGCGCGAGAGCGGTTGCGCTATTCGCCAGTACCGCGCCGTCGCCTCGGCCGCGCACAACCGCTACGAGTTCCTGGTCGAGCTGGAGGATGGTACCGATGAGGCTACGCTCGTCCGGTTGCTTGCCGCGATCGACCGCATTCTCGGGGAGCTCAACATCGAGTACGCGCAGAAGCGGGCATCACGGCGGCTCGACGACCCTTGCCTGCGCGTGATGCAAGCCGGGTGGTCGGAGGCTGCGTATCTGAAACGCGTGGCCGCGGGAGCGCGCGACACGCAGTTCAAGCCGACGCTCCTATCCGACCAGTTCGACGAGGGGGAGACGGACCAGATCCGGGTCACGATCGAGCTGCGGTAAGCCACGCCCGGTGGTACGCGCCGACGCTGAGCACGAACGCCGCGAGCACGTAGTGGAAGAACACCGGCAGATGCACCAGGTGCTCGACAGGGCTCGGGGCGACGTATAGCACGTAGCGGGCAGAGTTGAGGAGCAGATAGGCGACTCCAAACCCGACCAGGGTAGTTCCAAGGAAAGGCTTGGGGCCTGCAAAGAGCCCGCGACCGCGGGTCAGGTCTACACACACTTTGACGATGACGCCAGTCAGGACGATCTGACCCGGGACGAGGAGGTGATACGGGACGACCCCAGAATGCCAGGCGGCCATGGGTGGCAGCCAGCTCGCCTGGCCGTTTGCTACGAGCAGTTGGGCCCCAACCCGGAAGACGAACAACGCCAGCAGGACCCAAAGCAGCGGTGGCAGCCAACTGGGGCGGGCGGTCATCCGGGTCGGTCAGGACCGGGCGATCGCTTGCTGAATGACGTCGCGGACGTCGGCTTCGGGTACCTCGTCGGTGACCTTGAAGTTGAGGCTACCCCTGCCGGACTTGATGGACGGATGGCGCTGCTTGAACGCGTCCGCGTCGACCGCGTGGAGCGAGACGTTGTCCTTCCACAGCCCGAGGTAGACGCGTCAGTGTCCGGGTAGAGATCGAGGATGAGGGTTTGCAGGCGCTCGAAGAGCGGCCGGTGCGTCTCGGGGATCGCGTCGACGTACGTCGGAACCGCGGGATCCATGGCGCTTCTCCTGGCGGTCTGCATCATGCGCCCTTCAGCTCCGCGAGCAGGTCAGCGAGGCGGTCCAGGCATTCATCGCGCCCTGTTCCATCCCCGCCTGGATCATCCTATCACGGTCCTCGACTTGGAGCCTCTTTAATGACCGCTACTTGTCGATTGGAGCGGGAGACGGGATTCGAACCCGCGACCACCTGATTGGAAGGCGGGGGATTGGGGGTTGGGCAGGATCATGAAGTCGCCCAACTTGGTCGGTCAGGCATTACCTCGCGGGCTTTTCCCGTCAGCCAGAGAACGATACTTAATCTGGTTGATCAGTACATACGTTCCTTGGACCGGAGCCGTTAGGCGCTAGCTCACAGCCCGGGTAGACGTCGACATGCCTGATCCCCTTCGCGCGCAGATAGCTGCGGCGCTCGCCGGACCCCTCTCTGGCAATAATGCGTGAGACACAGATGACCTGGTAATTAGTGTCGAGGGCGGAGAAGGA
>WHTR01000300.1 GCA_009377635.1 Chloroflexota bacterium
CGGTTCTGCATCGGCCGAAGAGGCGCGGACGAAGCTCCAGGAGCCGCCCTTCGACCTGAGCGAGCGCCAGACGCAGGCCGTCCTCGACATGCAGCTGCGCCGCCTCGCCGCCCTCGAACGCTCCCGCATCGAGGAGGAGTACGCGGGGCTGATCCAGCAGATCAACTACCTGGAGGACCTCCTCGCCAACCCACGCAAGATCCTGCAGGTCATCAAGGACGAGCTCACGGAGCTCGAGCGCAAGTACGGCGACGATCGCAAGACGCGCATCCAGGCCGACGTGAACCGCGAGCTCACGGCGGAGGACCTGGTGCAGGCCGAGGACGTGGTGGTCACCCTGAGCCAGCGCGGCTACATCAAGCGCCAGCCGATCGGCACCTTCCGATCGCAGCGGCGCGGCGGCCGCGGCAAGCTCGCCATGCTCACCCGGGAGGAGGATGCGGTTCGTCACCTGCTGGTCGCGAACACGCACGACAACATCCTGTTCTTCACGAACCGAGGGCGTGTCTTCATCACCAAGGTCCATACCCTGCCCGATGCGTCACGCCAGGCGAAGGGCCTGCCGATCATCAACCTGCCGGGCGTCCAGGTGG
>WHTR01000301.1 GCA_009377635.1 Chloroflexota bacterium
GCTCGTGCTGCCCCGCGAAGAGGAGTTCGTCTCGGTGACCAAGCACGCCGCGACCATCCACATGCGCACCGGGGTCACCGCGGACGGGCTGCTGGTCGCCCGCGACGTGCGGGTGTACTTCGACGCCGGCGCGTACAGCGACATCAGCCCACGGCTGATCAAGAACGGGGGGTACAGCTGCGCCGGGCCGTACCAGATCCCGAACGTGCGGATCGACTCCTACGCGGTGTACACCAACCGGGCACCGGCCGGCGCGTACCGCGGGTACGGCGTGTCCCAGGCGGCGTGGGCGTACGAGCAGCAGATGGACGAGATCGCCGACGCAACCTGCTGCAACCGGGGTCGCGGTTCGCCACCGGGGAGGTGATGACCGAGGCGCACTACGAGCAGCTGCTCGAACGCAGCGCGACCGCGATCGACTACGACAACGACCGCAGCGTCGTCGTGGACGAGAACCGGGTGCGCGGCAAGGGGATCGCGGTGATCCTCAAGTCCACCATCACACCGTCCACATCGCACGCGTCGATGCGGCTCGACGCGGACGGCAGCCTGCAGGTGATCACCTCGTCGGTGGAGATGGGCCAG
>WHTR01000302.1 GCA_009377635.1 Chloroflexota bacterium
GTACTCCCAGTTTGGATTGGGTCTATGTTTGACGTTGTCACGACTGAACCAGTTATAAGGGCCTTTTGTCTGGCTCAAGCCCTTAATTCGAAATGTGCAACCATCCGGGACAACAATACCCCGGTCGATTCCGAACCCAATAGTAGCAACCAGTCCGGAGGGTAGCCTCTGGTTCAGTTTTTCAAAGAATTGTTCTGATGGCTCAGCGAAGCCCCACTCGTGGCACGCAACAGACGCCCATAGTCTCACCTCCTGATCGAAAGCTGTTTGATATCTTTCAAACATTATGTGTCACATGAATGGTTGGACCTATAACACCCAGCATCAGCGGCGGCGCGCAGCGCCGTCCGCTGCATGCTGTTGTTAGCCGGCAACACATGGGCAGAACGTTGCTCGATCAGGAGGTCCGACGGGTCGCCCATGGCTATTTCTTGTAGCCGACAACCGTGGGGTAGAAGTCCGACCAAAGCGCGACAGCCCCGATGTCGTCTTTCTTGTACTGCGGATGATGCCCCTGCAGATGATCGAGGATTCCTGTTCTCATCTTGCCAATGAAATAAGCAACGTGCGATGCAAGGCCGATC
>WHTR01000303.1 GCA_009377635.1 Chloroflexota bacterium
GATCAGCCGCCAGGAGCTGATCAACGACTCGAGGTTCCTCGACAACCCCGCCCGCGTCGAGCATCGCGAGGAGATCAACGGCATTGTCGCCGAGTGGATCGCGTGCCACACGCGGCAAGAGGTCGCGGAGATCTTCGATCCCCGGGGGATCCCCTACTCCCTGGTGTTTGACATGGAGCTGGTGTTCCAGAACGCGCAGTACCTGGCCAGAGAGATGCTCGTCCGGGTGCTCGACAGTCAGCTGGGCCAGGCCGTGGTGCAGAACGTGGTCCCGAAGTTCTCGAAGACCCCCGGCGGCGTGAAGCACCTCGGTCCTCGACCGGGGGAACACAACGAGGAGATCTACTGTGGCCTGCTCGGCTACTCGAAGGACCGTCTGCAAGAGCTGCAGGACGCCGGGGTCATCTAACGGTCCTTTCGCTCAGGATGACGATTCGGCTACACTGCTAGACAGCCTCGGGTGCGAGCGCACCCACATGTGCCTTTATCCAACGGAGCGTTCCGAGCGATGCGACTCGTCATTGGCATTTCCGGCTCGACTGGCGCAATCTACGGCGTGCGTCTCCTCGAGGTGCTCCAGACGT
>WHTR01000304.1 GCA_009377635.1 Chloroflexota bacterium
CGGCTGGGTCACCCAGAACGGCGTCGGCGGTGACGACTTGCGAAGATGCCGGGCCGCCCGCCGCAAGCGGAAGCGCGCGGCGCTCGTGGCCGGGCGGGCGAGGACCTGTATCACCGCCCGTTCGCCTTGTTCCAAAGCGGTCATGGTCCCGAGGGCGAGTCGGAGCGGTTCGGTGTCGTCGGGGGCGTCGCCGATCGGGTACCACTCGGGCTCGGCGAGCACGAGCTCGGTGACGGCGACCGGGGCGGTCTCGTCGAGGAGAGTCTGCGTGGGCTCGGGCATGGCCCTTGCCCCCGGCCATGCCGACTCAACGGCGCGCTCTACCAGCCCCGGCGGTACGGTGCGCGGCACCCACAGGAAGATCGCGACCGCGTCGGGCTCGGCCACGACCTCCCAGGCGAGATGTGGCTGCCCCGACAACATCCGGCGCCACGCAGGTCGCAGGATCGCGTGCAGACCCATCCACAACGTGAGCGCACCGTTGGTCGCTACCTCGGGCGGCGGGAGGATCGCGACCCGGCGCGCTTCTGAGGCGTGCGAACGCGTACGCCAAGCGCGCAGTATCGGCACGACAACGAGCA
>WHTR01000305.1 GCA_009377635.1 Chloroflexota bacterium
CCGAACCCCGACCACGTCTAGCTCACGCACATCTCCACCCTACGCTGTCAGGCCGAGCTCCTGCACTCCGCCGGCGCTCCGTTTTGGCACTCGACCAGCGCTGTCGGGTCGAGCTCCTGCACTCCGTCCGGGCTCCGTTTTCGCGCTCCGGTCACGCCGTGGCCACCGACGCGATGGCGGCGACCACTCCATCAGCGCACGCCGATCTGGCGAAGCCGCGCTTCGACCAGGGCAGAATGCAACCGCACCGTCAGTCGGCCGATATCTCGCGCTGTCTCGCCCGCCCGCCCGCGGGCTTCCGCGCCGCGCTGGCGCAACATCGGCGCGACGACCTGCTCCACCAGTCCGCTCTCCCGCTCGGCCGCGCCGCGGATAGTCCTCAGGTGCCGGGGCTCCAGCCCATATTCGGCCAGCTCGCCGGCCGTCTGGAACGAGCGCGGCCCCTTCATCGCGCCCATCTTGATCGGGAACGGCTCCTGCACCGGGCGGGCGAACGTGTACAGGCCGTTGTAGCGGAAGAAGTCGCCCTCGAAGGTGATCGCGCCGTCCGCGAGGAAGGTGCGCATCACGTGGATCGCC
>WHTR01000306.1 GCA_009377635.1 Chloroflexota bacterium
GTGGGAGGGCACGGTTGTGCCGGAGGTCGGCTCGGAGGGCCGGAAGAAAACGCTCCGGCAGTGGCTTCGGCAGCACCATCGGTCACTGGTGGAGCAGCCATCCCAGCAGATGCGCGCCTGGGCGCAAGAACAAGTGAACGGACACGCTCAAGTCAGGGGATCCGGACGGCGGGCTCGCTCGGGGAGGACCTGAACCCGCCAGCGCCTTGCCCCGGTGCGCACGCGCCGGTCGCGTCCGGACCATCGACCTTAGCTTGCGTGGCACGCACTGACGAAGAGCTGTGCGACGCTGGTCAGAAGGAGGATCATGCGCTATGAGCACCGACATCGAGGATGTGAAGTACCAGGTAGCGGTCGCCAATCGCATGCTCGCCGAGCTGGGGCTGGCCACCGGCGTCCTTGCCTCGCTCGGCCACGCCAGCATGCGGGTGCCCTCGCAGCCGGATACGTTCATTGTCAAAGGGCGCGGCTACGAGATCGACGCTCTCGCGGCTATGCGGCCCGAACACATGGTTCGCTGCGATCTCGAGGGCTACAAGGTCGACGGCCCGCCCCGCTCGACGCAGCC
>WHTR01000307.1 GCA_009377635.1 Chloroflexota bacterium
AATACGGGCTGTTGGGCGCGTAGCGGTGGGTTTCGGTAAAGGCCGGGTCGTCTTTGCCGAGCGAGCCATAGACCTCGTCGGTGGAAACGTGCAGGAAGCGAAAGGCTTGTTTGGCCTCGTCTTGCAGGCTGTTCCAGTAGGCGCGCACCGCTTCCAGCAGGCGAAAGGTGCCCATGATGTTGGTCTGGACGAAGTCTTCCGGGCCGTGGATGGAACGGTCGACATGGCTCTCGGCGGCGAAATTGATAATGGCGCGGGGCTGGTGCCGGGCGAGCAGTTGGGCCACCAGGGCGGAGTCACCGATGTCGCCCTGCACAAACACATGCCGCGCGTCGCCGGCCAGCGAGGCCAGGTTTTCGCGATTGCCGGCGTAGGTGAGCAGATCGAGGTTGACGACCGTTTCGTCGGATTGGGCCAGCCAGTCCAGCACGAAATTCGCCCCGATGAATCCGGCACCGCCGGTAACAAGAATGCTCATGGATTGTTTAAACGTTTCCGATAGCTGACGCAACGCCCACCCCGGCCCCTGTTGTTGCGAAATCTGAGTCTGGTTTCGCATGGGGCTGGA
>WHTR01000308.1 GCA_009377635.1 Chloroflexota bacterium
AACGTGTTCCACCGTCCGAAGGTGACGCAGCGGACCGCTGTCGCCGTCCAGGGCGCCGCAGGTCTTCCCGCTGACGAGAAGACCGAGCTGGTGTCGCAGGCGATGGTCATCAGTCGCCTGACCGTGGACGCCGTCACTTTCGGTGGCTACGTCAACGTGTCCCGGCAGAACATCGATTTCAGTTCGCCGCAGGTGTTCGACATCGTCGTCAACGATCTGGCGTCGCAATACGCGATCGAGACGGAGGCCGCCACGGCCGCCGCCCTGGCGACGACTGGGACAACTCCGGTCAACACGGGCGCGGACCCCGACGCCGACGCGATAGCGACCGCTCTGTGGTCGGCTGCGGCCACTGCCTACACCGGCACCCGCGGCCAGGGACGCCTCGTCCTTGCTGTCGCTCCCGACATCCTCGGGGACGTCGGCCCGCTGTTCGCCCCCGTGTCGCCTCGCGACGCGCAGTCGCCCGGCTTCACCGCTGGCTCCTTCAGTCAAGGCGCCGTGGGGTCTATCAGCGGCGTCTCGGTTGTGATGTCCTCCGGCCTCGGTTCTGGCGAAGCGTTCC
>WHTR01000309.1 GCA_009377635.1 Chloroflexota bacterium
GGAGGCCGCGGCGATGACCGTCAGCAGGAGGAGCGGCAGGACCCGCTCGACCATGCCGAGCGCGAGCAGCCCGAGGCTCAGCGTCGCGCCGCCCAGCAGTCCCAGGCCGCCCCAGAGGACCTGCTCGATCCTGAACTGCTCGACCGTGCTCTCGGAGCCCGCTCGGTGCAACCGCCGGCGCACCGACGCGGTGCCGCCCAGGATGCGCTCCACCCTGCGGGCGAGGTCGGTCAGAAACGGCTCGGCCAGCCGCTGCAGCACCGGGAACGGGGACGGTCTGGCGCCCTCAACCAGCAGCCTGGACGGCGGCATCGCGTCCCGCAGGTACGGCGCGAGCCGCTGCTCGAAGGACGGGCCGCGGCGCAGCGGCACCCCGCGGACGACCAGGAACAGGCCGAGACCGGCGAGCAACCCGACCAGCGCACCCAGCGCGTTCATCGGCCCACCTCGCTCACCTGAGCACCCTGCGTTCCTCGGGCAGCCGCGCGATGCGCAACATTAGGCGGTAGGCAACCACCGACAACACGCCGCCGGCGCCGAGCACGACGAAGCCGGCCGCG
>WHTR01000030.1:0-13560 GCA_009377635.1 Chloroflexota bacterium
CGGGCCCTCCATCAGCGTGCTGTTGGGATGGGCGAAGCCCTCCAGGGCGATCTCGGCTTGGGCAGGAATGGGCAGGCCCGTGTAGTGGCCGCGGACGACCTCGACTGGTTCCCCCCGCAGACCGCCGACCCACTCCAGCTCGCTGACCTCCGGGGCGATCTCCATACCGCTGGCGAGGTAGTGGATGGGGTCGCCGCCGACGACGAGCACGACCGGCATCGGCTCGTTGCGGGCGAAGTACGTGTCTCGGTGAATGCGGCCGTGCTTGCCGGGCGAGATGTAGAGCCCGACCCGTCTCTCGTCATGGACCATGACCCGATAGGTTCCGCAGTTCACCCAGTCGCTGTCCGGATCTTTCGTGATGTCCACGCAGCCCGTGCCGAGGTAGCGGCCGCCGTCCTCGGGATGCCAGAACGGGGCCGGGAACTTGAGGACGTTGACGTTGTCCCCCTCGTCGACATTTTCTAGAATTGGCGCGCTGGTCACCTCGCGGACCGGGATCGGTCGGAGCGCGTTCATGCGGTTCTCGAACCAGTCCATGAGCTCCTCGGTACCGATTGTCGGATCGAGTCCGAGGGTGATGGCCACGCGGCTGCGCTCCCCGTTCGCATTGAGGAGCACACGGAAACCCTTCGGATAGTCTGGAATCTCGTCGCACAGCACGGCCGGCGCGCCGTCTGTGTGGGTAAGCATCTCTGCGATGCGCCCGATCTCCTCCTGCCATGTCGCGCCCTTGACGTGGCGGAGCTCGCCGATCGCGTCGGCGCGCTGCAGCCACTCGCGCATGCCCCGGTAGGTGCTGGTCGCCGGTCGCTCTGAGAGATCAACCATCGTGCGCTAGCTCCTTGACTCGTGAACGTGACCCTTGAAGCCGCCGAAGATGCCCAGGCGAAACTCTTTCCAGAAGCAGTCCACCGGCCCGAACCCTGCCTCGCGCAGCCAGGCAAGCTGCTCGTCCAGTGTTCCGACGTAGTCGCGCAGCCCGCGGATGGGCATCGACCATCCGTCGGGGTCTGCGCTGGCCTGAACATAGTAGCTCCACAGGGCACGGCTTGGCGCGCGAAGGTACTCGAGGTTCATGAAGAGCCCGCCGTCGGCAAGCACGGACCAGATTTCGCGGTACAGCTCCCGGACGAGACGCGGGTCCTCGAGGTTGTGGAGCGAGATCGACGAGACAGCCACATCGTACGGGCCGCGCACCGTCTCAAGCCATGCAGGTGTGGTCAGGTCGCCCTGCACAACGGTTGCCCGTTGGCCGAACGGCCGCAGTCGTGCGCGGGCGCGCTCGATCATCGTCGGCGAGCCATCGAGGAGCGTTGCCTCGGCGTTGACGAAGCGCGTGAGGAGGACCTCGTCGAGCGCGCCGTCCCCGGCGCCGAGATCGATATATCGAAAGTACTCGTCGGCGGCTCGAGGGACGAGCGAGCGAACCATGGCGAACTGGCGGGCACGCTCTCCCCGACGCTCGTGCTGACGCGCGAGCCAGCGTTCGACGAAGTCCGGGTCGAACCAGTCCTCGTCCGACGGCTGATTGGCGAGCCGATGCATCAGATTGTCCACGCCGCCCTCCCGACGTTCGCAGCCTATCACCGGATACGCGGGGCGTCAAGGCGAGGGTCGTGCAGCGGAATCATCTCGGGATGTCGAGGTCTGAGACAGCCTCGTACAGCGGGAAGAAGTACGCGTTGTTCAGCGTGAGGTCGTTCTCGATGCCGCGCATGAAGGCCGCGCAGGCCCCGTGGTCACGGACAAACTTGAGCTCCGCAAGCGCCTTGTCCATGCTCATAATTGGAAGCACCGCTGCCCAGCGAAGTCGGCCCTTGCCTTGGCTCCAGATGTCGGCCAGCCATCGGTTGTAGCTCTGGCAGAGGGCGATCTCGGTCTCCGACCGCTTGGTCAAGGGGCGCAGAAAGAGGGACGGGTAGAGGACCTGGACGTCGATCTCCAGCTCGTCCATGTGGCGAATCCGAGCCTCGACGCCCGCCATCTCCCGCGATTCCTTGGAGGTGGTGGCCAGGCCGATATTGGCTCGGCCATGTGACCGGCCTTCGAGCACCCAGAACTGCCGGGCCGAGCCGTTGCCGTCAGACTCCGTGACGAGCGTGGGCATGAGGCTTCGTTTCTCGTGCTCGACGTAGGTCCAGGTGCGCTCGCTCTCGATCACGTGTGCGTCGGAGTCGATCGTCAACATGACGCATGATCCCCCGGCCGTCTTCGAATGTCGGTTATACACGCTCCCCGGTGCATGCGCAATTGGAGGTTCGCGAGCCGTTGATCCGCCGGCTCGATGAGACGCGCGATCTCTACCAATAATCGACCGCCGACGTGCGTGCGCAGGCCTGCAGTCCCATTCGGGTGGCACGGGTATCGGGTGATAGAATGGACGCATCGCCCGCCGGCGCGGGCCACGAACCGGGAGGATCCGCAGATGCTGTCCAATGAGGAGAACCAGCTCCTAACGGGTGTGGGACCCGAGACGCCGATGGGCCAGACGCTCCGGCGCTACTGGACGCCGACTCTGCTTTCCTGGGAGCTGCCCGCGCCCGATGGTCCGCCCGTTCGCGTGCGGCTCCTCGGCGAGGATCTCGTGGCCTTCCGCGACAGCCGGGGGCGTGTCGGGCTGCTTGCTGAGCTGTGCCCCCATCGCCGTGCGTCTCTGTGGCTCGGCCGCAACGAGCAGGATGGCCTGCGCTGCGTCTACCACGGCTGGAAGTTCGACGTCACCGGGCAGTGTGTTGACCAGATGAACGAGCCGGTGGGCTTCGCCAGCAGGATCAGGACCACCGCCTATCCTGCCCACGAACGAGGCGGCATCGTCTGGACGTTCATGGGGCCGCCGGAGCACCTGCCCCCCCTACCCGACTTCGAGTACCTGCGCGTAGCCGACACGCACCGCAGTGTCACGAAGGTGCGGGAGGAATGCAACTGGGTGCAGGCCCTCGAGGGTGGAATCGACACGTCCCACGCCCCGATCTTGCATCGGGCGATGTCTTCGGACGCCGTCTCGGGCAATCCGATCACGTCACCGTTCGTGCGGAGCAGCGCGCCGAACCTCGAGCTGGATCCAACCGACTACGGCTATCGGTACTACGGCGTGCGCAGTCTCGACGAAGCCGATCTGTACGTACGTGGCTACCACTTCGTCATGCCGTTCACGCAGGTCCGGCCGAACCAGGTTGGACGCGGTGGACCCGTCCAGCCCATTATCTCCGGACACCACTGGGTCCCGCTCGACGACTACACCTGCATGGTCTGGAACTGGAGCTACAGCTACGGAGTTGCGCCCCTATCCGAAGAGCAGATGGACCAGCGCAGATTCGGGAACGGCCGCGATTCCGTCGACTGGGACCACGGCTTCCGATCGTACGCGAACAAGGACAATAGCTGGATGATTGATCGCCCGGTGCAGGCGACCCGGACTTTCTCGGGTATCCCAGGCACAAACACCCAGGACCGGGCGGTCCAGGAGAGCATGGGCCCGATCGTGGATCGCAGTCAGGAGCATCTTGGCCCTGCAGACCGGGCGATCATCGTCACGCGGCAGCTTCTGCTCGAAGCCATCGGAGCCGTCGAACGAGGGGACGAACCCCTCGGTGCGCAGAGCGTCGCCTACAACCGCGCCCGAGCCATCGATCGCATTCTGCCGCGCGACGACCGCTGGCGCGAGACGATCGTTCCGGCCATGTGCTCGGAGGAACGAGAAGGCGCAGTCGCGCGCTGAGGGAGGCCACATGCTTACGCGGTCTCGAGCGCTGAGACGCGATGGAGGAGAGAGACGATGGCGAAGGACGGGTTCCACATCCTCGACAGTGATATGCACATCATGGAACCGCCTGACCTGTGGAAGCGCTACATCGATTCCGAGTTCCGCGACATTGCACCGGTCGGCCTGACCTCAATTAATGTGCGTGACCTTCGGACCTTCTTCCCGACGGATCCGCCAAGTGCGTCGCGGAACGGTGGCGCCCCACACGAAGGCCACAACTTCGAGCGCAACCAGATCCTCTATCGGGACCACGCGGAGCGCGGCTGGGGCCCGGACTGCCAGCTCGAGGCGATGGACCGGGAGGGTATCGATGTCGCTGTCCTCTTCCCCACCCGCGGGCTGAGCGTCCTAACCCGGCCCAACATGGACCCCCGCTTCGCGAACGCCATCGCTCGGGCGTACAACGACTGGCTGTGCGACTTCTGCCAAGCCAATCCCGCCCGGCTGCTCGGCGCGGGCATGGTCTCCATCTACGACGTCGATGACGCTGTTGCGGAGACGAGGCGGGTCGTCAAGGACTACGGCTTTCGGTCGATCTTCCTTCGGGCCAACATCGTGAACGGGCACAACTGGTATGACCCGTACTACGAGCCGTTGTGGAACACCCTCGAGGAGCTGGAGGTTCCGGTGGGCTTCCATGAGGCAACTGGCTCACAGTCTCGTCAGACGGGGGACCTTTTCGATTCCAATTTCGGTATCCGACGCATCTACTCCCAGCCGGTTGAGAACATGCTTGCCCTCGGCGCGTTGGTCTGTGGCGGCGTTCTGGCGCGCCATCCCAAGCTAAGGGTGGCATTCCTCGAGGCGAACTGCTCCTGGGTGCCCTGGCTGCTCTGGCGCGCAGATGAAGGCTATGAACGCGAAGGGGACATCTTCATGGGGGACCTCAGGGAGCCGCCCAGTGAATACTTCAAGCGCCAGTGCTGGGTCTCGGTGGAGCCAGACGAGGGACCGGCGCGCTACACGATCGACGAGTTCGGCTGCGACCAGCTCGTGTTCTCAACCGACTACCCACACGGCGACTCGAGATACCCGGAGGCGGTTGACAACTTCCTCAAACTGCCACTGGGTGACGACGAGAAGCGAAAGATCCTGTGGGATAATTGCGCGCGCTTCTACGCGGTACCCGAGCGGGCCGCGGTGACATAAAGGCGCGAATGGATCGCGGTGAGTCGAGCGGGCGGCGCGTCCGCCACGAAGGAGAGAGCGATGCCAGTTGAGACAAGGACACCGAACGCGATGGAGCGCTTCATCGCGAAGGCGCGTGATCTGTTCGCCGAGGAGTCAGATCTGGATCGGCGCTGGGAGCTACTGCGACCAGTCCTGGCGGAGCTCTTGGCCGATCCGGAGGTTCAGGAGGCATCGAAGCATTGGCCGGACTGCGTCGCGATGGACGGCCGAGCGGAGAATCTGCTCTTTTATGAGGACCCGGACTACGGCTTCGCCATCAACGGCCTCACCAAGGGCGGCGGACGCCAAGCAGGCGAACGCACCCGCATCCACGACCACGGGCACATATTCACGCTCTACGGCGTGCTTGACGGGAGCGAGCGGGTTGAGCGCTACAAGCGCCTCGATGACGAATTGAAGCCGGACTACCGGCCAATTCGCCGCGCGACGGACGTGCTCGTGGGCCGTGGGGACATCGACCTCGTGAAGCCATATGAGGTGCACGCCGAGGTGACTGTCGGAGAGCGGACGGTGGCAGTCATCGTCCGGAGCCAGAAGGCCGGCGAGCATCTCCAGGGCCGCTATGACCTCGAAACTGGTGCCTACTTCGAGAGTGTCGGGCCCCGGCAAACGACGGCCGAGATGCTGCCGAAGCACCACGGGTCGTCGTGACGCCTGAGGTGGCGACGGAGCCGCGCCCCACGCCCCCGTCGGAAGCGGAGCGACCGATGTCCTGTCCATGCCTTGTCATCTGTGGGGCGCAGGGCCGTGTGGCCAGGCTCCCGATCCGGAAAGGGGAAGATCATCGATGGACCTGGGTCACCCGATTGTGTCCGGCGACTCGCATCTGGAGGTTGACTCGAAGAACTGGATCGGGCGCGTCCCGGAGAAGCACCGGGACCGCGCTCCCCGCGTCATTCGCACGGAGGACGGCGTCGATGCGTGGCTGGTGGAGGGATCGCCACTCCGTCGCAACTCGTCTGATCTGTACGGCGGCAAGGGACGCGACGTGTGGACGCCTAATGGCCAGCGCTACGACGAGACGCCCGGGACGGGCCCGGGGAGTCAGCGCGTGCGCGAGCAGGATTCGGACGGCGTCTCGGCCGAGGTCCTGTTTCCGGCTCAGGTGGCCGGGCCCGCGCTCTGGCGCTCGATCGAGGACGACAGTGCCTACCGGTCGGTCGTTCAGGCCTACAACGGCTGGCTCGCGGAGGACTACTGCAGCGACGCTCCCGAGCGGCTCATCGGGGTCGGCGTGCTGCCGTGGACGACTGTCGATCACTGCGTCTCTGAGATGGAGCGCTGCCGGAAACTTGGGCTCCGGACCGTCGTCCTCGGGACGTTCCCGAGCGGGAAGGGCTATCCGACGCCGGAGGACGACAGGTTCTGGGCGGCAGCCGTCGACATGGACGTGCCGGTAACGGTCCACGTGCAGCTCAACCGGAGTGGGTCGCGAGCGGGCCCGCTGTTTCGGTACCCGAAAGATCTTACCGCCGACGGATCGAGCCGGGGCGGAATCGTCACGCAGGTGGCCAACGACAAGTTCTGCCGCCTCGGCGGCATCAACGCCGTCCAGCTCCTGTTCGCTGGCGTGTTCAATCGATTCCCGAACCTCCGGATCGACTTCGCTGAGAACCAGATCGGCTGGATCCCGCACTTCTACGAGCAGGCGGACGAGCGCTACGAACGCCACTGGCCGTGGGCCGAGAAGCTCCTGGGCATGCCGCGGCTCGATCGAGAGCCAAGCGCGTACCTCCGCGCGCACTGCCTGTGGGGGTTCCAGACCGATCGGGCGGGCGTGGAGCTACGCCACCACATAGGGGTCGACCGTCTGATCTGGGCCAGCGACTTCCCACACCAGGAGTCGAGCTGGCCGGAGTCCCGGGAGAGCATCGACCGCGTGTTCGCGGGCGTTCCGGGGACCGAGATCTTCAAGATGGTGTGCGGAAACGTGGTCGACTTCTTCCATCTGCAGGACTGCTACCCTACGTGGGAGGCGGCCCGAGAGGCCGCGAGAGACTAGCGCCACGAGACCCGATCAGTAGTCCGCGCGGCGGCGGCGCCCCCTCGGCTCGTCCTCGATGGTCAGCCCGTCTTCAGCCGGGGCGCCATCGGCGACCGCGCTGCCGACGCATTCCCAGGAGCAGAAGTCCCACATGCGGGTCGAGGACCCGTTCCGCTGCACGACGCGAACCCACCCCTCGATCTGGGTGATCTGCGGCTCCTGCTCGATCTGCGTCTTGCAGGCGTCGCATTCGAAGGTCTTGATGTGCTGCTCGATAACGCTCATCGGTTCTCCTGAAAGCGAGTGAGGATCGGACCATTGTAACCGGTGCGCCGCCCCCAGTGGCCGGCGAGCACACCTCTCCTTACCTCGGTGGCCCATCCCGCTTCGAGGCGCGGCTGCGATCGTGGCACCATTGCGCCGAACATGGTCACCCGCGGACCGTATGCGGGAGCGATCAGTCTGCCGAACCCACTTTGGGCAGACTGTACGACCCCCGCGGGCGAAGTTCGTAGGCCTGAACCATACGAGGCGGAGCGCGGTCCATCCTATCCTTGACGAGAGCTGAATAGCGAAAGCTGAAGAGCCGACTGAGCCAGTCAACTGGGCGCTCGGACGCAGGCCCCCCGGGGCGGCGCGGGCGCTTTTTTATTGGTTCCGGACAGGTGTGGACGGATCAACAGGAGGAGGTGCACATGGTTCAGGACACCATCGTTGCTGTCGGAGCGGCATCGGAGAAGAAATATGGCCTGCTGGGGACGTCGCTTACGCGCTATCTCGTGCTCTCGGCACTCGCGGGTGCGTATGTGGGTCTCGGCATCGGCCTCATCTTCGCGATCGGTGCTCCGCTCGCCGCGGCGAACTCCCCGTTCCTGAAAGTCGTCATGGGCGCGTCTTTCGGGGTCGCCCTGACGCTCGTCATCTTCGCCGGATCGGAGCTGTTCACCGGCAATGCGATGGTGCTGACCGTCGGCGTCCTCACCAGGAGGGCAACTCTGATGCAGCTCGGCACGGTGTGGACTTGGTCGTTCATTGGGAACCTCGCCGGGTCGCTCGCACTGGCTTGGCTGATCGCCCAATCGGGCGTTCTCGGTGGAGACCCTCAGCGCGGATTCGTGGAGAGCGCAGCGGCCTCCAAGATGAGCCTGCCCTTCGGCACTGCCGTCGCGCGTGGCATTCTCGCGAACTGGCTCGTGTGTCTCGCGGTCTGGTGCTCGATGCGCACCACGAATGATCTGGCCAAGCTCGTGTTGATCTTCTGGTGTCTCTTCGCCTTCATCGGCGCCGGATTCGAGCACAGCATCGCCAACATGACGCTGCTTGGCATCGCGCTGTTCCAGCCCCACGGCGACGCGGTGTCCTGGGTCGGCTACGTCCAGAACCTCGTGCCGGTCACGCTCGGAAACATCATCGGCGGAGCCCTTCTCGTAGGTGGTCTCTACTGGTTCTCTTCTCCCATCAGAGTGGCAGCAACGGCGCGGCCGCCCGACCTCCAAGCGGATCCGGAGCCAATGTCAAGCGGCATGTCGCGCGAGGCACAGGCGGCGACGCGGTAGTCCAACGAATCTTCCCGGCCCGGAGGCCGGTCAGCAAGGCGTTCCAGCAGCGGAGTCCATTGAGACGTGAGGGGGAGCTCGTGAACAAGTTTGAAGAGGTCAAAGCGGCGAAGGACGGGCTTGACGCGTGGCCGGACGTTGAGCGCTGCGCGCGGGAAGGCTGGGAATCTATCCGCGACGAGGACAAGATCCGAATGAAGTGGTTCGGGATCTTCTTCCGCCGCCACATCCCTGGGTTTTTCATGCTGCGCATCCGCATCCCGAACGGCATCGCGACGTCGGCCCAGGTCCGCGCTGTTGCGAGCGTGGCCAGCGACTTTGCGCGGGGCGAGGTGGATCTCACGACGCGACAGCAGTTCCAGGTGCGCTGGTACCGAATCGAGAGCGCGCCGGCCATGCTCGAGCGCCTGGCCGCCGTCGACATCGATACTCGGCAAACGGGTATGGACAACATTCGAAACGTCATGGGGTGCCCGCTTGCTGGCATTACGACCCACGAGCTCCTGGACGCCTCGCCGGTCGTTCGCGCGTTCACTCAGCGGATCGTCGGCAACCAGGAGTTCTCGAACCTGCCGCGCAAGTTCAATGTGACCATCACCGGGTGCGTAGACAACTGCGTGCATCTCGAGACGCAGGACATTGGTATGGGTCCAGCCGTCCGAATGGAAGATGGCACAGTACGGGTTGGCTTCAATGTGTACGTCGGCGGCAAGAATGGGTCTGGAGGTTTCACGCCAGCCCAACCTCTGGACGTCTTCGTCGAGCCTGGCGAGGCCGCTGAGCTTGCCGCTCAGATCGCGCTCCTCTTCCGCGACCATGGATCCCGCGAGGCGCGCGCCCGCGTGCGTCTTGCCTTTCTGCTCGAGGCGTGGGGACTCGGTCGCTTCCGCAGTGCGCTCGAGGAACGCATGGGACGCTCGCTTGCCCACGCCGGGCGGGACGCCCGCGGGGCCTATCATGCGGATCACGTGGGCATCGCTCCCGAGCGCGAAACGGGCGTGTACAGCGTTGGGTTGTCCGTTCCGATTGGGCGCATCACGACGGCCCAGATGATGATGGCTGCCGATCTCGCAGACGCGTATGGCCGGGAGGAGCTGCGGATGACGCCGGGGCAGAACCTCATCCTGCCCCACGTTCCCGATTCGAAGCTCCCCGCACTCCTCAACGAGCCCCTGCTCGATGAGCTGAGACCCGATCCGAAGCCGGCTCTCCGGGGCTCCGTGAGCTGCACTGGGCTTGGAACGTGCGATCTCGCCCTCGCCGAGACGAAGGGGATCTCGTCGGAAGTGGCCCAACGCGTCGATCGTGCCGGGCGGCTGGGGCGGCCGATCTCCATCAGCTGGTCGGGCTGCCCAGCGGGCTGTGCAAACCACCAGGTGTCCGACATCGGTCTCGAGGGGGGCAGGGCGCGCGTCAACGGCGAGGTGATCGAAGTGTATGACGTGTTTGTTGGGGGGAGGGCCGGCATCGGCGCGCGGGCCGGCGTCAAGGTGCTGGAGCAGGTGCCCGCGGGGCAGATCAGCGGCGTCGTCGAGCGCCTTGCTGCAGCTCATGGCGCCGGCCGCGACCTCGTGTCGACCGGCCAGCAGCTCGCCGTTGAGCTGGCAGGCGCGGAGGAGCTGCGCGAGCCGGTTGCTGCTTCGTAGACTGGCGGGCCAGACTACTTCTCTATTCTATTGGTCCCGCCCGCGGTCCTTGCGCGCCTTCAGGCGGTCCTCCGCGCTGAGGAGGCGCTTTCGAATGCGTATGGTCGTCGGGGTCACCTCGACAAGCTCGTCGTCCCCGATCCATGCCAGCGACTCCTCGAGGGAGAGGCGGAGCGGTGGGGAGAGCTTGACGGCGATGTCGGCCGTCGACGATCGGATGTTTGTCTGCTTCTTCTCCTTGCAGACGTTGATGGGAACGTCCTGCGGGTAGCGGGAAATCCCCACCACCATGCCCTCGTATACGAGGGCACCGGGCACGATGAACGTCTGGCCGCGTTCCTGCGCGTTGTTGAGTCCGTGGGCGGTCGCCGTCCCTGGATGTGTCGCCACCAGGGCGCCTGTCCTGGTCTGTCCGATCTCAGCGCCGATCGGCTCGAATCCGTCGATGGCGCTGGAAATTGTTCCCTCACCGTGGGAGAGCGTCAGAAAGACACCGCGGAATCCGATGAGGCCACGTGTCGGCACCCGGTATTCGAGCCGTGCGTACCCGCGACCATCGCTCTGCTGGTGGCGTAGCAGTCCCAATCGACTCGTCAATTCGACCGCGAGCGATCCCACATACATCTCGGGGCAGTCGATGACGACGTGCTCGATTGGCTCGCAGAGGACACCGTCAATGACCTGTGGGATGACTCGTGGGCGGGAGACCTGCAGCTCATATCCCTCTCGTCTGAGGGTCTCGACGAGGATGGCCAGGTGGAGCTCCCCCCGCCCAGAGACCAGGAACACGTCATGCGATTCACCCTCCTCGACGCGCAGCGCGACGTTCGTGTCGAGCTCCCGCAGCAGGCGCGCGCGCAGGTGGCGTGACGTGACGAAGGTTCCCTCTCGGCCCACGAACGGCGAGGTATTTGCACCGAAGGTCATCTGAACCGTAGGTTGCTCGATCTGGATGCGAGGAAGCGGATCGGGCGTCTCCGCCGCGGCGATCGTATCGCCGATCTGGACGTCGGCAATGCCGCTGAGCAGGATGATGTCGCCGGCCTCCGCCTCCTCCACGGCGACGGTGTCTAGCCCCTCGAATGCGAAGACGTCACTCGCGCGCTGGCGCACCACCCGGCCCTCACGGTCGATGCGCACCAGGGCATTCCCTCGTCGCACGCGTCCACGCGCGACCCGGCCGATCGCCGTACGCCCGAGGTACTCGTTGGCGCGGATGTTGCTGACGACGAGCTGAAAGCCGCGATCGACGTCGACGGTGGGCGTGGGAATGCCGTCGACGATGGCCTCGAAGAGTGGCGCGAGATCGACGCCGGACCGACTCGGATCCAGTGTCGCGGTTCCTTCCTTCGCGTTCGTGTAGACGACGTCGAAGTCGAGCTGGTCCACGTCAGTGGCCAGGTCGAGGAACAGATCCTGCACCTCGTCCAGTACCTCTATCGGCCGCGCAGTGGCGCGGTCGATCTTGTTGATCACGAGGATCGGTTTCAGGCCGAGGCGCAAGGCCTTGCCCAGGGCGAATCGGGTCTGGGGCATGGGGCCCTCCACCGCGTCGACGAGCAGCAGGCACCCGTCTGCCATGTTCAGGACCCGTTCGACCTCGCCAGAGAAGTCGGCGTGGCCGGGCGTGTCGATAATGTTGATCTTGATGCCCCGAAATCGGACCGCCGTGTTCTTGGCCAGGATCGTGATTCCCTTCTCGCGCTCGAGGGCATTCGAGTCGAGAACGAGCTCTATCACGTCCTGGTTTGCCCTGAACACGTGGCTCTGCCGCAGCATACCGTCCACGAGCGTCGTCTTCCCGTGGTCCACGTGGGCGATGATCGCCAGGTTTCGCACATCGTCCCGGCGCGTGAGGACGGTTTCGGAGGTGGAGAACATAGCGATTAGCGGTACCCCGCGTTCGCGGTCGGGCGCGAGCTGGGCCGAGCAGGTCGGGTGCGCATTGTGGTCTTCATCCTTCTGAGCGTACGTCCACTAGGGCGGCAGCAGGGCTGGAGGTGCTTATCGTCTACCGCGGCACCGTGCGGCGGCAAGAACAGTGCGCGCGATGGAGCCGCGAAACGCTACGGCTGCTCGTCTGGCGCGAGGACAACCTTGCCGTTTCGGATCTGCACCATGTGGCCGCTGAACTCCATCGGCGCCTCGGAGGCGATGATGAAGCGGTTGCTGACGACGTCTTCCACCAGCCGCATGCGCGCCCTGGCATCCTCGGGAGCTTCATGGGTCGCGATGCCCCGGCGGCTGTCGTTCAGCTCCTCTCCGCCCGGGCCCATGCTCATGATGCAGATGTTGTAGGCGCGCTCCTCCGCGGCCGCCTCTTGCGTGAAGGCACGGATCGCAACCTTGGATACATGGTACACGGTGGCGCCCTCGCTGTGCTCCCGGTTGCCTCGACCGACGTTCCCCTGGCCGAAGTTGATGATATGGCCGGCGCGCTGCGCTTCCATGTGGGGGAGCGCGTGCTTCGTGCACAGGAACGTGCCGAACAAGTTCGTTCGCATGACCTTTTCGAAGAAGTCCGGCTCCATCTCGGCGATACGCGGCCAGCGCGGGATGCCCCACTGAAAGTGGGTCACGATGCCGGCATCGTTGATCAGCACATCGATCCGGCCGAAGCGGCCGTGTACCTGCTCCATCAGCGACCGAACACGGTCTGGCTCCCGGACGTCCGCGTGGATCGGCAGCACGTCCACGTCGTGATGCTTGATGTCTGCGAGCACGTTGTCGAAGGGTGCGATGTCGGCGATGGCGATACGCGCGCCCTCCGCCGCGAACGTCCGAACGATCTGCCGTCCGACGCCCTGTGCGCCGCCGGTTACGATGACTACTTTGTCTTTGACGGACACGTCAGCCAGCCCCCATTGCGCCGACTAGGTCCTTGAAGTCAGGGTCTACGGCCGCCACTCCCACTGTTCCATGTGCAGCGGTCCGCCGCCGCCGGCGTTCGGGGTCTCCTGGGCCACCGGTCCCTTGATCGCAGCGACGTGGGCCTCGACAGTCGGCTGGAAGTAGTGCACGATCGACGGCACCTCCTGGGTGAACACCCGTTCCATCTCGGCGGTCAGCCGGACGATCTCGGACTGCTCCAGCGTGTTCTGAAACGCGGCGTAGGCCCGGTCGTAATCCGCATTGGACCACCCGCCGCGATTTTCCCCACGCCAGCGGTTATCGGGCCGCGCGATGTTCTCGCTCGTGAACCAGAAGAGCTCCGGAGCGCCGCCGCGGTTGGACAGCCCCGGAATCAGCGCGCGTGCCTCCGCGTCCCTGAGCTGTGCCGCCGGTAGGATTTCGTGCGATGTGTCGAAGCCTGCCGCCTTGAGATTATCGACATAGATCGCCGCCTCCTGCTCGTTCTTTGCCCCGGATGAAGACGTCAGACTCACGTTGAACCTGGCGCCGTCGGATCCAGCGTAG